>NZ_JACIFP010000001.1:1821340-2124896 GCF_014197435.1 Gordonia humi
ATCGCGACGTTCCAGGCGGTCAAGCACCACTGCGCCGACATGCTGGTCGCAACCGAGGCCACCGTCGCTGCAACATGGGATGCGGCGCGCAGCGAGAACGTCCGTGACGCGTGGTTCGGCGCGGCGGTGGCCGCGTCGTACGCGGGGCCGACCCAGCTCGCTAACGCGCGGAAGAACATCCAGCTGCACGGCGGCATCGGGTTCACCTGGGAGCACAACGCCCACCTCTACCTGCGGCGCGCGACGGCCATGGCCGCGCTGCTCAAGGACGGCGCGGATCCGGCGGTCGACGTCGTGACGGCCTATCGCGCAGGCGAGGGTCACGGAGCTCGATTCGAGCTCCCCGACTCGGCCGAGGAGTACCGCGCGAACGCGCGCGCCGAGGCGGACACGGTCCGGTCGCTGTCGGAAGCCGATCGTCGCAGCCGCCTGGTGTCGAGCGGTTACCTCGTTCCGCACTGGCCGCGGCCGTGGGGCCGAGCCGCTGACGCCGTCGAGCAGTTGGTGATTGAGGAGGAGTTCGACGGAATCGACCTGCCCGAACTCGGCATCACCGGCTGGGTGATGCTGACGATCACCCAGGTCGGTTCTGACGCGCAGCGCAGTCGCTGGGTGGAGCCGATGCTGCGCGGCGAGGAGCAGTGGTGCCAGCTGTTCAGCGAGCCGGGCGCCGGGTCGGATGCGGCAGCCGTTCGAACATCGGGCAAGAAGGTCGACGGCGGGTGGCTCGTCAGCGGGCAGAAGGTGTGGACCAGTGTCGCGCTCGAATGCCAGTGGGGACTCGCCACGGTGCGCACCGACGCTGAAGCGTCCAAGCACGCCGGTGTGACGATGATGGCGATCGACCTGTCGGCCGACGGAGTCGAGATCCGGCCGCTTCGCGAGATCACCGGCGACTCCCTGTTCAACGAGGTGTTCTTCGACGACGTCTTCGTACCGGACTCCGACGTCGTCGGCGGTGTCGGAGAGGGCTGGAAGGTCGCACGTGCGACCCTCGGCAACGAACGCGTGTCCATCGGTGGCGGCAGCGGGGCGATCGCGTTCGGCGTACCCGATCTCGTCGAGATCCTCGACCGGTCGGACGCGAACGGCGGCGTCGTCCGTGTCGGTGAGATCGTCGCCGAAGCGCACGCGCTCCGACTCCTCAACCTGCGCCAAGCGGTGCGGGCAGTCATCGGCGCAGGTCCCGGTCCCGAAGCGAACGTCACCAAGCTGATCCGGGCGGAACATTCGCAGCGGATCACCGAACTCGGCGTCGATCTCGCCGGTGTCGACGTGGTGACGGGCGCCGCTGAGAAACTCGCCCACGACTACCTGTTCGCGCGCTGTCTGACCATCGCAGGGGGGACGTCGGAGATCATGCGCAACACGATCGCCGAGCGCATCCTGCGGATGCCGCGTGATCCGCTGGTCGGCTGAGCCGTCCTCGCAACAGAGCGTTCCAGAATTTCAGACGAATCGAAGGAGAATGACATGGCAGTGAATGGGTTCGACGGCGCGTCCGTCATCGTTAGCGGCGGTGCCGGCGGCCTCGGGGAAGCTGCGGTCCGACGGCTGCACAGCGAGGGGCTGTCCGTCGTGATCGCCGATCTTGCCCAGGAGAAGGGACAGCGACTCGCCGAAGAGCTCGGTGATCGCGTCGCGTTCGTATCGACGGACGTCACTGACGAGGACAGCGTGAAGGCGGCGATCGCCCGGGCGAACGAGCTCGGCCGCTTGCGTTACGGCGTCGTCGCGCACGGGGGTTTCGGAATCGCCGAGCGCATGGTCGGTCGCGACGGGTCGCCCGCCAGCCTTGCCGGGTTCCAGAAGATGATCGGTCTTTACCTCACCGGCACGTTCAATGTGGCTCGACTCATCGCTGCCGATGTGGCCGGTGCCGACCTCCTCGAGTCCGGTGAGCGCGGTGCGCTCGTCTTGACTGCATCGATCGCAGGTTATGAAGGCCAGATCGGACAGGGTGCGTACGCGGCGGCGAAGGCGGGCGTCATCGGCCTGACCCTTGCCTCCGCGCGTGACCTGAGCGCCGTCGGCGTCCGGGTCAACACGATCGCGCCGGGCACGATGCGCACCGCGATCATGGAGGCCGTCGGCGAGGAGGCGATCTCGAAGTTCACCGCAAATGTGCCGTTCCCGAAACGACTCGGCGAGCCCGCCGAGTACGCCGACACCGCGACGTTCCTGCTCAGCAACGGGTATATGAACGGCGAGGTCGTGCGACTCGACGGCGCGCAGCGGTTCGGTCCGCGCTAGAGCAGTCTGGAGGCATGTGCCTCGTCGAACGGCCGACGGACCCGGAAGGGGCCGCCGGCCGTTCGGGGCTGCCCGCCCGGTACCGCGATCAGGAGTACACGGTGACGCGCGCGGTGGCCGCGACCTGATCGGATGCCAGGACTGCTGCCGCGTCGATCGTGGCGGTGCTTTGTCCGGCGCGGATGATGGACGCCGTGTAGTGCGCACCCGGCTCGGTGGCGAACGGGCGGAGGAAGCTGATCCGGATCGATCCGGTCGACAGCTCCGGCCGTCCGGCGTCGCGCAGCGCGCAGTGCGCGGCGACCTCCAGACACGCGGCGACCACCCCGCCGTTCGTCGCGCCGGAGTCGTTGATGAGTAGCTCGTCGCGTTCGGGAATGAGGACGCCGACCTGATCGGGACGTGTCGGGCGGCCGATCGCAAGCATGTCGCCGATCGTCGTGGCCGCCGGGCGGGCGTGGACGTCGAGGTAGACCAGTTCCGGTAGAGCACCTCGAACGAAGAACGACCGGACGGTGCCCATACCCACGAGAGAACCGTCGACGACGAGATCGGTTCGGGCTAGGGCGCCGGTGTCGTCGTAGCCGATGAGCGTCGGGGTGACGTCTACGACGTCCCCGGGGCGGACGCGGTGCCGCACCAGATCGAGGGAGACCTCGGTCGTCACCGTCCACGAGCCGTCGACGCGCAGGTCGTGGTTGATCGCGCCGCCTGCGGCGTCGACGGTGGCCGCGAGCAGACCGAGGCAGGGACCGACACAGAGGTCGTCGTCGAAGCCGATCATCCGGGTCCGCATAACATGGGGAGTCGAGCCGTCGACACGCTCGGTGCCGAGTCGGATCTCGGTGCGTGCGTCGTATCTGCGTTCTTCCACGTTTTGTTCCCCAGTGGCATGGGATTGTTTCGTCACGGTTCGAGCCTGCCTGCTTCTCGGATGTGGATCGCCGGAACTCGGGACGCCCGGGGCTTCGGCCGATCGTGGGTGAGTGCCGTCGACGGCGGGAGTCGCGCGTGCACGTCTGAATGTTGGCGCGGAAGTGGATGGGGCGACGATCGGTCGAGCCCAGGTCGAGTTTACCCAAACGGTCGGGGCCGACCGCCGAAACCGAGGAAAATCGGTGCGAACCGCAGCAGCTGACCGTATGGTGAAAGAGCTTATCGCGGCTCTCGGGCCGGACGACGCCCGTTTCGTCGTCATTATCGTCACGGGGCAATGTCCCCGCTCATCTAGCACCTCACGCGCGCACCCGTCTTCGTTGGGTGCGCCGTACCTATCCCGCACGACAGGAGCGGCACCCATGAAACAACTGTCTTCGGATCCGGCTCCGACCCCCCTCGACGGGGTGCGTGTCCTCGAGTCGTCGTCGTCACAGGCGTGCCGCCTCGCCGGCATGCTGTTGGCCGACCTCGGCGCCGACGTCGTCCGCACGGTCGGATCGTCCGAGCGCGACCTCGCTGACCCGCAGACGCTCGGCTGGGACCGCGGCAAGCGGTTCGCCGGTGTCGGTTCGTCCGCCGAGGCGGCTCGACTCGCCGAGTCCGCGCATGTGGTGCTCGACGACGGGACCGGTCTGTATTCGGCGGCGGCGGGAACGGCGAATCCGCGTCTCGTGCGAGTTCAGCTTCCCCCGTACGGGGTGGTCGGTCGGGAGAGCGACCTTCCCGCAGATCCTCTGCTGCTGTCGGCGCTGAGCGGATTCGCCTCGGTTCACCCATCGTACGATCCCGGTACCCCAATCGCATCGGTGGTCTCGGTGCTGGCCGGCATCCACGGCGCGTTCGGCGCCGTCGCGGCGGTGGCGGGGCTGATCGAGGCGACCGAGACCGGACGGGGACGGACCCTGGTCACGACCGGACTGGATGCCGGTGCCGCGGCGCTCAGCACCCTGGTAATGACCGGGATCGACGTGGATGTGGTCCTCTCCCCGGGTGGACGACCCGACAGCCGCCCCAGCTTCCGCGTCTACCGGTGCGCCGACGGCGAGTACCTCCATCTCGCGGCCTTGACCGCCGAGTTCTTCCTTCCTGCGCTGGACGTGCTCGGGCGGGTCGACGTGATGGTCATGCCCGGGGTGGACGGGGAGTTCATGAACGTCAATCGACCGGAGATCGCTGCGACGGTTTCCCCGGAGCTTGAGCGGACCTTCGCGACGCGGCCCCGCGACGAGTGGGTCGCCGCGCTGACCGCGGCGGGCGTGCCGTGCGCGCCCGTGCAGTCGCGCGTCGAGTGGACGATGAGCGACTTCGTCGCGTCCGCAGCGCCGCCGGTGACCCGCGAGCATCCCGACCTGGGTGAGGTGGTGCAGCCGGGAACACCGTTCTGGTTCACCGATGCGACGGTGCGCCCGGGAGCCCTGCCGACTCGTAGCCGGTTCCTGCGCGCGACAGATGTGTGGCGCGACCCGGCGCCGGTGCCGGCATCCGAGCGCGGTACCTCCGAGCCTCGGCGACTCCCGCTCGACGGACTGCGTGTGCTCGACGCGAGCACGTTCCTCGCCGGGCCGACGGTCGGCGCGCTCATGTCCGATCTCGGTGCGTCGGTGGCCAAGGTCGAGTCGCCGTCTGGCGACCCGTACGCCGTCTACGCGCCGTCGTACGCGTCGGTCAACTACGGGAAGACGATCGGTGCGCTCGATCAGCGCACACCCGCTGGTCGGGCGTCGATGGTGGAGCTCCTGACCGACGCAGACGTCCTGATCGACAATCTCCGCCCGTCGGTCGCCCGCCGTCTCGGGCTGGACCGGGAGAGCGTTGCAGCGGTGAACGACCGGCTGATCAAGGTCTCCGTGTCCGGATACGGTCCGGACGGCCCGCATGCCGAGACCCCCGCGTTCGATCCCGTCCTGCAGAGCCTGTCGGGTATGGCACGGGCACAAGGCGGATCCGGTGAGCCGGTCACCGCGGTGGCCCCGATCCTGGACGTCTGCACGGGTGCGCTGGCCGCGGCCGCGGCATTGGCCGCCGTCTTCTCCACGACGACTCGGCGGCGCGGTGAGCACACCGGCTCGTCGCTCGCCGCAGCGGCGTCGTATGTTCAGCTGGCCGAACTGACCGTCTTCCCCGGCTGTCCGGCCCCGGAGGACGGCGACCGCGACTACCGCGGACCCCAGCCGTGGCGCCGCTATCATCGCGCATCGGACGGATGGATAGCCGTCGCAGCGCAGACCCCGGATCAGGTGTCGGCGTTGGCGTCGGCGACCGCGGCGGTGAGCCTCACTCACGACGGCGTGGCGGTGGCGGTCGCGCAGCAGCCGGTCGAGCAGTGGATCGGGGAATTGTCGCGGGCAGGCGTTCCGGTGTGCCGGGTGACGCCTGCCGGCGGACTCCTGGAGGATCCGCTGCTGATCGCGAACGGTTTCTCGCACGTCGTCCGCATACCCGACCTGGGCCGCTTCCGGCTGGCTCGCGGATACTTCACCGACCTCGGCGTCGACTCCGCAGACCGGACTGCGCGCGTGTGGCGGCTGGCCGCCGAGGCGTTCGACGCCGCGGGTACGCGGCATCCCGGATACGGCGTGATCGCCGAAGCCGAGTAGCGCTGGGGCGCTACCGTTCGCGATTCTGCGCGCGACCGTGCTCGATCACCGCTGCGCCGGCCTCGGCGACGGCCTCCATCGCGGCCGACCACTGTGCATTCGTCGCACGCTCGCGGGCCACGCCGTCGGCGATCGCGTCGGCGGACATGCCGTCGTAGAGCGACCAGACCGCGCGGAGCGTACGCGACTCGGCGGCGGCGAACGTCGTCGCGATCTGGATGCCTCTGGTCAGGAGTTCAGCGGACTCGACGACCTCGTTGACCAGTCCCCAGGCCAGCGCGGTCGGCGCGTCGATGTACTGACCGGTGGCACTGAGCTGACGGGCTCGGCGGATGCCGACGGTGTCGGCGAGGCGCGCCGTCAGCCCGCCGCCGGGAACGATACCGACGCGCGAGTGCGTGTCGGCGAACCGCGCTGTCGGCGAGGCGATCAGGAAGTCGCAGGCGAGGGCGAGTTCGAATCCGCCGGTGACCGCCGGACCGTCGACGAGTCCGATGACCGGCGTCGTGCAGGCGGCCACCCGATCGATGCAGTTCTCGGTCCGGTCGTCGCCGGTGAACCCGGTGGCGGCGAGCTCCTTCAGATCGACCCCGGCACAGAACGCTCCTCCGGCACCGGCGAGCAGGATGACGGAGATCTCGGGATCGTCGTCTGCCTCGATGATCCGGTCCCTGAGCTGTCGGTCGAGCTCTCGGGACAGCGCGTTGCGCGCGTCCGGGCGGTTGAGGGTGATCGTGGCGGTCGCGTCGGTGCGGTCGACGAGAACGAGGTCGGTGGGGGTCATTGCACTCCTGTCGAGTCGTGGCGTGTGCTGGTCACCGACTGGCGTCGGCGAAGTCCTCGGATCCGTCGCCGTACCGTCCGAACAGCGGCGAGCGCGTCACCGGCAGCCAGCGCGTCCACCAGGTCGACGCTGTGCTGATGAATCCAGCGCTGTTCGCTCTGCGACGGCCGTATCCCATGGGTCCGGCTGAGGTTGTTGCCGATGTCGACGAACAGTGCGAGCACGGGATTGTCGGTGAGACGGGCGAGTTCGGTGTACACCGTCGACGGTGCGAATCGCAGATCATCGACCTCGGCCTCGGCGGTGAGAGTGTCGCGAAGACCGTCGAGATCGGCCCGACTGATCGTCGCAGCCACCTGTTCGACCGCGGCGATCTCGAGCAGCTCCATCGTCTGAAACAGGTCGTCTGCGGTGAATCCGCTGTACTCGAGGTACAACGACGCCTGGTCGAGGACGGTGGACAGGTCCGGTGCGGTGACCACCAGCCCGCCTCCCGGACCGCGGCGCGGCGTCGCCACGTGGCGGCTCTCCAAGATCCGGAAGGCCTCCCGGACGACTGATCGGCTCGCGCCGAAGCGGTCCATGATCGCCGACTCGGAGCCTACCGAAGTGCCGACGCGCCAGCCGTCGGCGACCACTTCGTTTTCGATCTGCCGCGCTATGTCGGCGGCCATGGTCCGAGCGGAGCCCGCGGTCACCGGGACGACTCCGCGTGGGGTGCCGCGATGTCGATGAAACCGGCCAGCGCCCGACGATGGGTCTGCGAGTCACCGAGCAGGACGGAGTCGGCGAACGCGCGTTTGAGGTACAGGTGCAGCGGATGCTCCCAGGCGAAACCGACGCCGCCGTGGATCTGGATCGCGGATTCGACGAGGTGCAATGCGGTCTCGCTGCAGTGCGCCTGGGCGAGGGCGGTCGCGGCGTCGTCGCTGCCGGACGCCCGCGTCGACGCAGCGTACACGGCGGCCGCCCGCGCGTGATTCACGTCGATCCAGAGTTGGGCGGTCCGGTGCCGCAACGCCTGGTTCGACCCGATCGGCTGACCGAACTGGTACCGGGCCTTCAGGTAGTCGACGCTGGTGTCCAGCGCCCACTCGCATAGGCCGACTTGTTCGGCGGCCAACAGTGCCGCCGCCGTCTCCAGGGACGACCGGAGGATGCGTGACGCGTCGTCGCCGTGCGCGAGGATCTCGCCGTACACGGCGTCGAACCGCATGTCCGAGGTCGGGCGCGTCAGGTCGATGGAGGTCCGTCGACGGACCGTGACCCCGTCGGTGTCGGCGGCGACGAGGATCAGTGCGGTCCGGCCGTCGTGATCCGCCGGAACGAGGATCGTCCCGGCGTCGGCGGCGCCGAGGACGTGGGTCACGGTTCCGGATACGCGCACCCGGCCATCGGACGTCGAGGTCGTGGCGGCCGTGGGGGTGCACGGGTCGCGCGGCGCCTGCGTCGCCGGGACGGCGAGGACGCCGATTCCGCCGTCGAGGAGGGTGTCGAGTGCTGCGCGCGCGGCCGGTACGCCCGCGGACGGGAGAACTGCGGCCTCGATGAGCGCGGTGGTGGCAAGGACTGCGCTGGACAGGTACGGCACTGGTGCCGCCGCACGACCGAGCTCGGTGAGAACCGCGGCGGCCTCGCGGGTCGACGCGCCCGCGCCGCCCCACTCCTCCGGGACGAGGAGTGCGGTCAGCCCGAGGTCGCGGCCGAGTCGGCGCCACAGGGCGTCGTTGTAGTCGCGGTCGCCCGCGACGAACGTGAGGAGGTCCTGCGACGAGCACTCGGCCGTGAGAAGTCGACGGACGGTCGACCGGACATCCGTCGTCACCGGGTCGTCGATCATCGGCACCGTCGCCGGGGCGGTCGTCGTCATCGGGGGATCTCCTGCCACGGGGTGTTCGGGTCGAGTCGGTGTTCGCGGGGGAGGCCGAGGACTCGATCGGCGATCTGGCCGAGGAGGATCTCGGAGGTTCCGCCTTCGATGGTATTGGCTCGCGCTCGGAGGTAGTGGAACGTCTCCGGTCGGACGTCGGTGTCGATCTCGGTCGACCAGTCGTCGTAGTCGAGAGCTGCAGACGGATCCATCCGCGCGAGCAGGCGGGTGACGAGTTGGTTGTTGACGGCCGCCGTCACCTTGGCGCCTGCGCTCTCGGCTCCCGGCTGACCGTACTGCTCCGACTGGCGGACTCGTTCGCTGCTCAGCCGGGCGACCTCCACTCGCATCCACGCGTCCACCAACTGGACGAACCCGTCCTGGGTGCGAAGGTCGGGTCGCTGACGCCACAGACTCGTCAGGCGACCCATGTGTCCGGTCTCGCGCTTCGGTGCGGCGTCCCCCATCGCCGAACGCTCGTTCATCAGCGTGGTGCGCGCGGTCGCCCACCCCTCGCCGGGGGCGCTGATGCGATAGGAGTCGGGGATTCGGACGTCGTCGAGGAACACCTCGTTGAAGTCGGCCCGGCCGGTGGCTTGGCGCAACGGCCTCGGATCCACTCCGGGTGTCGTCATGTCGAGGAGGAAGTAGGTCATTCCGCTGTGCTTCGGCGCCGTCGGGTCGGTGCGCGCGAGGAGCAGGGCCCATCGTGACAGGTGAGCGAGGCTGCTCCAGATCTTCTGCCCGTTCAGCACCCAGTCGTCGCCGTCGCGCACGGCGCGGGTCGCCAGGCCGGCGAGGTCCGATCCGGCGCCGGGCTCGGAGAACAACTGGCACCACACCTCCTCGCCGGTCCACAGCGGTCGGAGCAGCCGGTGCTGAACGTCGGTGGATGCGTGGGCCAGGATCGTCGGGGCCGCCATGCCGAGCCCGATCGGGTTACGAGAATTGTCGCCCTGTGCCGCTCCCGCGGCGACGAGCGCGGCCTCGAGGGGCGCCTGATCTCGGTGGTCCGCGTCGAGGCCGCCCAGCCCGACCGGGGCGTGCACCCAGGCCAGCCCGGCATCGAAGCGGCGCCCCAGGAACTCGGTGGTCGTCATGGTCGCCGGATCGTTGTCGGCGAGAAATCGGTCCAGCGACTCGCTCAGGAGCGGGGATCCGACGCTGGTCGTCGTCATGTTTTCACCTCTGCAGTCAATTACGTATGCGATTTATGCTAAAAGTTAGCGTATTACAGTGAGGTGCAGGTGTTCAACTGCCTAAATACGCCTTCTTAATTGGAGTGGAGGTCGATGTGAATTCAAGACGGAGCGACACGCTCGACGTGACGGTGGATCCCGGGATCGGTCCGATCGGGGAACTGTCGGCCGCGATCGAGGAGCACGGATTCGGGGGCCTCTTCCTCGGCGAGACCTGTCACGACCCCCTGATGATGCTGGCGGCCGCCAGTTCGTCGGCGCCGACGATCGACCTGGGGACCAGTGTCTTCGTCGCGTTCGGACGCAGTCCGATGGTGACGGCGATCGCCGCGAACGATCTGCAGACGTTGACCGGTGGACGAGTCGTTCTGGGGGTCGGCAGCCAGGTGAAACCGCACATCACACGACGGTTCTCGATGCCGTGGTCGAGCCCGGCCGACCGGATGCGCGAGTACGTATCGGCGATGCGGGCGATCTGGCGGAGTTGGGCCACGTCGGAGCCGTTGGACTTCGCCGGGGAGTTCTACACCCATACGCTGATGACCCCGATGTTCGATCCGGGACCCAACGCGTTTGGCAATCCGCCGGTGATTGTCGCCGGGGTGGGGCCGCGGATGGCGCGGGTGGCCGGGGAGATCGCCGACGGTCTGCTCGTGCACTCGTTCGTCACGCAGGAGTATCTGCGTACCGTGCTCGTGCCTGCAGTGGACGAGGGCCTCGCGGCAGCGGGACGGTCGCGAGCCGACTTCACCGTGATGACGACGCCGATGATCGCGACCGGCACGTCCGACGCGCAGATCGCCGAGGCGAGAGAGTTCGTGCGGGGACAGATCGCGTTCTACGGTTCGACGCCCGCGTACCGCGGCGCCCTGGACATCCACGGATGGTCCGGGCTCCACGAGCGACTGCACGCCCTGTCCAGACAGGGCGCGTGGGAACAGATGCGGGCGAATGTGCCGGACGAGGTCGTCGACGAGTTCGCACTGACGGTTCCGGTGGACCAGGCGGCTGCCGCCCTCGACGAGCGGTGGAGCTGGGTCGCCGACCGGATCTCGGTCACAGCGACGACGTCCCAGGCCCTGGCGGCCTGGGAGTCGGCGCCGAAACGACTTCCGTCCCGTCAGACGTCCTCGGGGAGCGGATCTACTCGTCGACGATCTTGATCGCGCTCATCGGGCACCGGAGCGCGCCGTCGCGTGCGGCGCTCTCCAGGCCCCGTGGGACGACGAAGTCGGCGGGTGCCGCGAACCCGTCGTCGTCGAGTTCGTAGACGTCAGTGGCGTGGAGGGCGCACAGACCGTGGCCCTCGCAGTTGTCGGGACTGATGGTGACGCGCATCGGGCGACTCTCCTCGGGTAGAACGGATTTCTCGGTGCCGCATCGTCATCGCGAGCGGCGCGGCGGGGGCGGGTCAGCCTCGACCATGCTGCGCAATCGATTCCGATCGGTCTTCGACATCGCAGTCTGCGGGATCTCGTCCACGAGGACGAGATGGTCGGGGGCCTTGTAGTCCGCGAGTCGGGCGCTCGTCCACTCGCGGATCTCGGCGAGCGTCGGCGACGCATCGGGTTCGGGTACGACGAAGGCGACGCCGATTTCACCGATCACCGGCGCAGCATGGCCGACCACGGCGGCGTCGCGCACCCCGGGATGTCGGGCGATGGTCTGCTCCACCTCGATCGGATGGATGTTGAATCCGCCGCGGATGTACATGTCGCCCGCGCGGCCGGCGAGAACGAGGTCGCCTGCATCGGTGAGCGATCCCAGATCGCCGGTGATGAGGCACCCGTCCGCGTCGAAGGCCTGTGCGGTCAGTTCCGGATCGTTCCAGTAGCCCCGCATCACCGTCCCGCCGCGCACGCGGACCGTGCCGATCGTTCCGGGGGCGACCGGTCGTCCCTCGTCGTCGACGATCTTCACCTCCATGCCCGACTGCGGCCTACCCACCGTGCGGAACTGGACCTCCGGCGGGTCGTCAGGGTCGGTACCGCACACCGACGGAGCCTCGGTCATCGCGTAGCGGACCACGAGCGGGACACCGATCGTCGATGCGGCGGCGCGGACCAGGTCGGGCGAGGCCGGGGCGGTGGCCACGACGCCGACCCGCAGATCCGGGAACGAGGTGAGGTCGAGGTCGGGGAGCTCGAGCAGTTTGGCCCACTGCGTCGGGACCGCGCCGCCCACCGTGATGTGTTCGTCGCGCAGGGTCCGCGCCATGCCGTCGACGGTCCAGGGCGTCGGCGGGATGACGAGAGTCGTCCCCCACAGCAGCTGATCCCACAGCTTGGACATGTATCCGGCGTGGGAGAACGGAGTCGACGTCATCCGGCGGTCGAACGGGGCGCTCATCGCGCCTGCGGCAGCGGCGGACGCCGCGAGGTTGTCTGCGTCGAACCACGCGCCTTTGGGCAGGCCGGTGGTGCCGCTGCTGTAGACGATCGCGACCGGATCGGTGCGTTCGATCCGCGGTCGGGCCGGGTCGCCCGGCGTCTGGTACACGTCGTGCAGTTCAGCGAGATCGACCACACGCACGGCGGGCGGGACGGTGGTGCGTACGTGCTCGGTGTCGGCGACGACCACCGTCGGTGACGAGGAGTGCAGGATCGCGGCCGTCTCCACCGGGCCGAGTCGGCCGTTCACTCCAGTCGTGACCGCGCCGATGAACGCCGCTGCCGCGTAGCAGACCGCGTAATCCACCCCCGACGGCAGCATGAGGGTGACGACGTCTCCCTTGCCGACACCGAGGCGGGCGAAGAGGGCCGCTGTGCTCTTCGCTCGGGCCACCCACTCCCGGAAGGACATCGCAGCGGTCGGGGTCACATAGGCGAGACGGTCGCCGTATGCGCGCGCGGCCGCCTCCAACGCGTCGCCGGTGTCGGTGAACGTGTCGTCGAGCGGCGGACCGTCCGCCGACAGTGTGTGCTCGGACGTCATGGCCGGTCCACCCCCAGCAACACCGTCCCGCTCGAACAGAACCATCCGCCGGTACCGCTCACACAGGCGATCTCGGCGTCGGGAACCTGCCGGGGCCCGCACTCGCCGCGGAGCTGACGGGCCGCCTCGACCAGGAGGAACAGTCCACGCTGGCCGGGGTGGCAGGCCGACAGCCCGCCGCCGTCGGTGTTCGTCGGCAGTGAACCGCCCAGACGCAGATTCTTCTCGGCGATGAACGGTCCGCCCTCGCCCTTCGCGCAGAATCCGAGATCCTCGACGGTCGTCATGAGCATGTAGGTGAACGCGTCGTACAGTTCGGCGACGTCGACGTCGGCGGGCGTCAGGCCCGCGCGCTCGAAGGCGAGAGGACCGGTCACCGACGCGGGTCCGACGGTCATGTCGTCCCACTGGCTGGTGAGCATGTGCGACGTGGCGTCTGCCGATCCCAGCACCCAGACGGGGGTCGACGCGAGATCGGGCACCCGGTCCTCGGCGACGAGCACGACGGCGGCGCCGCCGTCCGACCGGATGCAGCAGTGCAGCTTCGTGAACGGGTCGGCGATCATCGGACCGGACAGAACGTCGTCGACGGTGATCGGGTCCCGGTACATCGCTTCGGGGTTGTCGGCCGCGTTGAACCGGGCGGACACCGCGACCTCGGCGAGCTGCTCGATCGTCGTGCCGTACTCATGCATGTGACGGCGTGCCGCCATCGCATACTTGGAGATGAGGGTGTGGCCGTACGGGGCATCCCACTGCAGCGGGCCGCGTGTGCCCCAGTTGAGGTTTGCGCCGCGCAGGCCCTTGCGGATGTCGGCGCGGGCGGTGGATCCGTAGGTGAGCAGTACGACGTCTGCGTGGCCGGACGCGATCGCGTCGGTCGCGTGCGAGACCATCACCTCCCACGATGCGCCGCCGACGGATGTCGAGTCGATCCAGCGGGGCTTGATGCCGAGATACTCGCCGACGTCGGTCGGCGGCAGTGTGCCCTGACTCGTCGAGGCCAGGCCGTCGATGTCGGCGGGCTTGAGGCCGGCCTCGGCCAGCGCACGCCGACTCGCCTGCGCCATCAGTTCGTACGGGTTCTTTGTATCGACGCGTCCGACGTCCGACAACGCGACGCCTGCGATCGCCACCCTGCGGTTCATTGTGCGGCCTCCATGCTCAGTAGATCGGCGAGGACCTCCGACGAGTCGGCGAACAGATGCGTATGCACGATCGCGCGCTTGAGGAAGTAGTGGGCGTTGTGTTCGTAGGTGTATCCCATTCCGCCGTGGACCTGGATGCTTGCGCTTCCGTTGGACATGGCGGCCTGACCTGCGACGGCGCGCGCCGCGAGGATCTGGAACTCGACGTCGGAGCGATGGGAGGCGAATGCAGTGGCGGCGAACAACGTCTGCGCTGACGCGGACTCGGCGTGCACCGCCATGTCGACGACCGCGTGCTTGATCGCCTGGTGGACGCCGATCGGGCGACCGAACTGGATGCGTGTCTTCGCGTGCTCGGTGCACAGATCGGCGATCGCCTCCGCGAGTCCGAAGAGGAACGCGGAGTTGAGGATCTGAGCGCGCGCCCAGATCCAGTCGACGTCCGAGGACACCCAGACCGCGACCGGTGCTGCGTCGACCCGGGCTCGGCCGAGTCGGGTGGCCGGATCGACGGACTCGACCGGCGTGACGTCGCCGAAGTCCGCGATCCGCACGAGACCGGCGCCGGTGCGCGTCACGACGAGAGCGTGACTGCACTCGACGCAGTCGATGAGATCGAACGAACCGGTGACGGAGTCCGCGGTGACGGTGCCTTCGCCGCGCAGCTCGGCGACGCCTACCAGTGCGGATCCGGAACTGATCTGGCCGGCGAGGGCCTGATCGCCCGCCTCGGCGGCGACTCGTGCGCCCAGGATCGACGACAGGAGTGGACCGACAGCCAGGTGGCGGGCGAGTTCGGCGACGAGTAGGACCTCGTCGTCGATCGGCTGGCCGGACCCGCCGAATCGCTCGTCGAGCCCCAGACTCAGCAGGCCCATCTCGGCGCCCTCGCACCACACGTCGAGGTCGACGGCCGTCGCCTCGTTGCGACGTTTGCGGGCCTGTGCGATCGGGTCGCGAGCGCTCACGAAGTCGCCTGCCGCGGCGACCAGTTCGAGCTGGTCTTGGGAGGGGAGGAGGTTCATGGTGTGGTTCCTTCCGTCACCGGGGGAGTCCGAGGACTCGATCGCCGACGATGTTGCGTTGGATCTCGGAGGTGCCGCCGCCGATGGACTGCGAGAATGCGTAGAGGTAGTTGCCGACCCATCCGTTGCGGTCCCACCGGGAGGTGCTGCGCAGCGCATCGGCGCCGATGACGTCGAGGGCGAGTGCCGCGACCTCCTTGGCGAGGTCGGCGTAGAAGAGCTTCAGAATTGATCCCTGCGGTCCGGGGGTGTCGGTGGTCATGTTTCGGCAGATCCCGACGTAGGTCATCGCCCGCAGCGACGCGACGGAAGCCCGTGCACGTGCCAGGCGGCGAGCGATCTCGTCGTCGGCGATGGCCGTGCGGCGCCCGTCCGGGCCGACGTGGTCGCGCGCGAACTCGATGAGATCTTCGACCACCTTCGAGAGGCGGACCTGGTTCGCGGTGAACGCGGTGCCGCGTTCGAAGGAGAGCGTGGACATCGCCACACTCCATCCGTCGTCGACGTCGCCGACGACGTTCGCGAGGGGGATGCGGACGTCGTCGTAGAACACCTCGCAGAACTCGGCGCCGCCCTCGATGGTCTCGATCGGCCGCACCTCGATCCCCGGACTCGTCATATCGCAGATCACCCAGGTGATGCCCTGGTGCTTGGAGCCGCTCGCATCGGTGCGCACCAGCAGCTCCTGGTAGTCGGCGATGGTCGCGAAGCTCGTCCAGATCTTCTGTCCGCTGATGACGAGTTCGTCTCCGTCGACGACGGCGCGGGTCCGCAGCGCTGCGAGGTCGGATCCGGCGTCCGGTTCCGAGAAGCCCTGGCACCAGACCGCGTCGCCTCGGAGGATCCGGGGCAGATGGAAGTTCTTCTGCTCCTCGGTCGCTCGGGTGATCAACGTCGGCCCCGCATGCGAGGTGCCGACGAAGTTGGCGTCTATGCCCGGGAATCCCTGTGCTGCGTACTCCTCGTACCAGATGAGTTGCTGGAGGAGGGTCAACCCGCGGCCGCCGTACTCGGTCGGCCACGCGATCCCCGCCCAGCCGCCCTCCCATTGGGTGCGCTGCCATGCGGTGTCGTACTCGCGGATGCCATCGGCATCGCGGGGGCGCTCCTCGCGGGGCTTGTTCTCCTCGAGCCAGGTCCTTACCTCGTCGCGGAACTCCACCTGCCCGGCACTGAAGTCCAAGTCCATCTAGACACCTTCCGTCTTCGTGCTCGATACCTCGAGCGTTAGTGACACTATTGTCAGATTAGTGAGCGCCTGAGTCAAGTGTCGGGTGGGTGGAATCGGTGATGTAGCGGGTGGCGAGGGCTTCGCTGCCGCGGGCCAGGATCGCCACGTCGGCGCCCACGAGGACGAAGTCCGCGCCCGCGGCGGTGTACGTCTCCACGAGGTCGGGGTTGAATGCGTTGACCCCCGCAAACGCGCCCGCATCCTTGATGATTCCGATGGATCTCGCGATCGTGGCGACGACGTCGGGGTGCTCGGGGCGTCCCAGATGGCCCATGGACGCCGCGAGATCGGCCGGGCCGATGAACACGGCGTCGACTCCGTCGGTCCTCGTGATCGCGGGGAGTTCGGCCAGGCCCGCCGTCGACTCGACCTGGACCGTGAGTGAGACGGTTGTATCTGCAACTGTCAGATATCCCGGTGTGCGATTCCACCGTGAAGCCCGGGAGAGCGCGCTGCCCACGCCGCGGATCCCGGCTGGCGGATACCTCGTCGCCGCCACCAGCGCGGCCGCCTCCTCCGCGGTGTCCACCATCGGCACCATGAGATCGGTGACGCCGATGTCGAGTAGTCGTTTGATCATCACCGGGTCGCCGTCCGGTGCCCGAACAACCACGTGGACCGGATACGCAGCGGTCGCCTGCAGCTGGGCGAGCGTGGACCGGATGTCGTTCGGCGCGTGTTCGAGGTCGAGCAGCAGCCAGTCCAGCCCGGCACCCGCGCAGATCTCGGCCGTGTACGTGTCGCCGGAGGCGATCCACATCCCGAATCGCGGGCGGTCCTGGCGCAGCGCCTCGGTCCAGGCGGTGTGGGTGACGGGGGCGTCAGTCATCGGTCGGCCTTTCGAAGTACACGGAGACCGTCCCGAGCGGCCCGTAGTCGGCGACGAAGGTGTCGCCCGGTTCGGCGAAGACAGGGGCGGTGAACGATCCGGAGAGGATCACCTCGCCCGCCTCGAGGGAGACCCCGTGCGGCGCCAGACGGTCGGCCAGCCAGGCGACGCCGTTGGCCGGGTGGTTGAGGACGGACGCCGCCACCCCGGAGTCCTCGATCGACCCGTTGCGCAGCAGCAGTGCCGAGACCCAGCGCAGATCGGTCTCCATCGGACGGACGGGCCGCCCGCCCAGCACGATTCCGGCGTCTGCGGCGTTGTCGCAGATGGTGTCGACGATGGTGCGCAGGTGTCCGGTCTCCGGATCGGCCATCTGGACGCGTGCGTCGAGGATCTCCAGCGCGGGAGTCACGTAGTCGGCGGCGTCGAGGACGTCGTACAGGGTGACGCCGGGGCCGGCGAGCGGTCGGCCCAGTACGAAGGCGAGCTCCACCTCGATCCGGGGTCGGATGAATCGTCCGGCCGGGACGGTGCCGCCGTCGTCGAAGAACATGTCGTCGAGCAGGGCGCCGTAATCGGGTTCGGTGATCGACACCGCGCGCTGCATCACCTTGGACGTGAGGCCGATCTTGCGGCCGCGGACCACGCCGCCAGCCGCCACCTTCAAGCCGACCAGCGCGCGTTGGACTGCGTATGCGTCCTCGATGGTCATGTCGGGGTGGCGCAACGAGATCTGGCGGATCGGCACTCCGGTCCGCTCCGCCTCGTAGAGCTCGCGGGCCAGTACGTCCGGGTCTGGTCGAGAGGCTCCGTCGCTCATTTCGCGAGGAACTCCAGTGCGGCCGGGTTGAACGAGTCCGGGTCCTCGAAATGCGGCCAGTGCCGGACCTCGGGCATCGCGAACACCTCCGAGTTCGGGATGAGACCCGCTACGATGTGCGCCGTGCTCTGGTACTCGCCGTGATCCTTGCCGGACGCGACGACCATCGTCGGCGCGGTGATCGTGGTCCAGTCCGCCTCGGGGATCAGGTTGCGGTCGCGTGCCTGCGCATCCTGCAGGATCAGCAGGTGGTCGATCGTCTCGCGGGTGTCGGTGCGCTGGTAGATCGCCTGGCGCAGCGCGATGATGTCGGGGATCCGGTTCGACTCGTCGGCGATGAGGTGTTCGAAGACTTTGTGGATCGACTCCCATGTCGGGTTGTTCACCGCTTCGGTGCGCTCGGCGCGGATGCGTGCCATGTTCGAGGCGGTCGCGATGAGTCCCGCGGGGGACATGAGGATGACCTTGTCGACGCGCTCGGGATGCTCGACAGCGATCGCGGCGCAGACCCAGGCGCCCAGCGACATGCCGATGAAGTGGGCGCTGTCCATGTCGAAGTGGGCCATCACGCCCAGGATCTGTCGTACGTAGACGGCGATCTCGTAGTCGTAGTCGGGCTTGTCGGAGAATCCGTTGCCGACCATGTCGACGGCCACGCAGTGGTAGTGCTCGGCCAGTGCGGCGAGGTTGGGGGCGAAGGTCTCCCAATGGCCGCCGGTGCCGTGCAGCATGATCACGTCCGGCTTGTCTGACGAGCCGGCCTCGACGAAGCGGGTCCGGACCCCGTCGATGTCGGCGTAGCCCTGCCGGAACTCGAGCTCCCGCAGATGCGTCCAGACGCTCCGGTAGGCGTCCGTGTCGGCCTGCGGGGTCGCGGTTGATGTCTCAGTCATGCTGATTCCTTCCTGTCGAGCTGGCTTAGTGTTCATTGTGTACATGTATAAACAAACCACGATTATCGCCTGTGAACTGCATGTTATGGCATATGGTCCTGTAATCGGTTCGATATGTAGACAATATTTCTGACACTCGTATACGCTAAGAGTATGCGGCGGAAGCGGCTCGGTAGGCAAGCGGTCGGACCGGGTCGGACGCCGAAGACTTCTTCCTACGAGCGAACGGTTGATGCCCATGACGAACGGGGACCCTTCAGACGCCGAGAACGCAGTCGATCCGTCGGTGCACTGGCACGTCCGGCGCCGTGAGCTCGCAACGCTGATGAACGAGTTCGCGGCGGTGCGGGTGTCGGTGGACTCCTCGGGCAACGGCGACCGCCTGCTCGTCGAGGACCTCGAGAGCGACGACCATGTCTTCCTGACCCCGCTGGAACTGGTCAGCTTCTGTCTGGCGTCGCCGGACGACCGGGACGACTGGCTGCGCGTCGGCAGCTACCGCGGTGCGCGGGTCGACCGTTCGTTCGGCCGATCGGATCGGGACCGTCGATGAGCGCAGGTTCCGTCCGCGACGCCGCCATCGTCGGATTCGGCATGACGGAGATGAGCCTCGTCGCCGGGCAGAGTGCGCTCGAACTGGCGGTCATCGCCGCGGAGAGAGCAGTGGCCGACGCAGGCGTCACACTTGCCGACGTCGACGGCCTGCTCGTCGGATCGTCTCAGGGCGTGCGCCCGGACCGTCTCGGCGTGGGATTCGCCGCCCAGGGCGGATTCGACGACCTCCGACTCCTTGAACACGTCGAGATCAAAGGCGCCACCACCGTCGCGATGATCCAGCGAGCCCGGTACGCGGTCGCGTCGGGCGAGGCGCGCACGGTGATGTGCGTATTCGCCGACGCGCCGCTCATCGCCGGGAAGGGATCTGGTTCGCTGTACGCGCAGAGCGGCGGCTCGTCGGGCTCGCGAGGACTCGAACGTGCCAGCGGAGTGCTCGGATCGGTGCCCACGTACGCGCTGCTCGCACAGCGCTGGTTGCATGTGACCGGCGGTGATCCAGCGGACCTGTGCGCCGTGGCGACGACCGCGCGCAGCTGGTCCGTGCACAATCCGGCGGCAGTGATCAGGACCCCGCTCGACGCGGAAGGCTACTACGCGAGTCCGATGATCGCGGATCCGCTGCGGCGCCTGGACTCCGCACGTCCGGTGAACGGCGCGGTCGCGGTGATCGTCACCGCCGACCCGGGAGTCGGTGACGGCGTGCGCGTCACCGTTCGCGGAACCGGTCGCGACCACCCGGTGCGGCATCGCCGCGCCGGCGGCGAATCGTGGTTCGGCGGCGGCCGGCTCTGCGTCGACGCCGCCCTCGCCCAGGCGGGTATGAGTCGAGCCGACCTCGACGTGGTGGAGCTGTACGACCCGTTCTCGATCGTGTCGTTGATCCTGTTGGACGAATACGACCTCACCGGCGGTGCGCCGGTCGGCGCGTTCGTCCGCGACGGACACACGGGCCCGGGTGGATCGTTGCCGGTCAACACCGGTGGCGGTCAACTCTCCGGGTTCTACCTGCAGGGGATGACGCCCCTGGCCGAGGCCGTCGTGCAGCTGCGCGGCGCAGGAGAAGGACGACAGGTGGCCGGTGCGACCACCGCGCTCGTCGGCGGCATCGGCGGGCGGATCGATCACCACGCCGCGATGATTCTGGAGCGTGCAGCATGACCGACCACAGCGACTGGCTGCTCGCCGAGTCACTCGCCCCGGCGATCGACGGTGATCGACTGGAGCCGTTGTACGAGGGAGCAGGCCGCGGCGACCTGGTCCTCCCGTTCTGCGGACGCTGCTCCCTCGCTCTCGACCTGGAGCAGCACGTGTGCGACGGCTGCGGTGCGGCGCAGGTGCAGTGGCGACCGGTGGACCGGCGCGGAGTCGTGCACTCGGCGACCACCATGCACCGTCTTGAACGCGGACTCGTGATCGGCACCGAACCCTATCCGATCGTCGACGTCGAACTGTCGAGCGGTCACCGGCTGATCGTCACGGCCATCGCATCCGGGATCCCGACGCCGCCGATCGGCGCCGAGGTCTCCGTCGGATTCCGACACCTCGCCGGGACTGCCGTCCCGGCCCTAGCACTCCCCTCTTCGACCGATACGGAGGACGACAAATGACAACTACGGAGCCGAAGCACGAGGTGCGTGCAGAATTCGACGTGCGGGACGTCGTGCAGGAGGACCGTGTTCACGGTTCGGTGTACACCTCGCCGGAGATCTTCCAGCGAGAGATGGACACCATCTTCAGCACCGGATGGGTGTACGTCGCTCACGACAGTGAGGTGAGCGAGCCGGGCGACTACCTGACCCGGCAGATCGGCTCCAACCCGGTCGTCGTCGCCCACGGCAAGGATGGTGAGGTCCGCGTCCTGCTCAACCGCTGCTCGCACCGCGCAAACAAGCTGTGCAACGCGGAGATGGGCAACGCCAGCTCGTTCCGGTGCCCTTATCACGGTTGGACGTTCAGCAACACCGGTTCGCTCACCGCAGTGCCGATGCGCGAAGGCTACGGCGACGCGTTCCAGGGGGTGCGCTCCGAGCTCGGCCTGGCCGAGGCAGCGCGCGTCGACAGCTACGGCGGCTTCATCTTCGCCTCGCTCGCCGCTGAGGGACCGTCGCTGACCGAGCATCTGGGCGGCGCCGTCCGCGCCATCGATCGTCTGCTGGACCTCTCGCCGACCGGCACCATCGACCTCCGTGCCAACTGGATGAAGCACCGTCACTTGGCGAACTGGAAGATGGTCGTCGAGAACAACGTGGACGGCTACCACGCGCTGTTCACCCATGCGTCGGTGTACGACGCGGTCCGGCCGGCAAAGGTGTCGCACGTTCCGTCGAAGACGGCGGTCGTCGTCCGTGACATCGGTGACGGACACTCGGAGATCGACTACGCGGCCGAGTACCGCCGAATCGACGAGGAGTTTGTCTGGTACGGCCGGACGACACGCGAGAAGCTGCCGAAGTACTCGGCCGCGCTGGAGAAGCGGCACGGTCCGGAGAAGACTCACGACGCCCTCGTCGTCGGTCCGCCGCACACGCTGATCTGGCCGAACCTGTTCCTCGCCGAGATGAACGTCATGTACGTCGAGCCGCTCTCGGTCAACGAGACGATCGCCTACACCACCGCTGCGATGTTCCCGGGCCAGGACGAGATCAACCAGAAGTCGCTGCGGCGCGCCGAAGGCGCGATGGGGCCCGCCGGATTCCTGATCGCCGACGACGGTGAGATCGGGATGCGCAACCAGGCCGGTCTCGCGGCGCGGGACCCGGAGTGGCTGCGCCTGTCCCGCGGTGTCGAGACCGACGTCGCCGATGAGACCGGCATCGTCAACAGCGACAAGAGCGCCGAGACGCCGCAGCGCGGCTTTTACCGCCAGTGGGCCAAGGTCGTCGGCGGCGCCGACGCGCCCGCCGCCACCACAATCGAACAGGAGAACGACCAGTGACGACCATCGACGACACCGACGCCCTCGCATCCGTGCTGACGCCGCTTCCTGCGCCCGACGCCGACGTGGTGGCATTCTTGAACCTTGAGGCGCGTCTCGCGGACGAGGCACGCTACTCCGAGTGGGAACTGCTGTGGGACGACGATGCCCTCTACTGGGTTCCGATGCATGCCGACGACGACCCCGCGACAGACCTGTCGTACATCTACGACAACCGCAGGCGCATCAAGAGCCGCGTCGCACAGCTCAACACAGGCAACCGCCACTCGCAGACGCCACCGTCGGTGATGCGTCGGATGCTCTCCAACCAGGAGGTGCTTGCATCCGAAGACGACACGGTCACCGTGGCGTCCAACTTCGCACTGTTCGAGTACCGCCAGGGCCAGCGGGTGTGGGCTGGTCGGGTGATCCACAAGGTCCGCCGGAGTCCGGACGGACTCCGCCTGGCCGCGAAGACCGTTCACCTCATCAGCGCCGGCGGACCCGTCGACACGCTGGCATTCCTGATCTGATCCAGAGTCCGAACACGAGAAGCCATCTCTCGTGACTACGCCCAGTGAGGTCAATGTGCTCGTAGGAGACATCTCAAAGAACAACGCCCGCCGGTACCCCGACAAGCCGGCTGTCATCGAAAGCGGTCGGACACACACCTGGTCGCAGGTCGACGAACGCGCTCGCCGACTGGCGAACTACCTGCATGCGGCCGGCATGCGGAAGGGCGATCGCATCCTGGTGATCGCCCGGAACTGTATCGAGTGGCCGGAGATCACGTTCGCCTGCGCGAAGGCGGGGGTCGTCTCCGTGCCGGTGAACATCCGCCTCGCCGCAGACGAGTTGGCGCACATCCGGGACGACTCCGGCGCTGTGGCAGCCATCGCGCACACCGATCAGGTCGAGCGGTTCGGCTCCGAGTTGAACGACCTGAACGTGGTCCTGGAGATCGGCGGGTCGACCAGCGGCACCGACTACGACCGGGCGTTGCGCACAGCGTCGGCCGACGAGCCCGCCGTGTTGCTGCGGCCCGACGACATCCAGTTCATCCTGTACACCTCGGGCACTACGGGCCGCTCCAAGGGTGTCATTCACACCCATCGAGGGATGCTTGCGCAGGCGGTCGACACGACCCTGGTCACCGAGAGCAACCGCTCGGACGTCTTCCTCGCGACAACGCCGTTCTTCACCGCAGGCGGCATGGTTCGCACCCTGTCCTGGACCTATCTCGGGCAGACGATGGTCATCCACAAGCGGTTCGACCCGGAGGCGGTGCTCGACGAGATCGAGCGGAGCGGGGTCACGTTCACCACCTTCATCCCGACGATGCTCCAGCGCACGCTCAAGATCCTCGAGGAGGGCCCGGCGCGGGACGTATCGAGTCTTCGCCGGATCAGTTACGGGTCGGCGCCGGTTCCCCCGGGGCTCGCCAAGCGGGCGATGGACCTGCTCGGCTGCGACCTGCAGCAGCGCTACGGACTCACCGAGTGCGGCGGACAGGCCACGATCCTCACCCCGCAGGATCACCGGGATATGGTCGACGGCCGGACCAGCATCCGCACCTCGTGCGGGCAGGAGACGCCGATGTGCTCGATCCGGATCGTCGACGACAACGGCGACGATCTGCCGGCCGGTGAGATCGGCGAAGTCGTCATCGTCAGCGAAGCGAACGCCGTGGGTTACTGGAATCGCAGCGACCAGACGGCGAAGACGTTCCGCAGCACCGGACTTTGGTCAGGTGACCTGGGCTTCCTTGACGAGGACCGGTACCTGCACATCACCGGTCGACGGACCGAGATGATCATCTCCGGCGGATTCAACGTGTATCCGGCAGAGATCGAGCGCGTCATCGGGCATCACGCGTCCGTGGAGATGGTCGCCGTGGTCGGAGTCCCGGATCCGGAATGGGGCGAGACGCCCGTCGCCGTGATCGTGCCGAAGGGTGCCGTCGACGAGACGACGCTGGCGGGCGAACTGGCCGCGCTGTGCCGCGCCGAGCTCGCCGGGTACAAGCAGCCGCGCCGGTTCGAGTTCCGCACCGAGTTCCCGCTGGGCCCGGCGGGCAAGATTCTCAAGCGGGAGATCGCCGAGGAACTCACCGCAGCGCAGGCCGCATCGTGACCGCTGCCGAGTCCGCCGACTCCATCTGGGCTCTGCTTGTCGACCGCGTCGAGGCGTCACCCGCCGCCGAGTTCGTGGTCGACGAGCACGGCAGACGATTCACTTTCGCCGAATTCCATGATCTCGCGTCGCGCACGGCGGACTGGTTGTCCGACCGCGGCGTCGGCGTCGGCGACGTCGTCTCCTGGCAGCTGCCGACCAGCGTCGAGGCGATGGCGGTGGCGCTCGGATTGGCGCGGGTCGGCGCAGTCCAGAACCCGATCGTGCCGATGCTCCGCGAGAGCGAAGTCGCGTTCATCACCGGCCAGGTCGAGTCGTCTCTTCTCATCGTCCCGGATCAGTATCGGGGATTCGATCACGCCGCGATGGCGCGATCGATCGCCGCCGATCGATCCGGCATGGCCGTCGAGGTGATCGGCACGGGGTGGGCGCCGCCCGCAGCCGACGCCCCGCCCGCACAGGCATCCGCCGCAGGCGATCTGGTGCGGTGGATCTTCTACACGTCGGGTACCACGTCCGACCCCAAAGGCGTCAAGCACACCGACGCGGGCCTGATCCGGTCCGCGCAGACATTCACCTCGAACGTCGCGGTGACGGCCGACGACCGGTGCGCCTATTATCTGCCGATCACGCATATCGGCGGGATCGATCACATCCTGAGCAGCCTCATCGTCGGGCACACGCTGATCGCTTCGGCGATGTTCGCACCCGAGCAGAATGCCGACCAGCTGATCAGCGAGAACGCCACCCTGATCGGGTCCGGACTCCCGTTCACCACTGCGTATCTGCGGATAGCCCAGGATCGGGGCGTCGCTCCGCTGTTCCCGTGTGCTCGTGCGGTGCTCGGCGGCGGGTCGGGCAGGCCCGCCGAACTCAGCGAGCAGGTGGCCGCCCAGCTCGGCGGGGTCGGGATCATCTCCGGCTACGGCATGACGGAGTTCCCGTATGCGACATGGGGAAGCCCCGACGACACCGCCGAGGAGCACGCGGTGTTCGAGGGTCGGCCCGGGGCGGGCGTGGAGATCCGCATCGTCGACGCTGAGGGTGCCGACGTCGAGGCGGGCGGGATCGGGGAGATCCGGCTCCGCGGGCCGCAGTTGTTCCGCGGCTACGTCGACCCGGCGGCGGCCCCCGACGCCCTCGACGACCAGGGGTACTTCAAGACCGGCGACCTGGGGCGTCTCAACGCCGCAGGCCGACTGTCCGTTACTGGCCGGATCAAGGACGTCATCGTCCGGAAGATGGAGAACATCTCGGCGGTCGAAGTCGAACGGACGCTGGTCGACCATCCGGCGATCGCCGATGTGACGGTGGTCGGCATGCCCGATGAGAACTCCGGCGAGCGCGTGTGCGCGGTCGTCGTGCCGGTCGACCCCGCGGCGCCTCTTGACGTCGAATCGGTGGCCGCGTACCTGCGGACCACCCCCTTGAACATTCGTAAATACCCGGAACAGGTGGAGAACGTAGAGACGATACCCCGCAACTCCCTTGGCAAGATCGCCAAGTCGAAACTGCGCGAGTATCTGATCGCGGCGGGCGAGTCGTCCGCCGACGGTGCAGGCGATCGGGCGTACGAGACGATTCGGTTCGAGGTCGTCGATCACGTCGCTACCATCACGTTGAGCCGGCCGGACCGGCTCAACGCGTTCAACGAGAAGATGGCCGCCGAGATCGCCGACGTCTGGGGACGGGTCCGCGACGACGACGACGTCCGAGTCGCGGTGCTGCAGGCCGACGGCGAGCGGGCCTTCTGCACCGGCGTCGATGTCGGTGAAGGCGCATGGTGGACGCACATCAGTCGGTTCAACCAGGAGGATCCGGGCGTCGCGCTCGGACCGAAGCAGCACCGCGTGTGGAAGCCGGTGGTCTGTGCGTTGCATGGCATGGTCGCCGGTGGGGCGATGTACTTCGTCAACGAGTCGGACATCGTGATCTGCAGCGACGACGCGACGTTCTTCGATCCCCACGCGAACTCCGGGATGGTGTCCGCGCTCGAACCGATGGGCATGCTCGCACGCGGGGTGCCGCTCGGTGAGGTGCTTCGCTGGGCGTTGATCGGCAGCGAGGAGCGGATGAACGCTCAGACGGCGCTGCGGACGGGCATCGTCACTGAGGTGACGACGCCTGCGGACCTACGTGCGCGCGCGCAGCAGTTGGCCGCCGAGATCGCCGACCGACGGCCGGAGGCGATCCAGGGCACGGTGCGGGCCATCTGGGAGTCCCTCGACATGACGCCGACCACGGCTCTCCGGAACGGACTGTCGTACACGCAGATCGGCAACCCGGGCGCGGGGCGTTCGGACTCCCGAACGAACAAGCGTCGCCCTCGCGTCCGCTGACAGGTCGCGTGCGAGCAGTCGACCACTACGAACTAAGGAGTAGCTGTGAGTACCGAGTCTCACGCTGATCAGATCGTCGCCCTCCCGCTCCTCATCAACGGTGAGGAGGTCACGGCGAGGTCGGGTCGGACGTACGAGAGCATCGATCCGTACACCGGCGCCCCGTGGGTGCGGGTGCCCGACGGGGACGCCGACGACATCGATCGTGCTGTCGCCGCCGCCCGAGCCGCACTCTCCGGACCATGGGGACAGATGACGCCGACGGCCCGCGGACGCCTGCTGTGGCGGTTGGGCGAACTGATCGCGCGCGACGCCGACCAGCTCGCCGAGCTGGAGGTGCGCGACGGGGGCAAGCTCGTGCGGGAGATGGCCGGTCAGATGAGAAGCCTGCCCGAGTATTTCTTCTACTACGCGGGAATGGCCGACAAGCTGGAGGGGAGCGTAATCCCGACAGACAAGTCGAACTTCTTCGTCTACACCCGGCACGAGCCGGTCGGCGTGGTCGGCGCCATCACCCCGTGGAATTCGCCGCTGCTGCTGCTGACCTGGAAACTCGCCGCCGGTCTCGCCGCCGGATGCACGTTCGTGATCAAACCCAGTGATCACACTCCCGCGTCGACCCTCGCCTTCGGCAGACTGTTCGCCGAGGCGGGATTTCCGCCGGGCGTGGTGAACGTCGTCAGCGGTTGGGGACCGGGTACCGGTGCGGCCCTCGCATCCCATCCCGGAGTCGACAAGATCGCGTTCACCGGATCCACCGGCACCGGTATCCACGTCGGCCAGGCCGCGGTGGCCAACCTCGCTCGGTTCACCCTGGAACTCGGTGGCAAGTCGGCCCAGGTGGTGTTCCCGGACGCCGATCTCGACGCCGCGGCGAACGGCGTGATCTCCGGGATCTTCGCGGCCACCGGGCAGACCTGCCTGGCCGGTTCACGGCTGCTGGTCCATGAGAGCGTCGCGGACACACTGATCGAGAAGGTCGTCGCCCGTGCAGCGTCCATCGTCTTGGGCGATCCGAAGGACCCGGCCACCGAGATGGGGCCGGTGTCCAACCGTCCCCAGTACGAGAAGGTGCTCTCCCACTTCGAGTCGGCCCGCGCGGACGGAGCCACCGTGGCGTACGGCGGCGAGCCCGCCATCGAGCTCGGCGGCCTGTTCGTCAAGCCGACCGTGCTCACCGGTGTCACCGCCGACATGCGGGTCGCACGTGAGGAGGTCTTCGGACCCGTGTTGGCTGTGCAGACCTTCGCCGACGAAGCGGAGGCGGTGACGATGGCCAACTCGACCGAGTTCGGCCTGGCGGGGTCGGTGTGGACGAAGGACGTGCATTGCGCGCATCGGGTGGCCGCGGCGCTCCGCGCGGGCACGGTGTGGGTCAACGCCTATCGGACGGTGGCACCCCACGTCCCGTTCGGCGGCGTCGGCGCCAGCGGCATCGGGCGCGAGAACGGACTCGACGCAGTGAAGGACTTCACCGAGACCAAATCCGTGTGGGTGGAGTTGTCCGGCGCCACCCGCGATCCGTTCACTCTCGGCTGACCACCGGCCGCTCATCTTTACGAAAGGACTTACCACCATGTCTCCTATTGATGCAGTCATCGTCGCGGGCGCTCGGACGCCCGTCGGAACCGCGTTCAAGGGCACACTGCGCGATACGACCGCGATGGAGCTCGCCGAGATCGTCGTGTCGGAGGTGTACAAGCGCAGCGGCCTCGACGTCGACGACGTCGACGACGTGATCCTCGCCGAATCGAACTACGGCGGCGGCGACATGGCGCGGCATGCGGCCGTTGTCGCCGGAATGCTGCGTGTACCGGGACAGGCCGTGAACCGGCACTGTGCAGGCAGCCTCACCTCGATCGGCGACGCCGCCGCGCAGGTCATCTCGGGCGCCGAGCGAGCGATCATCGCAGGCGGCGTGCAGTCGACGTCGACGTCGCCGCTGCAGGCGTTCCGCGTGCCCGGAACCATCGACCAGTTCACCGAGAAGTGGATGCCACCGACTCACCCGGACAGCGCGCAGGCGCCGAACATGGACATGTCGATCACCGTGGGATGGAACACCGCGCAGGCGACCGGACTGACCCGCGAGGAACTGGACGCGTGGGCGCTGCGGTCGCATGAGCGCGCGATCGCCGCCATCGACTCCGGTGCGTTCGCGGACGAGATCGTGCCCGTGCAGATCCGCACCGCCGACGGCGAGACCATGGAGTTCGCGGTGGACGAGCATCCGCGGCGGGACACCACGACGCAGCGCCTGGCGGGCCTGAAGGTGCTGCACCCGGAGATCGCGGGCTTCTCGATCACCGCGGGCAACTCGAGCGGCGTGAACGACGCGGCGGCCGCCGTCATGGTCGTCGGATCCGACTTGGCGGAGGAGAAGGGGCTTGACGTCCTCGCGACGGTCAACGCGTGGGCGTCGACGGCCATCGATCCGAAGGACACCGGGCTGGCAGTCCTCGACGTCATACCCAAGGTTCTCGGACGTGCCGGCGTCGCCGTCGAAGATGTCGCCTTGTGGGAGATCAACGAGGCGTTCGCATCGGTGCCGGTCGCGGCCTGCAAGAAGCTGGGCATCGACGAGGAACTTGTCAACGTCCTCGGTTCGGGATGCTCGATCGGGCACCCGGTGTCCGCGTCCGGTGCGCGCATGGTGCTGTCGCTGATCGGTGAGCTCCGGCGCCGTGGCGGGGGCGTCGGCGTCGCCGCCATGTGTGCGGGCGGAGGTCAGGCGGGCGCCGTGGTGATCGAAGTGCCGACTCCGCGGGCGGCCTGATGACGTCCCCGACCACCGAGGCCGACTCGAGTCTGGGCGCCTGGGAGCTCCCAGAGGAACTGCGGATGCTGCGTGACACCGTGCAGCGATTCATGGCGCGTGAGGTTCATCCGTTGGAGGCGACGCTGCCGCACGACGCCGCGGGGCTGCCCCGCGAGACGCTGCTGCCGTTGCAGGAGAAGGCGCGGGCCCTCGGGCTCTGGGCGCTGCAGACGCCGGAGCGCCACGGCGGCGCGGGACTCGGGGTCCTTGGCCAGGTCGTGGTTGCTGAGGAGGCGGCGAAGTGCCGGATGGGCGCGTTCTTCCCGGCGCTCGGTGCGTTCGGGGGCAATCCGCCCAACGTCATGTTCAAGGCGTCGGCGGAACAGTTCGAGAAGTTCGCGAAGCCGATCATCGACGGCCGCATGGCGAAGGCGTTCACTGCGATCAGCGAGCCCTCCGGCGGATCGGATCCGGCGCGGGCGATCACGCTCAAGGCGGTCGCCGACGGCGACCACTACGTCCTCGACGGCTCCAAGACGTGGATCTCGCATGTCGACGCCGCCGACTGGGGTGTCGTGTACGCGCGCACCGGGGAGGGTCGGTCGGGGATCTCATGCTTCATCGTGGAGACCGACAGCCCCGGCCTGACGGTGAGTCCGATCGGCGTGATGGCGTCTTTCACCCCGAACGAACTGCACTTCGACGGCGTCCGGGTCCCGAAGGCGAACTTGATCGGCGCCGAGGGCGGCGGGTTCGCACTGGCCAGCGACTTCTTGGTGCACGGGCGCATCACGTACGCGGCCGGTCCCATCGGGATCGCGCAGGAGGCGCTGGACGCGGCCTGCCGCTGGGCCAAGGACCGGGAGGTCTTCGGTGGTCGGCTCGCGGACAAGCAAGGGATCGCATGGATGCTGGTCGACGCGGAGGTCGAGCTTCGGGCGGCGCGACTGCTCATGTACCAGGCGGCCTGGAATGCCGATCTCGGTCGCGACGTGCGCGTGGACGCGTCGATCGCAAAGATGTACGCGACCGAGGTCGCCTACAAGGTGCTCGATCGGTGCATCCAGGTCCACGGAGCGCTCGGACTGTCGGAGGAACTTCCCCTCGAACGCTGGTTCCGAGATCTCCGCGTGAAGCGACTGGGCGAAGGCGCCACCGAAGTGCAGCGGGTCGTCGTTGCACGTGACCTGTTCAAGTAGGAGATCGACGACGATGAAGTTCAATCTGATGTTCCCGATGCGCGCGGTGAAGCACTACGCTGAATGGATCGAGGAAGGCAGCCTGGGGGAGGTCGCCAGGCGCGCGGAGGAGGCCGGATTCGAGGGGTTCTCGATGAGCGAGCACCCGTACCCCGATCGTGAGTGGCTCGCCGACGGCGGTCACCACGCGTTCGACCCGTTTGTCTCCCTGGCGATCGCCGCCGAAGCCACCGAGAGGATCCGGTTGATCACCTATCTCATGGTGGTCGGCTACCGGAACCCGTATCTCGGCGGTAAAGCCGTAGCCAGCCTGGATACCCTGTCGAACGGTCGGCTGACCGTCGGCGTCGGCGCAGGCTATCTGAAGTCCGAGTTCGATGCGCTCGGAGCGGACTTCGCGAACCGTGGACGCAAACTCGACGAGGGCATCGCCGCGATGAGGGCGATGTGGCGTGGCGAGGAGCACGACGGTCCGGAGTTCGGCCGGTCGGGACACGCGTCGTTGCCCTTGCCGACGACGCCCGGCGGCCCGCCGATCTGGGTCGGCGGCAACAGCAAGGCGGCACGACGGCGAGCAGTCGAGATCGGCGACGGATGGATGCCGATCGCGCAGAGCGCCGAGATGGCGGCGATCACCCGGACTCCGGCGCTCGACGGCATCGATCCACTGGCGGCCCAGATCGCGGACCTGAACACGCGACGCGCCGACCGCGGCGCGCCGCCCTGCGACGTGGTGTTCGCACCGTTCGAAGCACGGATTCTGCGCCGGGACGGCATTGAGGCGTTCGTGGAGGCGCTGGCGCCGGCGATCGGCGAGTACGAGGCGGCCGGGGTGACCTGGCTGACCATCGAGCCCACAAGTCGCAGTCTCAGCCGGTTCCGGGAGGACCTGTCGGTGCTCCGGGACGGGCTGGTACGACGATGACGGCCGCCGAGCGCGTCGACGACCAGCACGTCGACGACCGGTACCTCGATTATGCGGGGTCGTTCAACAGGCTGGAGGACGAGGTGTGCCTCGCCGCGCCGCCGGAGTCGGCGATGTCCGAGTTGACCGCGGACTTCTCGGCGCTGGCGGCGCGGGTCGCGGAACACCGGGTGGACTACGACCGGCGGCCGACCCGGTACGCGGGCATGTCCGGCCTGCCTCATCCGATCCTGGTGCCCTACGAGGTGCACGAGGACGGACCGACCAGCACGTCCGGCACGGTGGAGTTCGGCCTGCGGCACATGGGCAACGAGAACGTGGTGCACGGCGGGATCATCTCGATGATGTTCGACGACTTCATCGGGATGTTCGTCAGCAGGTCGCTCGGTTCCGGTTCGAGCGCCAGAACGGCGTACCTCAATGTTGACTACCGGAGCATGACCCCGGTCGGTCGGCCGCTGTCCGTGTCCGCAGAGATCGCGTCGGTGCAGGGACGGAAGGCATTCGTCGAAGCACGGATCTGCGACGGCGAGACCCTATGCGCCGAAGCGCACGCACTGTTCGTGTGCCCGGCGGACCAGATGTGGCCAGGTGTCGCCGGGCTCGGCGACTGACCGAAGGAGAATCAGATGAATACGAGGAGTGCATATCGCGCGGCCCTGGTGACCGGTGCGGGTTCGGGTCTCGGGCGAGCGATCGCGCGGCGTCTGGCGGCGGACGGAGCCCGCGTCGTGGTGTCCGACGTCGACGCGGCGGGCGCTGCCGAGACGGTCGAGTCGATCACCGCGGCCGGTGGGTCCGCGGAGTTCATCTCAGCGGACGTCTCCGACCCCACCGACGTCGAGGCGCTGGTCGCTGGGACCGTCGAACGGTTCGGCGGACTCGACGTGGCGGTCAACAACGCGGGCATCGCGCATCCCCCGGTTGACCTCCACGAACTCGCGATCGAGACCTGGGATGCGGTGATGGCGGTGGACCTGCGCGGTACGTTCCTCTGCATGCGCGCCGAACTCGCGCACATGGTGTCCGTCGGACACGGCAAGATCGTCAACATCGCGTCCGAGTGCGGGGTGGGCAACGCGCCGTCGATGGCGGCCTACACCGCGGCCAAGCACGGGGTGGTCGGCCTGACGAAGAATGTGGCGCTCCAGTACGCCCGACGCGACATTCAGGTGAACGCAGTGGCGCCCGGAACGATCGCGACCGAGGGCATCGCCGCCTACGGGGAGGAGCAGCAGCGTGAGTGGGCGGCCGGTGTCCCGGCGGGACGCATGGGACGACCGGACGAGGTCGCGGCGGCAGTCGCCTACCTGGTGTCCGACGGCGCCGGATACGTCACCGGCCACACCCTGCTCGTCGACGGCGGTCTGACGTGGAGCTGACGGGTGACTGACGTGACGATCCTCGGTTCGCCGACCGATGACGGGCAGGCCGACCAGCGGTCGCTGGCCGACGTCCTGTCGCTCGCCGCCGTCGGCGCCGGAGTCTTTCGAGCTGATCCGTTGCCCGGTGGACCGCCCGCGGTATTCGGCGGTCAGCTACTAGGGCAGTCGGTGGTCGCCGCGGGTCGGACCGTGCACGACGGCATGACGCCCACCTCGATGCACGCGTACTTCGAACGGCCCGGCGACCCGGCGACCCCGATCGACTACGCGGTCGACGAGATCCGCGACAGCAGATCCAGTGCTCGACGCCTCGTGCGCGGCACCCAGTACGGACGCCTGGTGTCGACGGCGGAGCTGAGTTTCTCGCGGGACTCGGCGGGCAGAGCGGATCCGGTGCGCCCCGCCGTCGACCCGGAGGCCGCGACGTGGTCGATCGACGACGCTCCGGTCCAGCACCGGGAGGGCCTGTCGACGTGGTTGCATGGGTTGTGCACCATGTTGCGGCTCGACGTCCGTTTCCTCCACGAACCGGTGCGGTTGCAGGTGATGCGGCGTGGGCGGGCACCGGCGGGTGAACGGTTCCTGGTGCGACCCGCCGACCCGATCCCCGAGGATCCCCTCGTACAGGCGGCGGCTGTCGCGTACCTCTCCGACATGTTCCTGCTGGCCGGTTCGCTGGGGCCGCGCGGCGTGCTGATGGGGGCCGGAACCCACCGCGTGGTGAGTGTGGACCACTCGATCTGGTTCGCCGACGGCGTCCACGCCGGCGGCTGGCTGCTTCACGAGACGGCGCCGGTCAGATCGTCGCCGGAGCACGAATTGTGTCGCGGGGCGATCTGCGGGCTCGACGGAGTTCCGGTGGCGGACACGATGCAGGAAGGTCTGGTGCGAGCGCTCGATGGCAACCGACAGTAGTTTCGGACTCTTCGTTCCCCAGCTCGGAATGGAACCCGACGAGGTCCTGACAGCGGCGCAGCAGGCCGAATCCGCGGGATTCGGTTCGTTCTGGCTGATGGATCACCTCTACACGCCCGGAGCCCCCGCAGTGCCTGCCCTCGAGAGCTGGACGATGCTGACGGCTGTGGCGACTGCGACGTCGACACTACGGATCGGGCATCTGGTGGGATGCAATCCGATACGTCACCCGGCGGTGCTCGCGAAGATGGCGGCCACCCTCGACCGGATCTCGGCGGGACGGCTCGACCTGGGCCTGGGGTGGGGGTCGGTGGAAGACGAGTTCGCGACCTTCGGGTTCGACGTCGGCACACGTCGGGAACGGTCGGCTCGGCTGGCGGAGACGATCGAGATCGTGCGACTCATGTTCGGCGGTCAGCCGTTCGACTACGCCGGCGACCACTTCACGCTCCGCGGCGCGCAGGGCAGTCCGACGCCGGTCCAACCCCGGGTGCCGATCCACATCGGAGGGGGCGGCCGTCGGCTGACGATGCCCCTCGTCGCGCGCCACGCCGATTGGTGGAACTGTGTCGGCGGCGCCCGTCCGCGGTTCGACGAACTCGCCCCGCTGCGCGGCGATGCGCGGATATCGGCGCAGTACGCGGTCGGATTGGTCACCGACGAACGCATGCGGGCGAAAGTCGTCGAGCGAACCGGTAGGCGGATGCCCGCGACGAGTTGGGGACCGCCGCTGGTCGGCAGTCCCGAGGAGCTGCGCGCGATGTTCCTGGCCGAGGCCGAGCGCGGCGTCGACCTGATGATCGTGCGGTTCCACGACCGAGCCGAGCCTGACACGATCGACGTGTTCGGCCGTGAGGTGATCGCCCCGGTCCAGGAGGTCATCGGCTCGGCGCGAACCGATCGACGACGCGACGACGACACGAATGCAGAGAAGGAGACGCAATGCGATCACTGAAGCGGTCCGCCGAGAATTCGACGCCTCCGTCCTGGCGAGGACTGGACGCGGTGCGGCTGCTGCTGCGTACCTCGGTCGGCGGAACGATGGTCGCGCACGGACTCAAACACGCGACGAGTCTCAGCGGCACCGCAGGATGGTTCGAGTCGATCGGCTTCCGCAGACCGAAGATGCAGGCGGCCGCCAGTGCCGTCGTGGAGACCGGGGCGGGTGTCGCGCTCATCGCGGGTGCGGGGACGCCGTTGGCGGCAGCGGCGGTGGTCGGCACGATGGCAGTCGCGGGCCGATCCGTGCACGTGAGGAACGGCTTCTTCATCACCGCCGAGGGGTGGGAGTACGTCGCCAACCTGGCGGTCGCAGCCGTGGCGTTGGCGGGCGTCGGCCCGGGCCGGTGGAGCGTGGACCGACGACTCGGCATCGACTCCGCCCTGACCGGCGATGCGGCAGCCGCGTTCGCCGCAGGAGCGGGCGCCGCGGGTGCGCTCGGACAGCTGGCGGCGTTTCATCGACCGGGCACCCGGCCCTGAGGAGATGACGCCGTGACCGACAACGACTCCTCGTCGCCGCTGCATCCGCGCCACGGCATCCACGAGCCGATGGAATCGACTCCGAAACTGGCGCGAGGCGTTCGTCGGCGGGCGACCGCTGTCGACATCGACTACGTGCCCGACGACGGACATCTGATTCTCACGGGTTCGGCGCGGGACAGTCGGATGGACTCGACCGGGTCGATCTTCGTGAGCCCGACCGACCGGATGCGCGTCGAGATGGACTTCCTGAACGGGCGCACCGTCACCGATGTCACCGCCGACCCCTGGGACCCGCGTCTGGGCGGGCTGGTCGGATCGAGTGCATCGTCCGGCTTTCGGACCAGACTCGTCGAACTCGTCCCGGACCACGTCGCACGGCGCAGTCGCCTCCACCTGATGCTCGACGACGTGCCGGTGGCGGCGTTGATCGGCGGCAACACCGTGTCGTACCAGGTGGCGGGCATGCGTTCGGCGGCGAGTGTGGCCCAGCATGCGGGCGGCGCCGGATACTGTGCCGGATACGCCGACGACGCGACGATGGTGACGACCCTGCGCGCCGAGGGCGTCCTCCCGTTGCCGACCGGACCGGAGACGCCGGACGTGCTCGCGGGCGCGATGCCCGACCAGTGGCAGCCCCTCGGACCGACGGCGGTGCTGGGCATGCGTCGGCTGCGGCGGCTGGACGTCGCGCTCGGATCCGGCGGCGATTCGATCCACGTCGACGGCTGGTTCCGGGACACATTCCGGCGCGCCGACGGCGTCGACACGGTGATCCACGAGTACCAGGTGGTCGCCGACATCGACCCGGTGACAAGCACCATCACGTCGATCAGCGCGACGCCGCGAGTGCTGCCCTGGGTCGAGTGCCCGGTCGCCGCCGCGAGCGCGGAGCGGCTGGTCGGGCTGCGCCTGTCCGACCTGAACTCCATCGTGCGGCGGGACCTGCGCGGCACGTCGACGTGCACTCACCTCAACGATCTGTTCCGCTGCCTGGGCGACGTCGCGGAGATGGCGTCGACCGACTCGGGCTGGGAGGCGTCCGTCACCCGCCCACCGGGCCGCCCGGTGCCTTGAGCAGGGCGCCGGCGTCGACGCGCAACTGCTGGCCGGTGACGTAGCGGGACTCGTCCGACGCGAAGAACAGCACCGCGTTGGAGATGTCGACGGGATCGACGTAGGGGATCGGCATCGCATGGAACTGGATGAACGCCGGTTCGACGTCGTCGCGGGCTGGGGCCGCGAGGTCCGGACGGAACATCGAATACAGGCCGTCGTTGTGCAGGAGATGGGTGTCGACGTTGGTCGGGTGGATCACGTTGACGCGGATGAATCGACCGGCCAGGTGCTGCGCGAGTTGCTCAGAGTACCCGATCAACGTCTTCTTGGCCCACCCGTATCCCGCCGACCCGGGTCCCAGTGCTGGGTTGTCCGTGGTGTTCGGCAGCATCGCCGCCGTGGAACCGGTGATGACGATGGACGAGTGGTCGCCCAGATGCGGGATCGCCACGGCGATCGTGTTCATCACCCCGACCAGGTCGACGTCGACGGCGTCGACGAAGTCGGATGGTTGCGGATCACCCATGGCCATGGGCAGAATGCCGGCGTTCGCGACCACGACGTCGAGGCGCCCGAGCGCCGCGACCCCGTCGGAGAGTGCCGCCTCGAGTCGAGCACGGTCTCGGACGTCGGCCTTGACCGAAACGACTCGCCGTCCCAGTCGCTCGATCGATGCGGCGGTCGCCGCCAGATCCTTCTCGGTGGCGAGCGGATACGGATTGGATTCGATCTGTTCACAGATGTCGACCGCGATGATGTCCGCGCCCTCTTCGGCGAGACGCACCGCGTGCGCTCGACCCTGTCCGCGCGCAGCCCCGGTGATGAACGCGACCTTGCCCTCGACTCTTCCTGCCATGATGTGTGGTCCCTTCTGGTGATCGATCGTGGTGACTTCGCGAATTCATTCGATGTCGAGCGGCAGCGTCGTGGCGACCGCTTTCGTCTCTAGATACGTCTCGAGTCCTTCGAATCCGCCCTGACGGCCGACTCCGCTGTGCTTGTATCCGCCGTACGGGGAATCCGCTCCGTAGAACATGCCGCCGTTGATCATGAACGACCCGGTGCGCACGCTTCGAGCGATCCTCAATGCGCGGTCGGCGGACGCGGTGAAGACGTTCCCGGACAGCCCGTAGACGCTGTCGTCGGCGATCCGGATAGCGTCGTCGTCGTCGTCGAACGGGGTCACCGACAACACGGGGCCGAAGATCTCGGTCTGGGAGATCGTCGCCGAGTTGTCGACGTCGACGAAGAGCGTCGGCTCCACGAAGAACCCGTCCGGCCGATCCTGCGGAATCCCGCCGCCGACGACCAGCCGTCCGCCCTCGGACACGCCGCGCGCGACGAGGTCGAGGATCCGGGTCCGTTGCCGCTCGCTGATCACCGGCCCGCAGAGAGTACCGGAGTCGGTCGGGTCGCCGTAGGGGAACGCCGCGAACGCTGCTTCGAGTCGGGCGACGGCGTCCTCGTACTTCGAGCGGTGCACCAGCAGTCGGGTCGGAAGTGCGCAGCCCTGGCCCGCGTGCATGCACGCCGACATCGCCGACGGAAGAGCCAGGTCGAGGTCGGCGTCATCGAGGAGGATGCCTGCGCTCTTGCCGCCCAACTCCAGCAGGAGTCGCTTGAAGGTCGGGGCTGACAGCTCGGTGATCAACCGGCCAGTGCGGGTGGACCCGGTGAACGAGATCATGTCGACCCGAGGATCGGTCAGCAGGGTCTGCGCGACCGCCGTGTCGCGGGTGGTCACGATGTTGACGACGCCTGCGGGGATGTCGGTCTTCTCGGCGATAAGGCGGCCGATCCGCGTCGCGTTGAACGGGGTCTCGGCGGCGGGCTTGATCACCACGGAGTTCCCGGTCGCGAGAATCGGTCCGAGTTTGCCGATGAGGATCTCGAACGGGAAGTTCCACGGCAGGATGCCCGCCACTACTCCGACCGGCTCCTTGAACACGTATCGGGCGTTGTCGGGTCCGAAGACCGGGCTGTCGGCGATGCGGCGGACCCACGGCAGATCGCCTGCGGCCTCGGCGGGCCAGAGGAGTCCGTCCGACAGCGGCCAGTCGAGTTGTGCCATGTAGGTCGTCATGAGCGGTGCGCCCGCTTCGGCGATCAGCTCCGCGCGCAACTCCTCCGACTCGGCGACGATCGCTTCGTGCAGTTGACGCAGACAGCGTTGCCGCAGAGCGAGGTCGGTGGCCCATGTGCTCTGGTCGAAAGCTCGGCGCGCGGCTGCGATCGCCGCGTCCATGTCGGCGTGGGTCGCGTCGGCAACGACGCCGATCGTCGAACCCGTCGCCGGATCGACGACGTCGAAGGCCGTCCCGTCTGCGGACCTCGCCAACGATCCGTCGATCAGGAAGCGGGATTCGGGGGTGAAGGAATCCGTTCTCGTCGAAGCCAATGCGGTATCTCCCATGAACGTGGTGTCCGCCGTCACAGTGGTCGGCGCCTGTTCCGTACGATACCTTTTGGGTCTCAGGTCCACAACGTATCGGGTAGTACCATCCGCGGCGAAGGAGGGTCGATGATGTCGCAAGCGGTGAATCGTGGCGGACGACCCCGTGCCGCCGACCGGGCGGCGGTCGCGCGCACCGGTCTGCGGATGTTCGCCGAGCGAGGATACGACGCGGTGACGATGACCGACATCGCCGAGCAATGCGGGATCGGGCGATCGACACTCCTGCGTTACTTCGCCTCGAAGGCCGACGTCCTGTGGGACCGGACCGAGGACGAGGTGGCCGCTCTCGCCGAGACGCTCCGCGCCGCGCCGCGGGATGCGGACCCCATCGCGGTCCTCTGCACCCAGATGCCGAAGATGTTGACCTACCTCGACTCGGAGATGGACCTGCTGCGCACTCAGGTCTCCGTCATCGCCGAGTCGTCCAGCGGGTGGCCCCTGGGATCGGCTCGGTTCGAGCCGTGGGAGTCCGTGGTCGTTGAGTTCATCGCCGGTCGCACAGAACACGGAGCCGACGACCTGTTCACGAAGCTGCTGGTGCAGAGCCTGTTCTGTGCAGGATGGATCGCGCTGTCGGTCTGGGTCGAGTCCGCCGAACACCGGCCGGACCGCTTTCTCGACGAGGCGTTCGCGCTGGTCCGGGACGGGTTCGCTGCGGGGTGACCACGCGCAGCACCGCTGCGTCGCCTCACGCCAGCTGTCGGAGGACCTCCGCGAGCAGGTCGGGGCGGGAGACGAACGGCTCGTGCGGGGTGTCGATCTCGAGGACCCGGTCGCATCCCGCGCGCTCGGCGAAGCGTCGCTGCCACGTGGGCGGCAGAATCCGGTCGCGTTGCGTGAGGATGTAGGTGGCCGGAACGAGTCCGTCGTATCCCCGGCGGGTCGCCGGCCCGGTCATCACCGACGCCGGCGTGGAGTCGAGAGCCACCTCGCCGAGCAACCACGCCGCGGTCGCCTCGTCGAGATCCTGGCAGAACATCGCCCGGTTCAGCTCCTGGGGCGTCGACGTCGCCGGGTCGACCGGCCAACCGACCGTCTCGGGGTCCTCGTCATGCAGCGCCGTACCCATCATCTCCACGATGGTCTGGCCCTCCTCCGGAAGGGACGCGGCGAGGTACACCAGCTGCGAGTACAGTTCCGGCTCCTGTATCGGCAGGAGCGGCATCACGATGCCCGCGACCGAGTGGCCCACCAGGACGCCGCCCTCGAAGCCTGCCGCACGGACGTCCTCATTGAGTTCCCGCGCGACCTCGGCGATCGAGAGACCCGAGGTGTCGCGCCCGCGCTTGCGCCCGCATCCGGGCATGTCGAGTGTCAGGATCCGTGCGAAACCGCCGGGCTGCGCGGTCAGTCGGTCGAGTGCACGGTCCCAACACCACGAGCCGTGCTCGCCGCCGTGCAGGAGAATGAGATCGGTCATCGTGAGCTCCGTGGTCGAAGGGTCGGCGGCCTGCGGGGCCGCACTCGTCGGGAGTAGTGTCCGGTCAGTTCTGACGACCGAAGCGATGGTCCTTCGCGCTCTGCAGCTGCGGGATGTGGTTCGCGTCGTACTGCTCGATCCACTCCGCGGGCAGCTTGCTCCACGCCTCGCCGATCTTGATGCGCGAGGCGGCGCTGAACACTTCCGACGCGACGACGTCGCCGACGAAGATCGTGCTCTCCTGAACATCGAGCGAGGAGACCACTTCGCATTCGACGTAACTGTGCGCGTCGAGCAGGATCGGGGCTCCGGTGACACCGGTCTTGGTGCGCAGGCCGCCGATCTTGTCGCCGTCGCGGCCGGAGCGACCGCCGAGCGTCATCAGGATGTTCAAGGACGCGTCGACTTCGTCCTCGCCCGCGCTCAACATGTGCATGACGAAGACTCCCGAGTTGAGGACCATGTCGTGCGTCTTGTTGTACTTCGTCAGGCCGCACATCGCGCGCGGAGCCTCGGGAATGATGCTCGCCGTTCCTGCGGACAACGACATCAGGCCGTTCGCGACACCGCCGTCGACAGTCGTGATCGCGACGGGGAACGGGCGAAGCCCCGCGAGTGTCCGATTTGCTGCATCCGTGTCCAACGTCATGTCAATTCCTTTGTGAGAGGTCGCCCGCCCCGGGTGGGACGGGCCGATTGTCGATGGTGAGGTGGTCGATCAGTGCGAGCGGACGCCGACGTCGATGCTCGTGAATACCGCGGCCGGGTCATTGCCGAGCCAGGACGGCTTGGACGTGTGGCCGGTCTCGGGCCGAGCCCAGTCGACCCGCGGTCCCCAGTCCCGGCGGCTGCGTCGTCCCTCGAGGGTCTGGGGTCGCTTCGCCGCTGCTTGCGCATACTCTCTGGCGAACGCCTTTATCTCGGCCGCCACCCAGACGTCCTCCTCCGAACACCACTTTGCCCTCTCCCGCGTATTCGACGATCTGCTGGGAGGGGAAGTCGATCGGAGGAGCGCCGGGTTCCGGGTTCTCGGCGCGATTGAGGACCTTGTAGACCACGCGGTGGCCGTCTCGGGTGAACGTCGTCATCGAGTTCCTTCCAGTCCGAGGCCGCGCCTCAGCCGGCGACGGACACCGCCAGCCCCATGCCGGTGATCCACTCCTCGACGGGTTGGTAGGAGACGGCGCGGAGGGCGCGGCCGCCGGCGGCGCCCGCCGCGAGCCAGGTGCGGAGTTCGTTCGCTCCGACGCCGCCGCCCGCGCGTGCGTTGTCGGTCATCGTCACGAGCGTGTCGACGTCCCAGTCCTCGATCGCCTGGAGGAACCGCCTGTCCCAGGCCGGTCTGATCTTGGTCCGTGCCGTCGCGGCGCCTTCGCGGATGACTCGGGCGCGCTCCTCGTCGCTGATGTCGAACGCGTCGAGTTCGAGGCTGGGCGGGGAGTGCGAGAGCCCGCCCGTTCCGATGACGAGGACGCGCGCGTCGAGGCCATCGAGGAACCGTCCGACGGCTTCGCCGAGGGCCAGCACTCGGGCCGCGGCGGGCAGGGGAGCGGTCGCGCAGTTGATCGGTATAGGAATCACCGCGTTGGCGGTGGTGCCTCCGCCGACGTCGCGCAACGGCTGAGCGAAGGCGTGGTCGAGGGCGACGGCTCGGCAGGCCGCGATGTCGAAGCCGTCGGCCAGGAGGAATTCGGTGAGCTCGAGGGCGACGTCGCCTGCGACGTCGATGTCCTCTGCCGGATGTCCGCCCTCCGGCAGGATCGACGCCGACATCGCGATGGCGAACGCCGGGACGACCTGCCGGAAGGCGCGGCGATGATCTCCACCGAACACGATCGTCAGGTCGGGCGCGAACTCGGCGACCTGCGTGCGTACGCGGGCGAGTTCGGCACGGAACTCGGCGCCGAACCTGCGCTCGACGTCGCGAGCCATGCCCGGACTGTGACTGGCGCAGACGACCAAGCGTTCACGTGCTGTCATAGTTCTCCTCTCCGAATGCGCAAAGATGCGCTCCCGCTTCGGAATGTCTGTGACGATGATGTTAGATTATATTCCGGGCTGCGTCGAGAGAATTGGCCCGATCCGCGTATCTCCTCGGCGTTCGGCGCTGGGTCGTAGGTCACCGGTCGTGAGTGATGTCGAGCATGCGCTTGACACGGGGGCGCGTCCGACACAGAGTGTACGTAAGTGTCAGAATTGAAAGGCCCTCTCCATGTCGTTCGTGATTCTGCAGCCGTGCTGCAATGAGGCTTCGTGTGTTGACGTCTGCCCGGTGGACTGCATTCACCCGACGCCCGACGAGCCAGAGTTCATGCGGACCGAGATGCTGCACATCGACCCGCAGTCGTGCATCGATTGCGGTGCATGCGTCGAAGCGTGCCCGGTGGACGCGATCAAGTCCGAGGACGATCTGGATGAGCAGGAGGAGCCGTACCTCGACCTCAACAAGGACTACTTCGACCAGCATCCGATGGAGTCGAGCGGCCTCGATGCGCCCAAGCCGCTCTGGCGCAAGGCGGACTACTCCGGCATGCGTGTCGCGATCGTCGGCTCCGGCCCGGCCGCCTACTATGCGGCCTCGGAGCTGATCGGTCTCAAGGGCGTGCAGGTGAACATGTTCGAGCGACTGCTGACGCCGTACGGACTGGTCCGATTCGGCGTCGCGCCGGACCACCCCAGCACCAAGGGCGTCACGGACGTCTTCCGCACCGTGGAGAGGCGTCGGAACTTCGAGCTCCATCTGGGCGTGGAGGTCGGCGTCGACATCACGCACGACGAGCTCGCCGCCAGCCACCACGCGGTGATCTACGCCGTGGGTGCATCGTCGGCACGTCGCCTCGGCGTCCCGGGCGAGGACCTCCCGGGCAGTCATGCGGCCACCGAGTTCGTCGGGTGGTACAACGGCCATCCGGACCACGCCGCCCGCGAGTTCGACTTGAGCGGTCGACGTGCGGTGGTCGTCGGCAACGGCAACGTCGCCCTGGATGTGGCGCGGATCCTGCTGGCGGATCCGGACGAACTCGACCGCACCGACATCGCCGACCACGCCCTGGACGCGCTGCGGACGAGCGATATCGAGGAGGTCGTCGTCCTCGGCAGGCGCGGCGTGGCTCAGGCCGGCTACACCAACCCGGAGATGATGGCGCTGCGTCACCTCCCCGGTGTCGATTTCCTCATCGATCTCGACGAGGTGGCGATCGATCCCGTCACCGCGGAACTGCTCGATTCGCCGACCGTCGACTCGTCGCTCACGACGAAGGTACGCGTGGCCCGCGACGTCGCGGACCAGGCGCCGAACGGTGCGCGCAAGCGACTCGTCCTGCGGTACCTGACGTCGCCGACCGAGATCGTCGGAACCGACCGCGTCGAGGCCGTGAAGGTCGTTCGGAACCGGCTCGAGCCAGGCCCGGACGGTTCGGTGATCGCGACGCCGACCGACGAGACCGAGACGATCGACGCGTCCCTGGTACTGCGCGCCGTCGGATATCGGGGCGTCGAGGTCCCGGGCGTGCCCTTCGACGAGAGCCGGGGCACGGTCCCCAACATCGGCGGACGGGTGACCGAGGCGGGCGGCACCGAACCGATCGCCGGACTGTACACGACGGGGTGGGCCAAGCGTGGACCCTCGGGTGTGATCGGCACCAACAAGAAGTGCGCCATCGACACCGTCGACTGCCTCCTGCAGGACTACTCCGGCGGCGGCCTCGGCGAGCCGGCCATGAGAGAGGACGAGTTCGCTGCACTGCTCGACGAGAAGGCCCCGGACCACGTCGACGGCACCGGGTGGTCGGCGATCGACGCGGCCGAGAAGGCCGCGGGCAAGGCGCGTAAGCGTCCTCGGGTGAAATTCGTCTCGCTGGAGGACATGCGCGTCGTAGTCCGCGGCGACTGACACCTCCGAATCCCGGCCACTGTTCGCCCACCTCCCCCGATCCTCACGAAGGAGACATAGTGAGGGAACCCACGAGATCCAGCAGAACGTGATCGCCAAGCAGCTCGTCAAACGGGGCGGGCTCGCGATCTGACATCCGTTCTCGACAACTCCTGGAGGAAACCCGTGCTTCCGCTCTCCGGCATTACCGTGCTCTCCCTCGAGCACGCTGTCGCGGCCCCGTTCGCCACCCGCCAGCTCGCCGATCTCGGCGCCCGGGTGATCAAGGTGGAACGGACCGGGGCGGGCGACTTCGCTCGCGCATACGACGAATCGGTGAACGGACTGGCGAGCTACTTCGTCTGGCTCAACCGATCGAAGGAGTCCGTGTCGATCGACGTCAAGTCCGACGCCGGTCACGACCTCCTGCAGCGGCTCGCCGACCGCGCCGACGTCGTCGTGCAGAACCTTGGCCCCGGCGCGGCCGAACGTCTCGGTCTCGGTGCCGACGACCTGCGGTCCCGTGATCCCCGGAAGATCGTCCTGTCGATCACCGGATGGGGCAGGACCGGTCCGTGGGCCGACCGGAAGGCCTACGACCTGCTGGTGCAGTGCGAGACCGGACTGGTCTCGCTGACCGGTACCCCCGACGACGTGGCGAAGGTCGGAGTGTCGGTCGCCGACATCGCGGCCGGAATGTACGGCTTCTCCGGGGTGCTCGCCGCGCTGTATCAACGTCAGGTCACCGGAGACGGCGCCGCGATCGAAGTGTCGCTGTTCGAGGCGCTCGCCGAATGGCTCGGGCAGCCCGCGCACTTCACCGCCGGTGCGGGACGTCAACCGGGGCGTTTCGGAGCGCAGCATGCGACGATCGCCCCCTACGGTCCGTTCACCGCAGGCGACGGCCACGTGTTCCTCCTGGCGATCCAGAACGAACCCGAGTGGCAGCGGCTCTGTGTGGACGTCTTCGACGACCCGGTCCTGGCAGCCGATCCGCGGTTCGCGACCAACACGCTTCGGGTGGCACATCGCGACGAGCTGAACACTCTGGTCGCCGAACGGTTCGACGCACGATCCACCGACGATCTCACCGACCTGCTCGGGCGTGCCCGCATCGCGTTCGCCGGAGTGAACACGGTGGCCGAGTTCCTCGATCATCCGGTCCTGCGCGGGCGTGATCGATGGCGTTCGGTGCAGACCTCTGCGGGCCCGGTAGACGCCCTCCTCCCGCCCCTGGCGATCGGTGACAGCGAAGCCCGCATGGACGCGGTGCCCGCACTCGGTCAGCACAGCGTCGACATCGCCGCGGAGTTCGGCGTCGACACGCAACAGATCGCCGAGATGCTCGCCGCAGGGACGCTGCAGGTCGACGGCGAAATGCCGACGGCATGATCGCTGCCCCGACCCCGACGGCGCATCGAGTGTCAATCTCGACCGGTGGAATCCCGGCCCGCTTGTCGAGGAGTACGTCCGCCACTTGCTCGTACGGTCGGCCTCGCACCAGCATCCCCGCTGACCAGCAGGAGATCGCGAGCGTGAGGTCGTGATTCTATGGCACTGGCTCCAATTCTGGAATCGCCTCCGAGTTGGCCTCGGACCGAACGGCGATCCGGAGAACGAACACTTCGGTCTGAGACGGTACCTGACGTGCCGTAGGGCGTGCCTCTTAACCTCTTGAGCCAGAGGACGATCGCCCGCTCTCACGAGCACCCCGCGCAATGGTTTCTCGTTGTGCGCGTCGTACCGAGTCACGGTACGGGGCCTGAACCCGGTTCTTGGACACGCTGGATCCAGCACCCGCTGTGATCGACGTCGACATCGGCCGGTCTGGTGTGGCGGGCGCGGATCGTGGCATCGGCCGCCGAAGTGTGGTGAACGCGCATATCAGTGAGGTCGTCGGGGTGTCGATCCCAACGGCGCGCAAGCGGCGGTGCCGGTACCTGTGCGACGGGACGGCGGGCCTGCTCGATGGTGATCGGCCGGGGCCCTCGACGATGCCAGGCTGAAGTTCATCGTCGGCTCACGCACGTCGAAGGCGCCGAGGGAACTCGAAGCGCATTTCGGTGAACGCGGTAACCGTATCGCCGACAACGGCATTGTCGAGCTGACACGCCCGATGGGCCCGGGAAGGATCGCCGTGATCGGCGCGTGGTGTGGCAGGGCGTGTCAGATGGTGTGTGTAAGCGGTGATGTTCAGTCCTGAAAGGAACTCACCTCGTGACCATCGAAGAGAATGTAGTTGTGGATCAACCTGTTTCGCGTGAAGAACGCCGACGACGCCAGGCAGCGACCGTCGATCAACTCGTCGCTTCCGGGGCGTTGGACGGCGTGTTCGCCCAGATCGACGCCGGCCAGCCGATCGCCGGCGAAGACGGCCTCCTCAACGCCTTGTTGAAGGCCACCCTCGAGCGAGGGCTCAACGTCGAGCTGACCGAGCACCTCGGCTACGAGACTGGTGACGCCGACGCCTCGTCGTTTCCGAACTCGCGCAACGGCTACAGCGCGAAGACGCTGGCGACCGAGGTCGGCGATGTGGAGATCAGCGTCCCGCGTGATCGGGACGGCACCTTCACGCCGATGCTCGTGCGTAAGGGGCAGCGCCGCCTCGACGGGCTCGACGGGATGATCGTGTCCCTGTATGCGGGTGGGATGACGATCCGAGACATTCAGCATCACCTGATCTCGACGATCGGCACCGACTTGTCGCACGAGACGATTTCGAAGATCACCGACGAGGTCTCCGACGAAGTGACCCGGTGGCAGACCCGCGACCTCGACGCCCTGTACCCGGTCATCTACCTGGACGCGATCGTGGTCAAGATCCGTGACGGCGGGCACGTGATCAACAAGGCCGCGCACATTGCCGTCGGCGTCGACATGGACGGGGTCAAACACGTCCTGGGCATCTGGATCCAGGAGCATGAGGGTGCCAAGTTCTGGGCTGGGGTCTGCGCCGAGCTCCGCAACCGCGGAGTCGCGGACGTGCTCATCGTGTGCTGTGACGGGCTGACCGGGTTCGCTGAGGCCGTTGAGGCCACGTGGCCGCAAGCGACGGTCCAAACATGTGTGGTGCACCTGATCCGGGCGTCGATGCGGTTCGTCTCCTACACCGACCGCAAAGCCGTCGTGCGCCTGTTGAAGCCGATCTATCAGGCCTCGACCGAGCAGGCCGCCGCCGACGCATTAGACGCGTTCGAAGACTCCGACATGGGGCGGAAGTATGCATCGGCAGTGAAGTCGTTCCGGGCAGCGTGGGACCGGTTCATCCCGTTCCTGACGTTCCCTCCCGAGTTACGGAAGGTCATCTACACGACCAACGCGATCGAGTCGTTGAACTTCCAGCTGCGCAAGGTCACGAAGAACCGCGGGCAGTTCCCCAACGACGCCGCGGCAGTGAAGCTGTTGTGGCTGGCCATCTGCAACATCGAGGACAAACGCGCCCGCGAACGCGCCAAGGAGCGCGGGAAGAACGCCGCTGATCGACGAGCCTCCGGACGCCTCGTCGAGGGTGCGGTCACCACGAACTGGAAACGCGCTCTCGAACAGTTATCGATGGTCTATCCCGAACGAATCGACCGTCACCTCTAACTCGAACACTAGACCGACTTACACAGAAAACTTGACAGGCTCGTGTGGCACTACCTATGGAAACGAGATCAGCGCGACAACCGCACTCTCAACGCGCAGATAGAACGAGCCCAACGCGTCGCCGACAAGAACGAACCGATCCGCAAGCGGCGGTTCGTCAGAATCACCGGCCAGACCGTCGGACTCGACGAACAATCGATCGAGCGAGCTCGGGCCGCGACCGGCTACAAGGGATGCGTCACGGACATCGCACCGATGGTGTTGGACGGGCTCGCCGTCGTCGCAGCGAACCGGGATCTCTGGAGAGTTGAGCAGTCCTTTCGAATCGCCAAGTCCGATGTACGCGCCCGCCCGATCTTCCACCACGCCCGCGACTCGATCGAAGCCCACCTGACCATCGTGTCCGCCGCTCTGGCAGTAGCTCGCGACCTCCAACACACGACCGGGACCTCAATCAAAAGGATCGTGCAGAGCCTCCGCACGATCCACACCGCGGTCATCGACATCGACGGACACAAGCTGACCGCACGCACCCCACTCGACGACGACGCGGCGGCGATCATCGACGCGCTAAAATCAGGCACTAAGGAGGTCCAGCTCAGGCCGAAGTCCGCGACCGGCTGGCCGAGCATCCGAACGTGCACGTGCACTTCACGCTGACGTCGGGATCGTGGCTCAACCTCGTCGAGAGCGGTTCGGCATCATCGACCGCTGACGAGAACCTGAAGAAGAATCGACCGAGAACTAATTAACGAAAAGCGACGCTAATGAGTAGCACTACCCCGAATGTACTACCGTCCGGCGTTGCGAAGAGCCGAGCAGCCGATAGGCCATGCTGGATCTGCAGCGTGCCCCTATTTGTCGAGCAGCAGCTTGACGGTCAGCTCCATGCGGTTGGTGACGTCGGTGGCCGACACGCGGCGCGTGAGCCACTGGACGAGATTCGACATCCACACGTCGGAGATCACGCGGGCGATCGACAACTCCAGTTCGGACGGCTCGTTCGGATCGGACGGGTCGAGCATCGCGCCCGCCAGCAGCCGGTCGATCGTGCTGGCCACGCGGTCGACCTCGGCGGTCGCCGACGCGTCGGCGAACATGAAGGCGCGGGTCATCGCTTCGGTGAGCAGCGGGTCGCGTTGCATCGCGAAGGTGATCATGTCCAACACGTGACGCAGACGGCCGATGGCGTCGTCGCCCGGCAGTTGAGTGCGGTCGACGCGTCCCTCGACCCGCTCGAACTCGCGTGCCAGCGCGGTCACCAGCAGGTGCACCTTCGACGGGAAGTAGCGGTACAGGGTGCCGACGGCGACGTCGGCCTTGTCGGCGACGGTTCGCATCTGGACCGCGTCGTATCCGCCCTTGGAAGCGAGGGCGAGAGTCGCGTCGAGAATGCGACGGCGTCGTTCACGCTGTGCCGCCGACCCGACTTCGGCGCCTGACGTCGGTGCCGGAGTAGGCGGCGGCGCCGGTGCGTCGCTGGCGCTCGTGGTGCTGGCCGGGCCTGCCATGTGCGGAGTCCTCCTGTGCGGGTCGGGCTGTCGCTGGTTGGCAGCGGCACTTCGATGGTGTACACCCTAGGTGTTATTAGAACAGGTTCTAATTGGCCGCACCAACAGAAACGCAGAGGAAACCCCGTGACAATCGCCACGTCATCCGACCAACAGGCTGTGTACTCCAGTGTAACCGAGTGGGCGAACGCGAAATCGGTGGTCGATGCGGTGCGGACGGACATCGACGGCGCCGGTCCGTCGTGGCGTCCGTTCCTGGCCGAACTCGGCGGACTCGGACTGTTCGCCGCGGCCGTCGACGACGAGCGCGGCGGAGCCGGCGGCACGGTTCTCGACGTCGCGGTGATGCTTCAGGCCTGCGGTGCTGCCCTGGTCCCCGGGCCGTTGGCCTCGACTGTCGCCGTCGCATACGCGGCCGCGGAGGCCGGCCTCGACGCGGCGGCGTCGTTGGTGACCGGGGACCGTCCCGCGGTGGTCCCGGCGTCGGCGATCGCCGGGGCCGGGCCGCTGGCGGTCGTCGACGGGGCGCTCGACCTCGGCCCGACGCCCGGCTGGAGCGACGATGCCTGGGTCGCGGTTCCGCTGGCCTCCGGCTGGCGGCTGATCGACCCGCTGACGGCCGCCGTCGAGGCGACGCCGATGGACGGGCCGCTCGACGGCACGGCCGTGCCGTACCGGGTCCGACTCACCGGACTCGGCGACGAACCCGGCGTCGCACTGGCCGACGGGGACCTGCCGGCCGCGATGCTCGTCCTGGGGATCGCCGCGTATCAGGCGGGCGTGGCCCGGAACGTCCTCGACGTCGCCGTCGACTATGCGAAGGTGCGGACGCAGTTCGGTGCGCCGATCGGTTCGTTCCAGGCGGTCAAGCAGATCTGTGCCGACATGCTGTGTCGCTCCGAACAACTCGCCGCCGCGGCGTGGGACCTCGCGTCGGCGATCGACTCGGGCGGCGCCGATCAGATCCGCCTCAGCGAGTTGGCCGCGCGGATACTCGTCGCCGACCTCGCGCCCGCGACCGCGAAGGACGCGATCCAAGTGCTCGGCGGCATCGGCTTCACCTTCGAGCACGACGCGCACCTCTACCTGCGATCGGCACTGGCGGCGCGCATGGTGCTCGGTCACGGATCGGTGGCGCGGACCGAACTCGCGGCCCTCGGGCGCGCCGGGGCGCGCCGCGAGTTCTCCCTCGACCTCGAGTCGGTGCGGGACCGTCGTCCGGAGATCGCGGCCGCGGCGGCCGAGGTCGCGTCCGCGCCGGAGTCCGGGCGCCGCGCCGCGCTGGCGCGCACCGGTCTGCTCGCTCCGCACTGGCCCGAGCCGTACGGTCTCGGTGCCGGACCCGCCCTGCAACTGCTGATCGACGCCGAACTCGACCGGGTGGGAGTCGTCCGGCCCGATCTGGTGATCGCGGGTTGGGCGCTGCCTACCATCCTCGAGCACGGCACCGACCGTCAGCGCGAGACGTTCGTCGCGCCGACCCTCGCAGGCGACATCCGCTGGTGCCAACTGTTCAGCGAACCGGAGGCCGGCTCCGATCTCGCATCGCTGCGCACCAGGGCGGTCCGCACCGACGGCGGCTGGCTCCTCACCGGGCAGAAGATCTGGACGTCGGAGGCGCACCTGTCGCAGTGGGCGGTGTGTCTGGCGCGGACGAATCCCGATGTGCCCAAGCACAAGGGCATCACGTACTTCCTGGTCGACATGTCTGATCCCGGTATCGACATCCGTCCGCTGCGTGAGCTGACCGGTCGCGCCATGTTCAACGAGGTGTTCCTCGACGGGGTGGTCGTGCCCGACGAGATGGTGGTCGGCGAGATCGACGACGGCTGGCGGCTGGCCCGGACCACCCTCGCCAATGAGCGCGTCGCGATGGGGGGATCGGGACTCGGCAAGGAGGTGGACGCACTCCTCCAGCAGATCGAGGGCGTCGAGCTCGACGACGAGCAGACTCGCGAACTCGGTCGAATCATCGCCGACGCGCACATCGGTCGTGTCCTCGACGCCCGCGCGGTGGCCGCGCGGCTCTCGGGCACCGATCCCGGGGCCACGTCGAGTGTCCGGAAACTGATCGGCGTCGTGCATCGGCAGGCCGTACCGGAGTTCGCGACCGATCTCCTCGGCGTCGACGGGCTCGGTGCGACGACGGCCACCGAGCTTCTGCTGCTGAACCGCTGTCTGTCGATCGCGGGCGGTACGACGCAGATCCTGAAGAACGCCGCGGCGGAACGGATACTGGGTCTGCCGAGGCGATGAGGAGAGGGTGGGGAGCCGACGACACGAGTCGCCACTACCGCGGAGGAGACTGCGCGCTCGCGGCGATTCGGGCTCTCCTCGACTGGGCGAGACCTGATCGATGTGGCCGAACCGGAGAGTTGAACCGATTCCAAGTCTTCCGCGCGGCTGATCTTGTGACCAGCGGCACCGTCCATCTGATACAAATAGAACAAGTTCTAATTCTTGAGATGGGAGGAACCGGGTGGACTTCGCCCTGGACCCCGAGGCCGCCGCCGTCGCCGAGGCCGCTGACGAGCTCATGCGTCGCCTGGAAGCCGATTGGGAGAGCACTTTCGCGGGCAGTGGATTCGACGACGCCGCCTGGAAGGCGTTCGTCGACGCAGGCTTTCCCGCGATGCCGTTGCCCGCGGATGCGGGCGGCGACGATCTCGACATCGACGCGCTGCGGCCGCTCATCGTCCGTGCCGGACGCGACGCGGTCGTCACCCCGCTGCTGGGCGCCCTCACCGCGGGGCTCGTCCTGCGCGAGGACCTCGGCGCCGTCGCCGTCGCGATCGCCGAACCCGGATCGGCACTCGGCGCCCCGCAGACGGTGACGCTGGCCGACGGCGCGGTGACCGGTACCAAGATCGGGGTGCTGCACGCCGACGTCGCGGACGTCCTGCTGGTCGCCGCCGATCAGGGAGTCGCCGTCGTCGACGCTGCCGCCACCGGTGTCGAGATCGTCCGCACCACGTCGTCGTCCGGCTGGGGCGAGTGCACGGTCCGCTTCGACGCCGCGCCCGCGCGGGTCGTCGCCGACGACGCCGGGCGGCTCGTCGACGTGCACCGCGCGGTGCTCGCCGCCTATGCGAGCGGACTCGTCGCCGGCGCCGTCGCCCGCACCGCAGAGCACGTGAGCACCCGCCACCAGTTCGGCAAGCCGATCGCGGCGTTCCAGGCCGTCGGTCAGCAGCTCGCCGACGTCTACGTGATCGCCGCGACCCTCGATCTGGTCGCGACCGCCGCCGCATGGGAACTCGCACAGGGGCGCGACGCCGCACACGATCTGGCGACCGCGTCGTATCAGATCGCCGCCGAACTCCCGGCGACCATGCGCACCATGACGCACCTGCACGGCGGTATCGGCGTGGACGTCACCTATCCGCTGCACCGCTACTTCTCGCTGACCAAAGACCTTGCCCGACTGGTCGGCGGCGCCGATCGGACCCTGGAGGTGCTGACGTGTTCATAGCATTGACCGAGGCACAGCTCGCGCTCCGCGACGAACTGCGCGCGTACTTCTCCACCCTCGTCTCCGACGACGACGCCGCCGTCATGCGCACCGAGCGGCACGGTGAGACCTACCGCAAGGTGATCAAGCAGATGGGCGCCGACGGTTGGCTCGGTGTCGGATGGCCGACCGAGTTCGGCGGACGCGGGTTCGGCGAGATCGAACAGCAGATCTTCACCAACGAGGCCGTTCGCGCCGACGTCCCGTTGCCGTCGGTCACCCTGCAGACGGTCGGACCCACTCTGCAGAGGTACGGGACCGCCGAGCAGAAGGACCTGTTCCTGCCGAAGATCCTCGCGGGCGACGTGCACTTCGCCATCGGCTATACCGAACCCGACGCGGGCACCGACCTGGCGTCGCTCACCACCAAGGCCGTGCTCGACGAGACCGGCGAGAACTACGTCGTCAACGGGCAGAAGATCTTCACCACCGGCGGCCACGACGCCGACTACATCTGGCTCGCCTGCCGGACCGACCCGGACCTGCCCAAACACAAGGGGATCTCGATCCTCATCCTCGACACCCGCGACCCGGGGTTCTCCTGGACCCCGATCATCACCGCCGACGGTGCGCACCACGTCAACGCCACGTACTACACCGATGTCCGGGTGCCCGTGTCGATGCGCGTCGGCGACGAGGGCGACGGCTGGAGACTGATCACCACCCAGCTCAACCACGAGCGCGTGATGCTCGGGCCGTCGGGTCGGATCGGCGGAATCGCCGACAAGGTCCGCGGGTGGGCACGGGCCACGGGTGTCGACACCGAGGCGCCGGTGCGCCGCACTCTCGCGCAGATCGACGCGTGGGAGCGGCTCAACGAACTCCTCAACTGGCAGGTCGCCTCCAGCGGAGAGATCTCGATGGCGGCGGCGGCATCCACCAAGGTGTTCTCCACCGAGCGAGTGCAGACCGTGCACCGGATGGTCGACGAGATCGTCGGACGCTACGGCGACTACTCCGATCCGACGACCGCCGACCTCGCGGACTGGCTCGACATGACGGCCAAGCGAAACGCCGTCATCACCTTCGGCGGCGGCGTCAACGAGGTGATGCGCGACATGATCGGCACCGCCGGACTCGGTCTCCCGCGAGTGAAGAGGTGAGCATGCAGCCAGCGCAGATCCGCGCCGCGGCCGATGAGATCAAGGCCGCGGGCGCCAGTGCGCCGCGGGCGGGCCGCGACCCGATCAACCGGCCGATGATCCACAACTGGATCGAGGCGATGGGCGACGCGAACCCGATCTACGTCGACGCCGACGCCGCTCGTGCCGCCGGTCACGACGGGATCGTCGCCCCGCCCGCGATGGCTCAGGTCTGGACCATGCGTGGCCTGCACGGTGTCCGCACGGACGACGATCCGTTGGGTCTGATGACCGAACTCCTCGACGCGGCCGGTTACACATCGGTGGTCGCGACCAACTGCGACACCGTCTACCACCGGTACGTCTCGCCCGGCGAGGAGGTGACGATCAGCTCCGAGCTCGTCGACCTCGTCGGCCCGAAGCACACCGCGCTGGGAGAGGGCTGGTTCTTCACCACGCGCAACACGTGGCGCGTCGATGACGAGATCGTCGCGGAGATGGACTTTCGGATACTGAAGTTCGCGCCCGGAGCGAAGCCCAGGCCCGCGGATCCGACGCCCGACCTCGATCCCGCCCGACTCATCCGACCCACCGCCTCGCGCGACACGGCGTTCTTCTGGGACGGCGTCGCCGCACACGAGCTGCGGATTCAACGGCTCGACGACGGATCGCTGCGGCATCCACCGATCCCCGCCACGTGGAAGCCGCGCGGAGACGACGGCGAGTTCGGCACCACGGACTACATCGTCGCCTCCGGCCGCGGCACCGTCTACAGCCACGTCGTGCATCATGCGCCGAAGGTGCCCGGACGGTCGTTGCCGTTCGTCGTCGCCCTCGTCGAGTTGGAGGAGGGCGTGCGCATGCTCGGTGAGCTGCGCGGCGTGGATCCGACCGACGTGCGGATCGGGATGCGCGTCGAGGCGACGTTTCTCGACTTTCCGGCAGTCGATCGGAGCGGCGGGGGATCGAGTCCGGACGGTGACCGCCCCGCCTGGACCCTGTACGCGTTCACACCGGAAGGAGGTCCGCAGTGACCGCCCCCACCATCGCCGTCGGCACCGCGCTGCCGCCGCTGACGATCGACGCGACTCCGACCTTCGTCGTCGCCAGCGCCCTGGCCACCCGCGACTTCCAGGACGTCCACCACGACCGAGATCTTGCGCAGCAGAAGGGATCCAAGGACGTCTTCGTCAATATTCTGACCGACACGGGGCTGGTGGAGCGGTTCGTCACCGACTGGGCGGGGCCGTCGGCCCGCATCCGTTCCATCGCGCTCAAGCTCGGTGTGCCCTGGTACGCGTACGATTCGTTGACGTTCACCGGTGAGGTGACCGCGACCGACGGCGCCCGGGTGACCATCGCGGTGACCGGAACCAACTCGTTGGGCGAGCACGTGATCTCCACCGTCGTCTGCACCGTGAACGGCGGTGGAGCATGAGCGATCGGACTCTGTCGGGCAAGGCCGCCATCGCAGGCATCGGCGCCACCGACTTCTCGAAGAACTCCGGCCGCAGCGAACTGCGGCTGGCCGCCGAATGCATCAACGCGGCGCTCGCCGACGCGGGCCTCGGTCCGTCGGACGTCGACGGTCTGGTCACGTTCACCATGGACACCAACATGGAGATCGCGGTGGCGCGCGCCGTCGGCATCCCGAAGCTCACCTACTTCTCGCGTATCCACTACGGCGGCGGGGCCGCGTGCTCGACGGTGCAGCAGGCCGCGATGGCCGTCGCGACCGGCGTCTGCGACGTGGCCGTCGCCTATCGTGCGTTCAACGAGCGGTCGGGCAACCGGTTCGGCCAGGTGAACGCGGCCGTCGCGAATCAGGAGAACTCGTCGGGTACCGACAACGCGTTCTCCTATCCGCACGGCCTGTCGACACCCGCGGCGTTCGTCGCGATGACCGCCCAGCGGTACATGCACTCGTACGGTGCGACGAGTGAGGACTTCGGCCGGGTGGCCGTCGTCGATCGTAAGCACGCCGCGGTGAACCCGAACGCCTTCTTCTACGGCAAACCGATCACGTTGGCGGACCATCAGGCGTCGCGGTACATCGCCGAGCCGCTGCACTTGCTGGACTGCTGCCAGGAGTCCGACGGCGGGGTCGCGATCGTCGTCGTATCGCCGGAGCGAGCCAAGGACCTCCGGACGACGCCCGTCTCGATCGCCGGTGCCGCGTCCGGCAGCGGCAGCGACCAGTTCATCATGACCAGTTACTACCGCGACGACCTGCCCGCGTTGGAGGAGATGGGCCTGGTCGGCAGGCAGCTGTGGAACCAGTCGGGGTTGCGACCCGACGATGTGGACGTGGCCGTCCTCTACGACCACTTCACCCCGTACACGCTGATCCAACTCGAGGAACTCGGCTTCTGCGGTCGCGGTGAGGCCAAGGACTTCGTCCGCGAGCCGGGCGCACTCGAAGTCGGCGGACGCCTCCCGTTGAACACGCACGGCGGCCAGCTCGGCGAGGCGTACATCCACGGGATGAACGGGATCGCCGAAGCGGTCCGCCAACTGCGCGGCGACTCGGTGAACCAGGTCGCCGGCGCGTCCAGAGCACTCGTCACCGCGGGCACCGGCGTACCCACGTCGGGCCTGATCCTCACCCTCTGACCCACGTCACCCGGACCCACCGCTTCCAGCCAGGCATCAAGGAGAAGACCGAGATGAAGTTCAACCTCGCAGACGTGTTCGAGACCGTCGTCGATGCAGTGCCCGAGCGGGTCCTGCTCAGCTACGAGGGCACGTCGTACACCTACCAGCGGATGGACGAGCTGACCACGCAGGTGGCGCACATGTTCGCCGCGCACGGCTACGGGCTCGACGATCACGTCGCACTGTTCTTGAAGAACAGCGTGGAGCACGTCACCAGCCTGATCGGGTTGATCAAGGTGCGGGCGGTTCCGATCAATGTGAACTATCGGTACACCGACGCCGAGCTCGAATACATCTTCGACAACTCCGATTCGAAGGCGATCGTCGTCGAACTGCCCGAACACCAGCAGGCGGTGGCGCGGCTGCTGCCGAAGCTGCCTCTGGTGCGCTCAGTGTTCGTCATCGGCGACGTCGATCCCGCCCTGACCCAGGCCGTGGAGCAGGCCGACGTCGAGATCGTCGACTTCGCCGAGCACACGCAGAACTCCACCGAGCGCGACTTCGAGCCGCGGACCGGTGAGGAGCACTACGTGCTGTACACCGGCGGCACCACCGGGTACCCGAAGGGCGTCGTGTGGCGCCACGACGACTTCTTCCGCAAACCGATCTCCGGCGGCAACCCGTACGGCGACGCCCGGGCCGACCTCGACGAGATCGCCCGCGAGGTGAAGAACTTCCCCTCGATAGCCCCGCTGGTCGCCGCGCCGCTGATGCACGGTGCGGCGTCGTACCTGCTGTTCACCTTCATCGCGCTCGGCGGCCGTCTGATCCTGGAGCGAGACTTCGACGCGAAGAAGATCATCGAGAACATCCCGCGCGATCAGACGCAGATCATTCTGATCGTCGGCGATGCGATGGGCATCCCGCTGGTCGAGGAGATGGAGCGGCAGAAGGACACCACGGACATGTCGTCGCTGTTCTCGGTCACCTCCGGTGGCGCGATCTGGAGCAAGCACGTGCGGGACCGCATGCTCGCGGTGAAGCCGGACATGATGCTGCGCGACAACTTCGGCGCCTCCGAGTCGGGGAACGACGGTGAGATCATGATGGACTCCGACGGCAATCTGTCGGTGCCGCCGACGGAGAAGATGATGGTCGTCGACGAGCGATTCAACCAGATCACCGAGCCCAACGAACCCGGCTACATCGCGCGAGTGGGCAACGTGCCGTTGGGCTACTACAAGGACGAGGAGAAGTCGGCCCGCACGTTCCCGACGCTGCCCGACGGTCGTCGGATCTCCGTCCTGGGCGACATGGGCTACCTGACCGAGGACAAGCACATCGTCTTCCAGGGACGCGGCAGCCAGTGCATCAACTCCGGTGGGGAGAAGGTGTACGCCGAGGAGGTCGAGGCCGCGCTCCACTCGCATCCGGCGATCTCGGACGCTCTCGTCGTCCCGGTGCCCGACGAACGATACGGACAGCGGGTCGGCGCGGTCGCGTCGCTGCGGGAGGGGGCTCCGGAGCCGTCGCTGGACGAAGTGCAGGAGCACTGCCGCGAGACTCTCGCCGGCTACAAGGTGCCACGCAGCATCGTCTTCGTCGACGAGGTCAAGCGCACTCCGGCCGGTAAGGCCGACTACAAGTGGGCCAAGTCGGCGGCCGCCCCGGTGTGAGTCCGGGGTGCGCGGCGTCTACGAGGGGAGTTCGCCGCGCCGGTGCATGACTCCGTCGGCGTCGAGTTCCAGGACGACGTCGATGCCGAGTCGCCGGAGGAACGGGAGGTCGTGACTGACGACGAGCAGCGCGCCGCGGTAGGCGTCGAGCGCCTGTCCGAGTTGTTCGACGCTGGTCACGTCCAGATTGTTCGTCGGCTCGTCGAGGATCAGCAGTTGCGACGGTGGGTCGGCGAACAGCAGGGTCGCCATGCTGACGCGGAACCGTTCGCCGCCGGACAGTGTCGAGACTGGGCGGTCGACGGCGTCGCCGCGGACGAGGAGTCGGGCCAGGCCGTTCCGGATGTCCCCGGGCGCCGTGTGCGGGGCGACGGACTGCACGTTCTCGAGCGCGGTGGCGCCGTCGTCGAGCCCGTCGAGCCGCTGCGGCAGATAGCCGAACGACTCGGTGAGCAGCCGGCCCGCCGTCCGTCCCGGTGTCGGATCGGAGCGGTTCACCAGCTGCGCGAGCAGGGTCGACTTGCCCGAGCCGTTGGGACCGACGAGGGCCACCCGCTCCGGCCCCTGCACCACGATCTCGGCGTCGCCCGCGGTGAAGGCGATGAGCTGTCTGCTGCGCGGCAGATCGGGGACGGGCAGGTCGAGACTGATGTGGTCGTCGTCGCGGACCCTGGCGTCGGCGGCGTCGACGGCCGACTGAGCGGCGTCGATCCTGTTGTCGAGCGTCGTCCTCAGGTCGCCCGCCGATTCCTGGGCACGCCGTTTGCGGGCGCCGGCGAGGATCTTGGGGAGGCCGCCGTCGGCTTGTGCCTTCTTCCCGGCCTTGGCTCGGTGCGCGAGCCTCGTCTCCGCGTCGACTCGTTGCCGTTTCTCGGCTTTGAGTGTCTGCTGTGCGGTGCGCGCCGCCGCCGCCGCGGCCTCCTGCTCGGCCTCGAGATGCGCTCGCCATGCGCTGTACGGTCCGCCGAACACGGTGATCGCGCCACCGTACAGTTCGGCGGTCGCATCGGTGTGCTCGAGGAGTTCGAGGTCGTGACTGACGACGATGAGCGTCCCCGGCCACTCGTCGACCAACCCGGCGAGCCGGGCCCGGGTCGGCCGATCCAGGTTGTTCGTCGGCTCGTCGAGCAGAGTGACGGGCGTCCGCCGCAGTGACAGTCCGGTGACGGCGAGCAGCATCGCCTCGCCGCCGGAGACCTCGGACACGCGGCGGTCGAGGTAGTCGGGGCCGAGGCCGATCCGATCGAGCGCTTCGACGGCTCGAGCCTGGATGTCCCAGTCGTCGCCGATCGTCTCGAAACGACTCTCGTCGACGTCGCCGGACTCGATGGCGCGCAACGCCGCGAGCTTCGGTGCGATGCCGAGCAGTTCTGCGACGGACGTGTCGTCGTCGAGGGTGAGCGTCTGCGGCAGGTATCCGACGTCGCCACTCGTGTCGACGCGTCCGCGGGTGGGCGCCAGTTCGCCGGCGATGAGGCGGAGGAGAGTGGACTTGCCCGACCCGTTGCGGCCGACCAGTCCGGTTCTGCCGTCGCCGAACGCGCCGTCGACGCCGTCGAGCGCGACGCCGCCGTCTGGCCAGGTGAAGGAGACGTCGCGAAGCACGACGGAGGACTGCGGGGGAGTGGACATGGATGACTCGATTCGCCAGAGAGGTCGGGTGTGCGGTGCCGTGTATGACGGCGGCGATGAGTTACTCCACGGGCGAGACCTTACGCGGCCGATCAGGGGCGCGCATCTGATTTCTCCGGCCGTGACCACCGGGCGCCGGATCGGCCGAAGCCGTCCGGTGGACCGTCGAGCGCGTCAGTCGTGCGGTCCGCTCACCTGGTGTTCCGGGGTCTCGACCTGGCTACCAGAGGGAGGCCGCCGACCTCACGCGAGCGGCTCGGACTCTCGCTCGGTGGTGGCGGCAGCGGACTCGTCGTCGGCGATCACCTTGCTCGGCGCGAACCATCCCAGGAACACCGCACCGACGGCCAGTACGCTGCCGAGCACCAGGAACGAGGTCTGCAACGGCGGTTCGAACGCGGCCCGCGCCCCCGCCGCGATGTGGTCGGCGAGCTCCGATGCGGCAGGCGGCAACTGCTCGCTGACCTTCACCGCACCGGCCATGGAACCGCGGATCGCCTCATCGGCCACGGTCGCCGCATGCGGGTCGACGGCGCCGAGCTGAGCCTTCGCCGCCTCGGCGGTCGGACCGATCCGGTCGGAGTAGCCCGCAGCCATGATGCTGCCGGCCAGGGCGATGCCGATCGCCGCGCCGAGTTCGCGGGCGGTGTCGTTGACGGCCGATCCGACGCCCTGGTTCTCCAGCGGTGTGTTCGACATGATCGCCGTCGTCGACGGCGCCGTGGCCAGGCCGATGCCGACCGCGCACACGCTCAGCATGACGCCGACCTTCCAGTACACGTCGATGTCGAACACGCCGAGGGCGATCACGCCGATCGCGGCGATGCCGATGCCGATCGCCAGCACGAACCGGAGCGAATGGAAGCGGACCGCGACGTAGTTGCCGACGAGGGCGAACACCCCGACGCCGACGACCATCGGGAACAGGGCGATCGCCGATTTGAGCGGCGAATAGCCGAACACCAGCTGCAGCTGCTGCAGGATCAGGAAGAACATTCCGAACGATGCGAGGAACTGCAGCGACACCGACAGCGACCCGGACGCGAAGGCCCGGTTGCGGAACAGGTCGACGTCGAGCAGCGGCTCGTCGCGCCGGTGTTCGACGACGATGAACACGCCGATCAGGACGACGCCGCCGATCAGGCACACCAGGATCCACGGATCGCTCCAGCCTCGATGCGGAGCCTCCATGAGCCCGAACACGACGCCGGCCACCGCCGCCATCGACGTCAGCGACCCGATCACGTCGAACCGTCCGGGGGCGTCGTCCTTCGACGTGCCGATCGTCAGTACGAGGACGAGCACCGCCAGCGTCGACGCGGCGAACGTGATGAACACCGAATGCCAGTGGAAATAGTTCATGAGGACGCCGGTGACGAAGAAGCCGGCGATCGCACCCGCGCCGGCGACCGCGGCCCAGACGCTGATCGCGATCGCGCGCCTCTCACGCGGCACCCCCGCGGTGATCAACGACAGCGTGGTCGGCATGATCAGCGCGGCGCCCGCACCGGCGACGAGCCTGGTGATGATCAGCTGGTTCGGCGTGTCGACCCAGATCGCGGCCAGCGATCCCACGCCGAACACGATCAGACCGATCAACAGGACGCCGCGGCGACCGAGGCGGTCGCCGATCGCGCCCGCGGGGAGCAGCAGCGCGGCCAGAATCAGCGTGTAGCTGTCCAGAATCCACGTCATCTGCGAGTTGGTCGCACCGGTCTCGGCGGCGATGTCCGGCAGCGCCGTGTTCAGCGCGGCCATCGCCGCGACCACGAGACTGACCGCCGCACAGGAGATCAGGATCAGCCACGCCGCGCGAAAAGTCATGGAGCCGTCATCCGGTCGATTCCCGACACGCATCGTTAGTTCACCTGTTTCTCTAGTAACTTGTGTAACTGTAGTCACGCGGATAAACAACCGACCCACACGAGTGAAAGTGGAACATCATGGCTGCAGATCCAATCGCGCGGTCTTCTGAACTCCGTGACGTCCGGCTCCACGTCGGCCGTCTCCTCATCCTCCTGGCGGGCGTGATCGCCGTCGTCGCGGTCCTGGTCCTCATCCTGACCAGCGCCGCCTGAGCGCCACAGACGACAGACGCCGCCCGACGCGGGATGCGTCGGGCGGCGTCTGGGGCGGTCATCGGGATCAGCCGGCGTACTTCTCGATCACGGTTCCGACCGGGACCAGGGCGTCGGTGACATAGCCCTTGGCCTTGCCGCGCAGGCTCTTGTACGCCTTGGTGAGACCGGCGGGCGCCGACTCGGCGCGACCGTCGGTCACCGCGAGCAGAGCCTCGGCGGCGGTGTCGCTGTTGGCCGCCAGGTGATCGCCGAACGCGGTGCCGGCGGGCTTGGAGTCCCACAGCGGCGACAGCGCGGTCAGGAAGTCGGGCAGCATCTTTTTGGTGGCACTGGCGACGACGCCCGGCTTCACCTTCTGCGCGGCGCCGTACGCGGCCTTGACCGCGGTGCCCGACAGACCGGACTGCTTCTTCACCTCCGCGTCGATGACGTCGACGAAATCGGTGGTGAGGGCCTCCCGGTTGTTGTCGAGAACAGGCAGCAGAGACGTGGACATGCAGGTCCTTTCGGCTAGGAAGTGCTGAAAACGACGTTGCCCAGTGCAGCGGCGTCGTCACGATCGACGACGTTCACCGCGCCAAGCAGTCGCCCGCCATCATCCCAGGCGTCGATGCGCAGTGTCTCGCCGGGGAACACGATCCCGGCGAAACTCGCCGAATAGTCCACCACGGCGGTCGCGTCACCGTCGTACACCGCGTCGATCACCGCGCGACACACGCTGCCGTACGTGCACAGTCCGTGCAGGATCGGCCGATCGAATCCGGCGGCCGCGGCGAATGCCGGGTCGCTGTGCAACGGATTGCGATCGCCGCAGAGTCGGTACAGAAGGGCCTGCTGGGGCAGGGTCGGCACCATGATCCGGTGGTCCGGTTCCCGGTCGGGGATCACGATGCGAGTCGACGTTCCCCGCTCGCCGCCGAAACCGCCCTCGCCCTTGGCGAAGATCGACGAACGGGCCGTCCACAGCGGTGCGCCCTGCTCGTCGACGGTCTCCGACTCCTGAACGATCACCGCCGCCGAACCCTTGTCCTGTACTTCGGCGATCCGGGTGCGTGTCGTAGCCGTCCCGGTCGCGGGCAGCGGCCGGTGCACGCGCACCTGCTGGCTGCCGTGCACCACTTTCGCCAGGTCGATGTCCACACCGGGGAACTCGACCTTCGGCGCCTGGGTGGCCATGAAGTTCGCGGCCACCGTCGCGAACGACGGCAGAGTCTTGGGGGCGACGTCGTCGACGTACTGCAGTCCGACGGCGTCCATCGGGTCGGCGGCCCCGCCGACGGCCAGGTTGTAGAGAGCTATCTCGCGGGGAGTCCACGAGAACGTCTGCTCGCCGAGGTCGGCACCGACGGCCACGTCGGGGTCGATGGGCATCGTTCACGCCTCCGCGGGTTGCTGCGTCGGGGCTCCGGTCTTCGCGACGGCGTCGAGAGCCGCCAGGTAGCCGAACACCAGGGCCGGCCCGATCGTGGCCCCCGGACCGGCGTAGGTGTGACCCATGACCGGTGCGCTCGTATTGCCCGCCGCGTACAGGCCGTCGATCACCGTGCCGTCCTCTCGGAGCGCTCGACCGACGGCGTCGGTGGTGACACCGCCCTTGGTGCCGAGGTCGCCCGGCACCATCTTGACCGCGTAGAACGGGGCCTGGTCGACGGCGCCGAGACTCGGGTTCGGTTTGTTGGTGATGTCGCCGTAGTAGTGGTCGTAAGCGCTGTCTCCGCGGTGAAAGTCCTCGTCGGCGCCGACCCGTGCGAATTCGTTGAACCGCGCGGTGGTCTCGGCGAGCTTGTCCGCGGGCAGACCGGTCTTCTCGGCCAGTTCGGCGATGCTTCCGGCCTTGACGACCACGCCGGACTCGAGCCAGCTCTTGGGCAGCGGCTGCCGGGCGGTGATCCCCGCGAACAGGTATCGGTTGCGGCAACGCTGGTCGAAGATCAGCCAGGACGGAACGTTTTCGCCCGGACCGTCGCCCTGCCCGAAATCGCCCCCGTACATCTGATGTACCGCTTCGACGTACGGCAGCGACTCGTTCATGAACCGCTCGCCGCGGAGATTGACGATGAAGGTCCCCGGCACCGAACGCTCGGACAACGCGAACCACGGTCCCTTCGGCAACGGGATCGTCGGACCCCACCACGCATCGTCCATGATCGAGACGCCCGCACCGGCCTTGAGTGCCGCGCTGATTCCGTCGCCCGTGTTCGACGCGGCGCCCGTGGTCCATTCCGTGCCGATCGGCGCACGCTGGTACTTCGCCCGCATCTCGGCATTGTGCTCGAATCCGCCGGAGGTGAGGATCACGCCGCGTCGTGCGCGCAGCTCGGTCGCGACTCCGTCGACTTCCGCGATCACGCCGACCACTTCGCCGTCCTCGGTGATGAGATCGACGAGCGGCGTGCTCAGCCGGATGTCGACTCCCGCCTGCCTGCACCCCAGCAGCAACTCCGCGGCCAGGGCCGCGCCCATCGCGATCAGCTTCTTGCCGCGTGTGCGCGCCCAGAAGAATCGCAGGGCGACCTTCGCCATGCGCGTGACCCCGCGCCAGTGGCGCAGACCGGTGTTGAGCCATCGGTAGTCCGACTGCAGCACCACCATGTTCAAGGGCGCCTTGGTGTACTGCGGGTGCAGGGTGGCCAGGTCGTCGCCGAGGCGTGCCGCATCGAACGGCTTGGGTTCCACGGAACGTCCGCCCGCGCGCCCGCCGGGCGCTTCGGGGTAGTAGTCCGAGTACCCCTTCACCCACTCGAGGTCGAGCGGGGCGTTCGCCATCAAAAAGTCGAGCGCTTCGGGGCCGCGATCGAGGTAGGCGTCGATGCGGTCGGCGGGCGCGTGGTCGCCGATGATGGCGTGGAGGTAGCGTCGGGCGTCGTCGACGGTGTCGGTGACGCCGTCGCGCCGCAGCACGCTGTTGTTCGGAATCCAGACTCCGCCGCCGGAGCGGGAGGTGGAACCGCCCCAGTACGGTGACTTCTCGATCAGCACGGTGTCCAGGCCCTTGGTCTTCGCGGTCAGTGCCGCGGACAATCCTGCTCCGCCCGCTCCCACGACTATGACGTCGAACTCTTCGTTGGCCATGTACTTCCCTTCGTCCTCCAGTGCGCGGACCGGTCCACAAAACTAGAACAAGTTATAGAACGTGTTATAGAACAGGGTAGACCAGTCGTGCGTGTCCGGGAAGGTCGGCGTCGCCGCGTACGGCCGCGAGGTCCGTGGGTCGAGCGGGGTCTCGCTCGTCACACCTCGACTCGAGTGAGGAGGGGAGTCGTCGGCGCCGCGGAGCCGCCGCGCGGTTCGACGGTGACCGCCAGGGCCTTGGTCGAGTCCAGGGCGTCCACCACGATCGGGTCGGCGGCGGACTCGAACAGTCCGGCGGACACGGGATGGGTGCGCTTGCCGACCATCCACAACTGCAGAACGCGGTCGGCGGGCACCGGATTGCGGACTTGGCGCACGGCGGCGACCGCCCGGTTGCGTTCCCGTGAACTCACCACGGTCAGCACCCCGCGCGAGTCGTCCAGATCGCCGACCGAGACCGCGGCGTCCGGCGCGCTGAACACCGCGGCTGCGGCGTCTGCCTGAACGTCGGTCGAGGTCTCGGGAGCTGTCGTCCGTCCCACGAGGACTCCGGCGCCGAAGAGCACGGCGACGGATGCGGCCGCGGCGCCCACCGCGACGGCGACTCGGTGGCGGCGTCGCTCCCGGTGGCGGCCGCCGGGCCCGTCGGTGGAGCGCAGATGGCCGGGGTGCCCGCCGTTGCGGGCGTCGAAGTCGGCGAGCACTCGGACACGGAGTTCCTCGGGGGCGTCTCGCGTGTACTGCTGGGCGTACTCGTGCATCAGGTCACGGATGTCGACGATCAAGGCCTCGTACTCGGCGCGGGTCGTGTCGGGCAGAAGGCTCAACTGGGTCAGGACCTCGCGTGCCTCGTCGTCGGGGAGGCCGTCGATGGCGTACAGCTCGACATGGTCGTCGAGCCACTCGGGGTTGGTCATTGTTCTCCAGTCTTCACACAGTTCCGCAGGTTGCGCAGTCCATCGCGAATGCGAGACTTGACGGTCGGCAGCGGCGTGGAGGTGTGCTCGGCGACTTCGGGATAGGTCATTCCGCTGAAATAGGACAGCTCGATGCTGTCGCGTTGAAGGTTCGTGAGCCGACCGAGGCATCGACGAAGAGTGCGGGTCTCGTCGTGTCGCTCGACGATCTCGACGATCGGCGTGGATGGGACGGCGGCATTGGCGCTGGCGTACTCCGCACCCCGCCGCCGGTACAGCTCCTCGGACCGGATGCGATCCACGCAGCGGCGGTGCGCGATCGTCAGCATCCAGTTCACGACGCTGCCGCGTGCAGCGCTGTACTTGTCGGCCTGCTGCCAGAAGTGCAGGTACGCCTCCTGCACCACCTCCTCGGCGTGGCTTCGATCGTTGAGCACGCGCAGCGCCAGGCCGTACACGCGCGCGTTGGTGAGGTCGTAGAGCCGCGCGAACGCGGTCTTGTCGCCGCCGGCGGATTCGGCGAGCAGGCGCGACAGATCGTCGCCGCCGGCAGTCGGACTCCCGTGCATGGTCACCTCTTAGTCATCTGCTCGCCGACCGTCGATACAGCCAGAGCGAGAGTGGGACGCAAACGACCAACAGGGTTCCGCTCCACGCCAGGGCGTAAACAAGTGCGTGGTCGGCGGGCCAGCCGGCCGGAACCGGGAAGTCGGGAGGCGACGCGTTGCCGAACAGGTCGCGGCACGCGGTGGCCACCGCGGTGACGGGATTCCACTCGGCGATCGCGCGGAGCGGACCGGGCAGGCTGGCCGCCGAGATGAACGCACTCGACAGGAAGGTGACGGGGAACATCCACAGGAAGCCGACGCTCTGCGCGACTTCCACGTTTCGTGCGAGCAGTCCGGTCACCGCGCCGACCCACGCCATGGCGAGTGCGAACAACAACAGCAGCGCGAACGCGGTCACCGCGTCGACGGTGCTGCCACGGATACGCCACCCGATGGCGAAGCCGCACGCCACCATCACTGCCAGACCGACGGTACCCAGCACCATGTCGGACGTGACGCGCCCGGCGATCACGGCGAGTCTGGACATCGGCAGCGAGCGGAGGCGGTCGACGAGGCCCGCGGACAGATCGTTGGCCAGCCCGACCGTGGTGAACGCCGAATTGAACAGAACGGTCTGCGCGAAGATGCCTGCCATCAGGAACTCGCGGTACTGGCCGCCGCCCAGGGTCGCGCCGAAGACATAAGCGAACAGGAACACGAACATCAACGGCTGGACGGTCGCGCTCAGCAACAGGGTCGGGATACGGCGGACGGTGATCAGGTTCCGCTCGACCAGGACGGCGGTGTCAGCGAACATCGTCTGTTCCTTCCGTGTCGGGTCCGGTGGCGACGGGTTCGGTCAAAGTGAGGAACACGCTCTCGAGAGTCGGTTCGGTGACCGAGGCGTCGACCACGTCGACGTCGATCTCCCGGAGAGACCGCACCGCGGAGACGACGCTGCGGGTGCCGCCGCCGACCCGGACGCGGAACCGGAGGTCGTCGAGCTGCTCCGGGTGTCCGGTGCCGATGTCCGCGAGGGTCGTCATCACGTCCGGCGCGTGCCGCACGGCCGCGGACCGGGTGACCTCGACCGTCAGTGCGGCGTCGCCGAAATCGCGTTTGAGCGACTCGGGAGTGCCGCGAGCGTGTACGGCGCCGTCGTAGACGACGGTGACGTCGTCGGCCAGCTCGTCGGCCTCCTCGAGGTACTGGGTGGTGAGCAGGATCGTGGTCCCCGCCAGGGTCAGCTCTTTGATCGCCTGCCAGATCTGGCGGCGTCCCCGCGGGTCGAGGCCGGTGGTCGGCTCGTCGAGGATCACTAGGCGGGGACGATTGATGATGGCGCCCGCGAGGTCGAGGCGACGACGCATCCCGCCCGAATAGGTCCGCATCGGACGGTCGGCTGCCGCGGTGAGAGAGAGTTCGTCGATCATCTCCTGGGCTCTGGTCGACGCCTCCCGGCGCGACAGCCCGTACAGCTGGGCGACCATGCGCAGGTTCTCGAACCCGCTGAGGTTCCCGTCGACGGCGGCGTACTGACCGGACATTCCGATGAGTCCGCGGACCGCGGACGGGTCGGCGACGGCGTCGACGCCGTCGATCAGGATCTCGCCCGCGTCGGGTCGCAGCAGGGTGGCCACCATCGACACGGTGGTCGTCTTGCCCGCCCCGTTCGGTCCGAGGATCGCGTGGATCGAGCCCGTCGGCACCGAGAGGTCGAGTCGATCGACCGCGGTGTGTGTCCGTCCGCGCCCGAACGGACCGCTGCGGAAGGTCTTCGTCAGCCCGCGCAGCACGAGAGCGTCGGTGACGGTGCTGATCGCCGCGTCGCCCGCGGCTCCGGTGCCGGCAGGCACCGTCGTCGCCTCGACCGCGTGCTGTGGAGGGGCGTCCCGGTCCAGGATGTCTGCGCTGTGTCGTCCCACGGCCGTCCTCTCAATTGTCGTTTCGCTGGGTCGGCCCGGCCGGATGTCCGGCCGCGGCTCGGTCCATGGACGCGACGAGGCTCGCCGGTCTCATGTCCGTCCAGTTCTCTTCCACGTAGTCGAGGCACTCGGTGTGACCGCTCGGGCCGAACACTCTCGTCCAGCCGTGCGGCACGGGTGCGAACTCGGGCCAGAGCGAATGCTGACGTTCGTGGTTGATCAGCACCAGGAAGGTGCCGTCGGTGTCGTCGAACGGATTGGGGGTCATCGCTTCTCCTATCGCGGGACGTGGTGTTTCTCACCGGTGGGCGGCGGGTGCCGTCGTAGTGGGGTTCGGTCACTGGTTCTCGACGATGTGCCCGTACTGTGTGACGTTCTCGGGCAACAGCATTCGCGCGTGCGTGCAATCGACCTGAACGTCGGCGACCGTTCCGGTGATCCGGTCGATCCAATCCCCGCGGGCGTCGACGTCGGCGCCTCCGCGCGTGGCGGACACGAACACGGCGTCGCCGTCGAACACCCGCGGTCGCCACGACCGCGCGAGGGAACCGGCGGATTCGAAAGTCGATCGGACGGCGTCGAGGTCGCCGTCGGTCAACTCCGCCAGCGGTCCGCCCGCTGTGCGTACGGCCGCGGCGAGCGTTGCGGGCTCGGGGTCGGCGGGCGTGTCCGCCGCGTCGATGCCGAACTCCCCGAGGAGGTCGCGCATCGACTCGCGGGGCAGATCGGTGTGATCGGCCAGCACATACGAGTCCAGGAGCACCAGCTGCTCCACCTGCTCACCGGCGCGCTGCAGGGCCACTCCGACCTCGTGCGCGATCAGCCCGCCGAGCGACCATCCGAGCAGACGGTAGGGCCCGTGCGGTGCGACCTCGCGGATTCGCCGTACGTAATCGGCGGCGATCTCGTCGATCGACTCGGCCGGGACGGCACCCGACAGGGCCGGGTTCTGCAGCCCGTAGACGGCCCGGCCGTCGTCGACATGCGGCAGCAGGGTGGTGAAGCTCCACGCGAGTCCGATCGCCGGGTGGATCACGAAGAGCGGGGCGTTCGCCGTGTCGGGAGCACCGCGGCGCAGAGTCAGTAACGGCGCCAGTGCCGGAGACGAGGATCGGTCGCCCGCGGTCTCGTCGGAGAGCACAGCGGCCAGCTCGGCGGGTGTCGGTGCGGCGAACACGTCCGGGACGGTGAGCCGATGTCCGGTTCCGCGCAGCCGCGTCGCGAGCGTCGTGGCGAGCAGCGAGTCACCGCCGATGTCGAAGAAGTTGTCGTCACGGCCGATCCGTTCGGTTCCGAGTACCGCGGCGAATGCGTCGGCGATCTGCTGCTCGGTCTCGCCGACGGGTGCCTCTCCGACGACCGTCGACGGGGCGACCGGATCGGGAAGCGCACGTCGATCGACTTTCCCGACAGCGGTCATCGGGAGCCGGTCGAGAACGGTCACCGTCGTCGGCACCATGTGGCGCGGCAGGCGCCGGGCCACCGCGCGGCGGACCGACGCCGCGTCGAGCGGCCCCGCACCGGGCGCGGGCGTCACATAGCTGTGCAGGACGGTCTGATCGGACTCCGAGTCGGCGACCGTGACCGCGGTGTGCACGCGGGGCGCCTCGGTCAGCGCGTCGTCGATCTCGCCCAGCTCGACGCGGAAGCCGCGGACCTGGACCTGACCGTCGGTGCGCCCGACGTACTCGAGTCGCCCGTCGCGACTCCACCGGACGAGGTCGCCGGTCCGGTACATCCGTTGGCCGACGAACTCGGAGCCGAGGACCATCGGAGCGGCCGGGTAGCGGGCGGACGTCAGGGCCCGTCGCCCGTGGTATCCGCGAGTGATCTGCGGTCCGAGGAGGTACAGCTCGCCCGGCACGCCCGCGGGGACCGGGTGCAGTCGGTCGTCGAGCACGACCGCGGCCACACCGTTGTTCGGCGTGCCGATGGTGACCCGATCGTCGGGTGAGAGCGGTTCGGAGGATGTGGTGATGATCGTCGTCTCCGTCGGACCGTAGACGTTGAGCAGCGTCCGACCGGGCGACCACGCGCGCACGAGATCGGGTGCGACTGCCTCCCCGCCGACGGCGAGCGAGGTCAACGCGGGCATCGCGTCGGGCGACATCGTGGCGACCGCGGCGGGCGTGATGAACGCATGGGTCACCGCTCTGCGCACCAGAAGGCCTTCCAGGTCGGCGCCGCCGTAGACGGTGGTCGGGGCGACGACGAGGGTCGCCGCGCCCGACGCGGCCAGCAGGAACTCGAGCACTGACGCATCGAAGCTGGGGGAGGCGAAGTGCAGCACCCGCGACGTGGGGGTAGGCGACATGCGGTCGGCGAGCTCGTCGTGGACGGCGGCCAGGCCGCGGTGCGGGACGAGTACACCCTTGGGCGTGCCGGTGGAACCCGACGTGTAGATCACGTAGGCCAGGCCGTCGACGTCGATCGGTCGCGGCAGCTCGCCGTCGTCGATCGGCGCGGGCGGGGTCGCGGCCAGCCGCTGCTGGACGCCCGGGTCGTCGAGCACCAGACGGGGCGCCCCGTCGGCGGGCAGGGCCCTTGCGTGCGCCGCGGTCGTGACGATCAGGCAGGCGCCGGAGTCGTCGAGCATGTGCGCGATGCGGTCGGCCGGGTAGGTCGGGTCGACCGGGACGTACGCGGCTCCGGTGCGCACGATCGCCCAGATCGCTACGACGGCCTCGAGCGACCGCGGGACGGCGACGGCGATCACCGATTCCGGGTGCCGCGCCACCCCCTGTCGCAGGAGATGCCGGGCGAGACGGTTCGCCCGCCCGTACAGGTCGAGGTAGGTCACGTCGACCGTCGACCCCGCCGCGTTCTCGGCACTGACGGCGATACCGTACGGATTGCGGTGGACGGCGTCGTCGAGCAGGTCGGCGTAGGTCCGCGCAGTGCTCGCCGCGGGCCCCGACACCGGTGCCAGGCGGTCCACTTCGAGCGGATCGGTGATCCGGATGTCGCCGACGCATCGCTGCGGATCGGTGACGAGGGCGCGGAGCACCCGCAGCAGACGGACACTCAGCTCTTCGGCGCCGACGCGGCTGTACCGGTTGCGGGCGTACGTCAGCGACAGCCTCGGGGCCGGCGATTGAGAATTCATCCCGGTGATCGTGAACTGCAGGTCGAACTTGGCGGTGTGCAGGTCGAGCTCGGCGATCTCGCCGACCAGGTCTGCCGAGACCGGGAGCTGTTCGCCGGCGATCGAGTCGGTGAAGTCGTGCACCGACAGGGCCACTTGGAACAGCGGTCCGCGCCCGGGGACGCGCGGCGGGTTGACCGCCGAGACCACATCGTCGAACGGCGCCGTGAGATGGTCCCAGGCCGCCAGATCGTCAGCCCGCACATGATCGAGCAACGACTGCGCGCTGGCATTCGAGTCGACGACCGTGCGGAGCGCCACGGTGTTGACGAACATGCCGACGGTCCGGCGGAAGTCGCCGGCGTCGCCGCTCACCGACGCGCGGGTGTCGACGGGGGTGCCGATCACGAGATCGTCGCCGGCTCCCAGGCGGTTGAGCAATGCTGCGAGAGCGGTGTGCAGCACCGTGAACGCGGAGGTCGCGTTGGTGCGTGCGAACGCTGTGACGGCGTCGCGCAGCTCGTCGTCGATCGGTACGTCGACGCGGGCGCCACCGGTCCGGTCGGCGACCGCAGGGTCGGCGGCCACACTGCTCACCGGCCGTGCTCCGGTCAGCGTGGACGTCCAGTAGCGGAGGTCTTCGCTCTCCCGGTCGGCGTCCTGCGACCACGCGTAGTGGCGGTAGTCGGGGACGGCGGGCGCACGCGTGAGAGACGATCCGGTCGCGCCGGTCCGGGCGCGGTACGCGTCGAGGAGATCGCCGATGACGACCGGCATGGAGCCGCCGTCCGCGGCGATGTGATGTAGCACGATGACCAACGCGTGGCCGTCGCCGTCACCGGTGAGGGCGGCTCGCACCGGCACGTCGCGGGTGAGGTCGAACGGACGCTCGAGCAGTGCGGCGACGATCGTCTCGGTGTCGGCGTCGGCCACCTCGAGCTCACCGACCGCCCGGCGGGGATCGTCGGACACGACGCCGACCGGCCCCGATTCGGTGTCGGTGTAGACCGTGCGGAGAACCGCGTGCCGAGCGAGCACGTCGGTCAGGGATTCGCGGAGGGCCTCGGTGTCGAGGCTGCCGTGCAGTCGCAGAACGAAGGGCATCGCGTAGTCGACGGAATCGGGGTCGCTGCGATGCAGCGACCAGATCCGCTTCTGCATCGGTGCGAGCGGAAAACGGTCAGGATCGGTCGGCGACGTGCGCGCGGCGTCGCGGTCCACCGTCTCGGTGCCGCACGGGTCGTCGACCGCCGACGGGTCGATCTCGACCAGCCGCGCGAGTTGTGCGACGGTCGGGTCGTCGAAGACCGTGCGGACCCTGATCGGGTCGCCGCGGTGGACGGCGTTGATCCGGCTGACCAACGTGGTCGCCTGCAGCGACGTTCCGCCGAGTGAGAAGAAGTCGTCGTCGGCCCCGACACTGCCCGCGGGCAGCCCGAGTGCGTCGGCGACCAGATCGGCGACCACGCTCTCGGCGCCTGCGACCGGTCGCCGGGTGGAGGAGGGCTCGGTCCGTTGCGGTGCGGGCAGGGCGGCTCGGTCGACCTTGCCGTTGACCGTCAGCGGAATCGCGTCGATCGGGACGACGGCCGACGGGAGCATCTGGCGGGGCAGCCGTTCGGCGGCGAAGGCGATGACCTCGCTTTCGCCGACCGCTGCGTCACCGGCCGCCGTCACATAGCTGACCAGATGAGCCGCGTCGCCGGAGCCGAGGACCTGGGTGACCGAGGCTCCGACGTCCGGGTGTCGCGCGAGCGTCGAGTCGATCTCGTCGAGTTCGATGCGGAAGCCGCGCACCTTGACTTGTCGGTCGGTCCGTCCGTGGAAGGTGACGACACCCGCGAGATCCGTGGCGGCGAGATCGCCGGTCCGGTACATCCGGTCGCCCGAACCGTCGATCGCGCCGACGAAGGTCGCCGACGTCTGCCCGGCCCGATTCAGGTAGCCGCGTGCCAGCCCCGGCCCCATCAGGTACAGGTCGCCGGGCGCGTACGGCGGGACCGGCCGCAGCCGTGCGTCGAGGATGACCGCCCGGACTCCGTCCACGGGGGTGCCGATGGTGACCGGCGTGTCCGGAGCGACCGAGCCGATCATCGCGACGATGGTGGTCTCGGTGGGGCCGTAGCAGTTCAGGAACGTGCGGCCGCGTCCCCACCTCGAGACCAGTTCGCGGCTGAACGATTCGCCGCCCACGCCGAGGCACCGCAGGGCGGGCAGATCGCGCGGTGCGGCGGCCGCGAGTGCGGCCGGGGTGACGAAGGCATGGGTGACCTGTCGGTCGGCGAGGAACTCGGTCAGTTCGTCGCCGCCGTAGATCGAGGTCGGTGCGATGACCATCGTCGCGCCCGCATCGACCGCGAGGAGCAGTTCCAGCATGGAGGCGTCGAAGCCGGGGGCCGCGAAATGCAGGGTGCGGCTGTCGGCGTCGACACCGTAGCGGCGGGTCTGGGTCGCCGCGAACGCGGCGAGGCCGCGGTGCGAGATCGAGGCGCCCTTCGGGACGCCGGTGGTCCCCGACGTGTAAACGATGTAGGCGCAGCTGTCGAGGCGTCGGACCGGACGGTTCCGCAGACGTCCGAGAGCGCCCGGCGTATCGGCGGTCAGTTCGTCGACGGTGACCCACCGAAGCTCGTCGGGAGCGTCGCGGAGCAGGTCGGCGGTCGTGATGCCGAGTACGGCGCCGGAGTCGGTGATCATGTGCCGCACGCGGTCGGTCGGATGCCGTGGATCCACAGGCACGACGGCCGCGCCGGTCTTGGTGACGGCCCACGTCGCCAGGACCGACTCCGCCGATCGGCCGATCGCCACCGCGACGACATCGTCCGGACCGACGCCGTACGCGCACAGTGTGCGTGCCCAGCGGTCCGATATCCGGCCCGCTTCGCGGTAGGTGAGCCGACGGGAGCCGTCGTCGAGTGCCACGGTGTCGGGCCGCGTCCGCACGGCGCGGTCGATGATGCTTGCGAGGTGGGACGGATCGACCGCGGCGACCTGTGCGGCGGCCGGCCCGTCGTCGGGCCGGGCGATGTCGAGATCGCCGATCCGGCGGTCGGGGCGGTCGGCGATCTGCCGTGCGAGGGCGACGAACCGCTGTGCGAGGTCGGCGATCCGCCGCTCGCTGTAGAGACCCACGTCGTAGGTGAAACGTGCGACACCATCGCGGATGCGCAGTTCCAGATCGAACCGCGCTCCGCCGGTGCCGATCTCACGGGCGGACGCCGTGACGCCCGGCAACCGGATCGCCGCATCGTCGGACGGGGCGTCGAGCGTGATCGCGACGCCGAACAGCGGGTGTCGGCCGGTGCGCGGGGGAGCGAGCGCGGCCACGAGCTTCTCGAACGGCATGTCGGCGTGCGAGACGGCGTCGAGGTCCGCGTCGCGGACGGCGGCGAGCAGGTCGAGGAAGGAGTCGTTCGAGTCCACCCGGGTGCGCAGGGGCACCGAGTTCACGAACATTCCGACGAGGTCGGTCAGTCCGGGATCGGTGCGCCCGGCGACCGGGGTGCCGATGACGAGATCGCTGACGCCGACCCCCACGTGTGCGGCGGGATCGGCCGACATCCGGTGCAGCAGGGTTGCGAGCACCGCGTGCACCGTCATGAACTCCGTGGCGCCGGAGACGTCGCGGCTGCTCAGCGCGGACCGGAGGTTGTCGGGGAAGGCGACCTCGACCACACCCGCCAGCCCGGTCGCCGACGGCTCGTCGACGTCGGACATCAGGACGGGTGCGTGGTCGATGCCGTCGAGGTTCTCCCGCCACCACGAGGTGAGTTCGTCCAGCCGGGTCGACGGTTCCGGTGAGGCGGCGGCGTCGGCGAGCTGCGCCGTCTGCCAGCGCAGGTAGTCACGGTAGGTGAACGACGGCGCCGGCTGTCGAGGGTCACGGCCCGCATGCAGATCCGCGTAAGCCGAACCGATGTCGGCGGCGAGCGGAGCCATCGACGCCCCGTCGGCCGCGATGTGATGAATCACCAGGGTCAGGCGGTGGCGGACGGGGGCGCCGTCCTCGTTCGGCAGCCGATGCAGCGCCGCGCGCAGCGGCCGGTCCACCGTCAGATCGAACGGTTCGGTCGCGATCTCCCGGGCCCGATCCTCCCACTCGTCGTCGGCGACGAACTGCGGGTCCAATGCGATGTCCGGGGCGGGCAGCACGTCCAGAGTCGGGCGACCGTCGCGTGCCGGGTACCGCGTGCGGAGCGGTTCGTGACGGGCGATCGTGTGCCGCAGTGCGCCGCCGAGCGCGGCGACGTTCAGGTCGCCGTCCATGTCGAGCGCGAACGCGATGTGGTAGCCGGCGCCCTCACCCGGGTCCGCGAGCCGGTTGAGGAACCACAGCTGCTGCTGTGCCGGGCCGGGGTCGACCGGATCGTCCGATCGATCGTGCACCAGCGGTGCCCGGGGTCGACCGTCGTCGGCGAGCGGCCCGGCGTCGGGGGAACCGATCAGTCGGCCGATCGCGGCGATGCTGGAGGCGTCGAACAGAGCGCGTACCGGCACGCGGACGTCGACGTACTGCTCGAGGGCGGTCGCCAACTGGGTGGCGAGAAGCGAGTTGCCGCCGAGCTCGAAGAAGTCGTCCTCGCGTCCGAGCCGGTCGGCGTCCACGTCGAGGATCCGGGCGACGGCGTCGGCCGCGGCGTGCTCGGCGTCGCCCCGCAGCGGTGTGCGCGCCTGGGCGTCGTCGACGTTCCGGGGCGCAGGCAGCGCGCGGGTGTCGACCTTGCCGGCAGGCGTCACCGGGATCTCCTCGACGGGGATGACGGCGCCGGGCACCATGTGCCGCGGCAGCCGGGCGGCCAGCCGGTCGCGGACCGCGCGGACGGCGTCGTCGTCGAGCACAGTGCCTTCGGTTCCGGTGGCGTACGCGATCAGGCGCGCGGAGTCGTCGGTACCGGACACGATGGTCACCGCGCCGCGAATCGCCGGGTCGGCGACCAGAGCGGCGTCGATCTCGCCTAGTTCGATCCGGTGACCGCGGATCTTGGCCTGGTGGTCCGCGCGGCCGCGGAAGTCCAGGGCGTGGTCCGCACCCCAGCGGACCAGATCGCCGGTGCGGTACATGCGTTCGCCCGGCTCGCCGAACGGATTCGCCACGAACCGCTTAGAGGTCAGGGGCCGTACCCCGTGGTAGCCGCGGGCGAGATGCGGACCGCACAGATAGAGTTCGCCGACCACACCGGGCGCCACCGGCCGCAGCCGTTCGTCGAGGACGATGGCGGACACGCCGCGAATCGGCCTGCCGATGGTGACGGCGTCGGTGGGTTCGATGCTCTCGGACATCGTGGCGACCACTGTGGCCTCGGTCGGACCGTAGGCGTTGATGAGACGTCGACCGGCGGACCAGCGTCGGACGGCTTCGGCGTTCGGGTGTTCGCCGCCGATCACGAGGGTGCCCAGCGCGGGGAGATCGTCGGGCGACATGGTGGTCAGAAGCGACGGGGTGAGGAAGGCGTGTGTGATCGCGGCGTCGGCCATCAGATCCGACAGGTCGCGGCCACCGACGATGTCCGCCGGAGCGATGTGCATGCAGGCGGCGGAACCGACGGCCATGATCACCTCGAGCACCGACGCGTCGAAGCTCGGCGACGCGAGGTGCAGAGTCCGGCTCTTGCTGGTCAGTTCGAGACGCGAGACCTGCTCGGCGGCGAAGTCGGCCAGTCCGCGGTGGCTCACGACCACGCCTTTCGGCCGCCCGGTGGTGCCGGAGGTGTAGATCAGGTACGCGGGCTGATCGACGTGGACCGGAGCGAGTCGGTCGGTGTCGGTGATCGGCGCCGGATCGGTTGTGCGCGGGATGTCGCCGTCGAGCACGACGACCGTGTGCTTCTCGGTCGTGGGCAGTCCGGTCGCCGACGCCGAATCTGTGACGACGATGCGTGCATCCGAGTCGGTGAGCATGAAGTCGGTGCGGGCCCGCGGATAGGCGGGGTCGACCGGAACCCAGGCAGCGCCGGTCTTGGCGACCGCCCACAGCGTGACCATCCACATCGCACCCCGCGGGAGGGCCACCGCGACGTAGCGTTCGGGTCCGGCGCCCGCGTCGATGAGGCTCCGCGCGAGCGCGTCGGAGGCCTCGTCGAGCTCCCGATAGGTGAGACGGCGATTGTTCGCGGCGTCGACGACGGCCGAACCGAACGGCTCGGCCGCCACCGCCGCCTGCAGGAGCCGAGTGAGGTGTTCCACCGGCCGGGCGCCGCCGCCGACGGCGGGCACGAGGTCGAGGCGATCGGAGGCGTCGAGGACGCACGCGTCCCCGATGGACATGGCGGGTTCGGCCACCACGGTCTGCAGGAGCCGGACGAATCGAGACGCGAGGCCTGCGACGGTCGCCCGATCGAAGAGTTCGTCGGCATATCCCAGGGTCAGATCCATCCCGCCGTCGGCCGCCCGGTCGGTGACAGTGAACTCGAGGTCGAATTTGTTGGTGCCGGTGTCGACCTTGGTCGCGGTCGCGGCGAGACCGGAGAAGTCGACGGCCACCTGCGCCGGGTCCTCGAGCGTGACGGACACGTCGAAGTACGGTTGGCCGCTGCCGCTGCGCGCCGGGTTCAGTTCGGTCACCAGGCGGTCGAACGGTACGTCGGCGTTGTCGAACGCTGCGAGATCGCGTTCGCGGACGACGGCGAGCAGGTCGCCGAAGGAGGCGTTCTTGTCGACCGGTGTGCGCAGGGCGAGCGTGTTCACGAACATGCCGATCAGCGGGTCGAGATCGTCGGCTCCGCGTCCGGACACCGGGGTGCCGACGACGATGTCGTCGGTGCTCGACAGCGTGCGCAGCAGTGCGGCGACAGCCGCGTGCACCACCATGAACGGGGTGGCGCCGTGCCCCTCGGCCAGCGCGACGAGGCGTTCGCGGGTGGCCGCGTCGATCGGCGCCGTGGTGTGGGCGCCGGAGCGGCGGTCGACGGCCGACGGCGAGCGGTCGTACGGCAGTTCGGTGTCGACGGGTGCGTCGGCGAGCGTCCGCGCCCAGAAGTCGATCTGTGCGGCGGCGCTGGAGGCCGGGTCGGCGAGCCAGGCGAGGCGGTCGGCGGCCGCCTGGCGGTAGGTGATCGGCAGATCGGGCCATGACGGAGCGTCGCCCGATCGGCGGGCCTCGTACGCGTCGGCGAGATCGTCGGCCAACGGTCCGAGCGACCAGCCGTCGGCGGCGATGTGGTGGATCACCACGGCGAGCGTGTGGTCGTGGGGGTCGTCGGCGTACAGCCTCGCCCGGATCGGGAGATCGGCGCCGAGGTCGAACGGCGCAGCGGCGAACTCTTCGATGTCCGCGGCCGCTGATCCCGTCTCGACGCATTCCACGCCGAGAAGCCGTCCGTCGGTCGGCACGACGTCCTGGTACGCGGTGCCGTCATCGTCGACCGCGATGGTGGTGCGTAGGGGTTCGTGCCGGTCGACGACATCGTTCAGTGCCGCGATGAGCGCGTCGACGTCCAGGTCGCCGATGAGCCGGACCGTGAACGGGACGTTGTATGTGGCGGCCGCCTCGGGGTCCAGGCGTCCGGCCAGCCAGAGGCGGTGCTGTGCGGGCGAGAGCGGGACCGGCCCGTCGATCTCCACATGGGCGGACTCCGCGGCGGACGGCGACACGTCATCGGGCACCCCCTGCGCACGCGCCGCCTCCGCGATGCCCGCGACGTCGGCCGCGTCGAGGATCGTTCGGATCCCCAGACGGCTGCCGGTCGCGGTCGAGAGCCGCGCGGCGATCCGGGTCGCGGACAGGGAACTGCCGCCGAGTTCGAAGAAGCCCGCCGCCATCGACGTCTCGGCGACGCCCAGAACCGAGCAGACGGTGTCGTGCACCAGCCGCTCGAGCCCGGTGGACGGCGTGTCATGCGTCCCGGTCGCCACGCCGGCGCCGTCGAGAGCGGGGTCGGGGAGGGCGCGGCGGTCGAGTTTGCCGTTCGCGGTGGTCGGCAGTTCCGCGCAGACCACGACGGCGGTGGGGATCATGTGCGACGGGATCGACGCCGACAGTTCGGCGCGCAGGTCACGGTCGTCGAGCCGGTCGCCGCTGACGTACCCGACGATGATCCGCTCGGTGAGGAGATCGTCGCGGAACACGGCCCCGGCCGCGCGCACGCCGTCGAGTGCGGCGAGCGCGCTCTCGATCTCACCGAGCTCCACGCGACGCCCACGGATCTTGATCTGCGAGTCGCTGCGGCCCAGGTACTCGAGTTCGCCGTCGCGGCGGCGGCGAACGAGATCGCCGGTGCGGTAGAGCCGACCGTGACCGTGCGGGTCGGCGACGAAGCGATCGGCCGTGAGGTCGGGGCGGCCCCGGTAGCCGCGGGCGAGCTGGACGCCACCGAGATAGAGTTCGCCGACCGCACCCGTCGGTGTCGGTTCGAGGCGCCGGTCGAGGACGTACGCGGTGGTGTTGTGCACGGGGCGTCCGATGGGGACGACCGGCTCGGCCGGGTCGCACGCGTCGTGACGGGTCACGTCGATGGCCGCCTCGGTGGGGCCGTACAGGTTGTGGACCGGGGCGTGGGTGAGAGCCGCGGTCGCGGCGACGATGCCCGGGGTGAGCGCCTCGCCGCTGGTGAAGATCGCGCGCACCGACGCGAGCGCGCTCCGGGTCCGCTCGGCCGTCTCGGCGTCGGCGCCCAGGGTCTCGGTGAACACGGCGAGCATGGACGGGACGAAGTGCAGGACGCTCACCTCGGCCTGTTGCACCATGCCGCGCAGGTACCACGGATCGCGATGACCGTCGGGCGCGGCGACGACGGCCGCGGCCCCGACCGTCATCGGCAAGAAGTACTCCCACACCGACACGTCGAAGCTCGCCGGGGTCTTCTGCAGCACGCGATCGGCCGAGGTGAGCGCGTATTCGGACTGCATCCACAGCAGCCGGTTCACCAGCGCGCGATGACTGATCATGACGCCCTTCGGCGCACCGGTCGATCCGGAGGTGAACAACAGGTACGCACCGTTGTCCGGGTGGACGCGCACCGCGGGCGGCTCGGCGGGCTCGACGTCGAGGGCTCGCAGCGTGGCGGTCCGCACCGGGAGAGACTGGTCGTCGTCCACGATCACGAGGGCGGGCGCGGCGATGCCGATGATGCGGTCGCGCCGTGCTTCGGGTTCGTCCGGTGTCAGCGGTACGAACGCCGCACCGCTGGCGATGATCGCGTGCAGTGCGATCTGCTGGTCGACGCCGCGCGGGAGCATCACGCCGACGATGTCCTCGGGTCCGATGCCGTGCGCGCGTAAGCCGGCCGCCACTGCGGCGACCCGATGTCGCACGTCCGAGTAGGTGAGGTGCTCACCGTCGGGGGCGATGAGCGCCGTCCGGTCGCCGAAGCGGTGGTACGCGTCGGCGAGCAGTCCGGTCACCGTCCGATCGCCGCAGTCGGCGATCGGGCCGGTCGCGCAGCGGTCGGCGAGCGCGGTCTCGTCGGCGGTCGCCACCGGCAGTCCGGTGACCGGCCGCGCAGGCTCGGCGGCGACGAATCGGGAGAGGAAGTCGACCAGGCGTTCGTGGTGAGCACGCACGTCGGCGTCGTCGTAGACGTTCGGATTCGCCTCGAGGTCGAGGTGCATGCCGCCGGATATCGAGTCGTAGACGTTCACCGACGCGTCTTCGACGGGGCCGGTCGAGAGGATGTTCAGCGCGCCGGTCAGCGAACCGAAGTCGATGTGCTTGAAGAACAGCATCACGTTGAGCATCGGCCCGAAGAAGCCGCGTCGCCCGCCCGCGGCGCCGAGGACCTCGGACATGATCTCCTCGTGGCGGTAGTGCTGGTGGCGGACGGCGTTCTTGATGTCCCGGTCGACGTCGCGGATCAGCTCGTCGACCGGGATCGGTCCGTCGGCGTGATCGATGCGGGCCAGGACGGGCACCACGTTGGAGGTGAGGCCGGTCGACGAGCGGAGCGCGGGGGTGTCGCGCGCGGCGACCGGGAGGCTCAGCATGGCATCCGCGGTGTTGTTGAATCGAGCGAGGTACACCGCGAGGGCCGCCGAGATCACGGATGCGGGCCGCACCCCGAGGTCGGCGGCGCGTGACCGGATCTTCTCGACCACGGGGTCGTCGAGAGCGGTCGAGACGACGGTCGCCAGCGGCGCCGCGACGTCGCTGCGGGTGGAGAACGAGGTGCTCGGCAGGGCCTCGAGGTCGTGCCCGAGACGGCCGGACCAGTACTCCCGGTCGTCGGCGAAGCGCTGCGACCCGCGGTAGTCCTCGTCGATGTCGGCGACGTCGGCCATCGACGCGATGGCGGCGTCGGGAAGGTCGCCGCCGTCGGCCGTGTATCGCTGGGCTACGCGCAGCATGATGTACATCGCGCCGTAGCCGTCGAAGGCCAGGTGGTGCGCCCAGCAGTACCAGATGCTGTGGTTCGGACCGAGAGTCAGGAGGTAGGTCTCCAGGAGCGGTTCGGTGAACAGGTCCGGGACGTGAGCACGATGCTCGTCGATCCACCGCAGCGCGGCGGCGCGGGGGTCGTCCTGCCCGGAGAAGTCCCGACGGCCCAGCGTGACGTCGCGGTCGTCGTCGACCAGTGCGGTCGGTTCATCGTCCCCGTGGTCGACGAGTCGCAACAGGCCCGACTCCGTCTCGATCGCGGACTCGGTGACCGCGCGGCCGAGGCGGTCGACGTCCAGGTCGCCGTGGAACTCGACGAATGCGGCGACCGACATCGGGACGTGCGGATCGATCTGCTGGGCGTAATAGATGCCACGCTGCGCGGCGGTCAGCGGCAGTTGCGCTCGAGTCTGTGCGGAATGAATCAGATTGTCTGTGCTCACGCGGTCCTCCTTCGGCAGCTGTCATAGGTGCTTCGGCTGGGAGCCCGGCGCAGATGGGTCGGATGCGGATCTTTTTTCTTCGGCGCCGCTATGAGCGGATCTGCCCTGGGCAGAGAGTCGGGCGCCGCGGTCGGCGTCGGGCGCACGATGGCCGCATGGACGAGATTCGAGAACCCAGACGATTCACCAGACGAGACCGCGACGAACTGCTCGCGCGGCGCGTCCTGGTCCTCGACGGCGCGCTCGACGACGACAACGGCACCCTGCTCGCCACCCAGATGCTGACGTTGGCGGCCGCCGATGACGCGGACATCGCGCTGTGGATCCACTCGCCGGGCGGCTCGGTTCCGGCGATGCTCGCCATCCGTGACGTGATGCGCTTGATTCCGTGCGACGTGTCGACGCTCGCCCTCGGCCTCGCGTGCAGTGCCGGACAGTTCCTGCTGTCGGCCGGGACTGGCGGCAAGCGCCGCGCGCTCCCGCACGCCCGCATCCTCATGCACCAGGGTTCGGCGGGCATCGGGGGAACGGCCGCCGACGTCGAGCTCCAGGCCGACGATCTCCGTTACACCCGCGACACCGTCCTCGGGTTGATCGCCGAGGACACCGGGCAGCCGATCGACGCGGTCTTCGCCGACTCGATCCGCGACCGCTGGTACACCGCGCAGCAGGCGCTCGACTACGGGTTCGTCGACGAGATCGTCGCCGACTTCTCGGTCCTCGCCCCGCCCGCGCCACGCACCGGGTTCGGTCTCACGGGAGGAAACTGATGTCGTATCCGATTCCGAACGTCGTCGAACGGACCCCGGCGGGCGAGCGATACAGCGACGTCTACTCCCACCTTCTGTCCGGACGCATCGTCTACGTCGGCACGCCGATCGACGCGGGCGTGGCCAACGCGCTCGTCGCGCAGCTGCTGTACCTCGACGCGGAGAACTCCGAGCGCGATGTGGAGCTGTACATCAACTGTTCCGGCGGCGATCCGGCGGCCATGCTCGCCGTCTACGACACGATGCGGCACATCCGCGCGGATGTCGCGACGACGTGCGTCGGGCAGGCGGTCTCGGTCGGCGCCGTACTTCTCGCGGCGGGCGCGGACGGGAAACGATCGGCGACGCCGCACTCACGGATCGTGCTGCACCAACCGGGTGTCGAGGGCGGTCGGGGGACCATTCCGGATCTGATCATCGAGGCCGACGAGCTCGTGCGGGTCCGGGCGCAGATCGAGTCGGTCCTGGCTCGCCACACCGGTCGCGAGCCCGCACAGATCCGATCGGACACCGAGCGCACCCGCGTGTTCACTGCACCGGACGCCGTCGACTACGGGCTGATCGACGCGGTGGTCGACGGGGATGCGACTCATGCGGCGAGCGCGTAGGCGCGCGTCGACGCGGGTCGGCTCAGTCGTTCGCCGACGGCGGTCGACACCTCGGCGACACTGACGTCGAGGGCTCCGGACACGGCCTCGATCATCTCGCTGGACGGATCCTTGCGGCCGCGTTCGATCTCCGACAGATACTGCGTGGAGATGCCCGCCCGCTCGGCGACATCGGACAGGCGTTCGCCGCGTTCGCGTCGCAGGTCGCGCAGATGCGCGCCCAACTCCTCGCGGAAGAGCGGCATCCGAGTCCCGGCGAGAAGTCTCATGACCGCAGCGTAGACCGGATCCGCGCACCTCCGCTCGGCGTTCTGCTCTCGGCGGAGCGACTCACGCTCGTGCGGTCACCGACCAGCAGTGTCCCTCGTGGGCGAGCCGACCGTCGACGACGTCCGCGCGCAGACTCTCCCGCACGCGGTCGAGGAGCTCGGTCCACCCGTCCTCGCCGAGCCGTTCGCGGACCTCGCCCTCGACGAGCTGCCCGGTGCTCGTCGCGAGGATCACCGCGAGCCTCTCCTCGACGCCGTCGCTCGTCGGTGTCGAGTAGTCGGCCGTGAACGTGAACGGATCGATCGCGACGGCGGACCATCCGGCGGCGGTGAGCACATCGCGCAGATAGCTGGAGTCGGCGAAGGCGACCGGTCCGGGTGCCCGCGGCTGCGGGCGTGCGGGCTTCTCGTCGAGCGCTTCGATCAGCGTGCTCGTCCCCAAGGTGAAGATCGGATTCTTCCGACCGTCCTGCCAGCACATGAACGCCATCGAGGCATCGGGTGCGGCGGCGCGACGGATGTTCGTGAACGCCGCGACCGGGTCGCCGAAGAACATCACGCCGAAGCGCGAGACGAACCGGTCGAAGCCGTTCGGTGCGAGTGCCGTCAGATCGGTGGTCTGGGCGTCGGCGACGACGACGGTCGCCTGCGGAACCCGCTGCGCGGCGGCCTCGACCATCGCCGACGAGATGTCGACCCCGACCGCCGTCGCTCCCGCGTCCACCGCCGCTTCGATCAGAGTGCCCGTACCGCAGCCGATGTCGAGTACGGTCCCGGACAGGTCGGCCGCCTCCACGATCGCTCGCGTCACCGGTGCGAAGATGCGGTCGAAGACGACGTCCTGCGCGGCCCAGCCCGCGCCGTGTCGTGTCCAGTCGGGTCCGAGCGTCTCATCGGTCATGGCGTCGACGGTAGCGGACTGGTCGGACCTCACCAATAGCCGTCGGGGTCGGCGTCGGGCGACTCGCGCGGCACGATGCCCTCGGTGACGCCGTGGTCGATGCTCGCCGACATGCGCGGGCACGTCGGGAGCAGGGCCGGGTTGCCGCCCTCGGCGAGGATCTTCGAGATCTCGGTGCATCGGCTGCGCGCGTCGCCGGTCCACTGAACGCTGGTGTGATGCGGGCTGGTCTTCTTGACCAGCGCGCACCCGTGGCACGTCCGGCACTCGATCGGGGTCATCCCGCCCGCCAGATAGTGCCGACGGTCGCGGGCGGTCGCCGCCGCGATCGTCGACCGGCGTTCCGGGTCGGCCGAGTAGTCGGGGGCCTTGGCCCAGCCGCTCGCCTCCGACGCGTCCGTCACGGACATCAGACCGACGCGCCCGATTCTGCGGCGGACTCCTCGGCCGCCTTCTCCTCGGCCTGGATCCGCAGATTCTCCTGAACCTCGAGGTCCCAGTTCTCCAAGGCCTTCTCGGTGTCGATCTCGTATTCGAAGCGACCGGTCATCTCATCGGTCACATCGTCGACGTCGACATAGAACTGCTCGTACCAGCGACGCAGCTGGTAGACCGGGCCGTCCTCCTCGACCAGGAGCGGATTGTCGATGCGGGTCTTGTGCCGCCAGATCTCCACGTCCTGCAGGAAGCCGACCTCGACTCCCGCGGTGATCTTCTGGGCCATCCTGGCGCCCTGTTCGACCGAGAGGCCTTCCGGAATCTTCGCCATCACGCCGTACATCAGGACGAACGAGTTGGCGTCGATCGGGTAGTGGCAGTTGGTCAGAATCGTCTCGACCGCGTACTCGCCGTAGTACTGCACCATCGGGTTCAGCATGTAGGAGGGGCCGTAGTAGGCGGCGATCGACTCCAGCCGACTGTCGCCGTAGGCGGAGGTCAGGGCGATGTCGGGGCGTCCACGACTGTTCATGTACTGCGCGGCGGTCTCGCCCTCGAAGACGTTCTTGAAATAGTCGGGCAGGGCGTAGTGCACATAGAAGAAGTGCGCCATGTCGACGACGTTGTCGATGATCTCGCGGCAGTTGGATCCCTCGATCACGATCTTGTTCCACGTCCAGTCGGTCCATCCTTCGGCGCCGTACTCGGCGACCTCGGGGATGACGACGTTCTCGGCCGGTGGATTGCCCTCGGGATCGTTGTAGACGAAGACCTGACCGTTGCGGATCATGGTGGGCCAGGTGCGGGTCTTGGCCAGCTTCGGATGACGCTTGGCGTAGGGGACGCCCGCGCAGCGCCCCCGGCCGTTCCACTGCCAGCCGTGGAACGGGCAGGCCACGTTGTCGCCGCGCAGCTTGCCCTGCGAGAGGTCGGCGCCCATGTGTCGGCAGTAGGCGTCGAGCGCCTTCACCTGACCTTCGGTGTCGGCCCAGACGACGAGCTTGGTGCCGAAGATCTCCAACGAATGCGGCTTGCCGTCGGTGTAGTCGCTCACCAGGCCGATGCAGTGCCAACCGCGCGCGAAACGGGTGGGCGGTGTCCCGGTGTCGATCTCTCGGATGTCGGTGTCAGTCATCTGCTCGTGGCTCCTCGTCGATGTCTGCGCGTGTACTCGTCTGTCTCAATAGTAGAACAGGTTCCAGTCAGAATGAGAACGTGTTCTAATATTGGCAACAGAGATCGAGCCGCACATCGAACAGGAGAAGGCCATGGGAGCACAGCGAAGCGAGGCAGCGCAGGAGGTTCTGACCAAGATCGACGCCCTGCTGCCGGAGCTCGCACAGCGGGCGCAGTCGACCGAGGACGCGCGTCGGGTGTCCGACGAGGTCGCCGACATGCTCGACGCCACCGGCTTCTTCAAGCTGATGCAACCCGCTCAGTGGGGCGGATACGAGTCCGATCCGGTGACCTACTACGAGGCCGTGCGACGGATAGCCACCGCATGCGGCTCCACCGGTTGGGTGGCCGGCATTGTCGGCATCCACAACTGGCATCTGGCCCTGTTCGACCAGCAGGCGCAGGAGGACGTGTGGGGACAGGACACGAGCGTCCGCATCTCGTCGTCGTATGCGCCGATGGGCATGGGAGAGGTGGTCGAGGGCGGTTACCGGGTGAACGGCTCGTGGGCGTGGTCGTCGGGATGCGACATCGCCGACTGGGTCGTGGTGGGCGGGCCGGTGATCAAGGACGGCAAACCCGTCGACTTCGTCAGCTTCCTGATCCCGCGCGGCGACTACTCGATCAAGGACGTGTGGAACGTCGTCGGACTCCGCGGCACCGGATCGAACACCATCGAGGTCAAGGACGTGTTCGTCCCGACGCATCGCATGCTGAGCTTCGGCAAGATGAGTCAGGGCAAGGCGCCCGGGCTGGAGCGCAATACCGCCCCGGTGTATCGGATGCCGTGGGGCACCGTGCACCCGTCGACCATCTCCGCCCCCATCGTCGGGATGGCGTACGGCGCGTACACCGCGCACGTCGAACACCAGGGCAAGCGCGTCCGCGCCGCGTATGCGGGGGAGAAGGCCAAGGACGATCCGTTCGCCAAGGTCCGGATCGCCGAGGCCGCCAGCGAGATCGACGCGGCGTGGCGGCAGCTCTCGGGCAACCTGCAGGACGAGTACGACCTGATCCTCGCCGGCGAGGAGGTGCCGATGGAGTTGCGGTTGGCCGCCCGACGCGATCAGGTCCGGGCGACGGGCCGAGCGATCGCAGCCATCGATCGGCTCTTCGAGAACTCGGGTGCGCATGCGCTCGAGAACGGAACGCCGATCCAGCGCTTCTGGCGTGACGCGCACGCGGGCCGGGTGCACGCGGCCAACGATCCCGAACGCGCCTACGTCGCCTACGGAAACGGGGAGTTCGGCATCCCCATCGGCGACACGATGGTCTGACCCGGGGTGACGTGAGGAGAACAGATGACACAGCAGCAGAGTCCGATCCGATCGCTCGGCTACATGCGGATCGACGCGACCGACATGGACGCGTGGCGTGAGTACGGACTGAAAGTCCTCGGCATGGTGGAGGGCTCCGGTGCGACGCCCGATGCCCTGTACCTGCGCATGGACGATCACCCGGCCCGCCTGGTGATCGTCCCGTCCGATCGCGACCACCTCGCGTGCTCGGGGTGGGAGTGCGCGAACGCCGAAGCGCTGCAAGAAGTTCGAGATCGTCTTTCCGCCGCCGGTGTCGAGTTCCGAGAGGGCACGCGCGAGGAGCTCGCCGACCGCGCCGTCGTCGAACTGATCGTGTTCGCCGATCCCGACGGCAACGTCCTCGAAGCCTTCCACGGTGTCGCGCTGCAGCACCGACGGATCGTCAGCCCGTACGGGCACCGGTTCGTGACCGGGGAGCAGGGGTTGGGGCACGTCGTGCTCACCACCACCGACGACGCGAAGGCGCTCGCGTTCTACCGGGACGTCCTCGGCTTCCGCCTGCGTGACTCGATGCGACTCCCACCGCAGGTCGTCGGTCGTGAGGAGGGCGACGAGCCCGCCTGGCTGCGGTTCTTCGGCTGCAATCCGCGCCACCATTCGCTCGCATTCCTGCCGATCCCGAACAGCACCGGCATCGTCCACCTGATGGTCGAGGTGGAGAACTCCGATGACGTCGGCCTGGCCCACGACCGCGCACTCCGCCGGAAGGTCCCGATGTCGGCGACTCTCGGCCGCCACGTCAACGACCTGATGCTCTCCTTCTACATGAAGACGCCAGGTGGCTTCGACATCGAATACGGCTGCGAGGGAAGGCAAGTCGACGACGGCGAATGGATCGCCCGTGAGTCGACGGCGGTCAGCCTGTGGGGTCACGACTTCACCGTCGGAATGAAGGGCTGACCGCGATGGCGCCGCAGTCGCCGTACGGCACGGCCGAGTTCGACTCCCGCGCATTCCGGACGGCGATGGGCCAGTTCTGCACCGGCATCACCGTGATCACCTCGATCGACGGCGTCGGCGACCCCGTCGGCTTCGCCTGTCAGAGCTTCGCGGCGCTGTCGCTGGATCCGCCGCTGGTGATCTTCTGTCCAATGAAGACGTCACGGACCTGGCCGGTGATCGCCGAACGGGGCTCGTTCGTCGTCAACGTCCTGTCGAATCGTCAGCAGGCGGTCAGCGCGGTGTTCGGGGCGCCGGGACAGGACAAGTTCGCCTCCGTCGAGTGGGACCCGTCGCCCGCGGGAATGCCGGTGATCCGGAACAGCCTGACCTGGGTGGAATGCGGCGTCGAGACGGTGACCGACGGCGGCGACCACCACGTCGTCATCGGACGTGCGAACGTTCTCGGCGAGGTCTTGCAGGACAAGCCGCTACTGTTCTACCGAGGCGGATACCTCTCGACCGAGCATCCGCGCGTGACACCCGTTCAGGAGGAACTCGAGAACTTCCTCACCTGGAACGGAGGGGACACATGGCTGTGAACGAGCCGGTCACGAAGCCGTTCACCGATGCGATCGCCGAAGCCGAGGCGCTCGTCGCGTCCGCCCGGTTCGCCGAATCGGACGCCGACCGGGCCGAGGGTCTGGACTATCTGGCCGGCGGCATCTCGTCGATCCTGCAGCTGGCGCGCACGCACAGCAAGAGCCATCCGACGTTCGTCACCTCGACCGGACCGTACGCCAAGATGGGGCTGGACAACCCGGACACGATCTACTACCACGCAACCGTCGAACCCGATGCCACGTACATCGTGCGCGGAGTCCGCGGCAGCACGGCGGATCTGAGCTTCCAGGTGCTGCGCGGCGACTACACGCCGACGAACGTGCCCGGCGGCGACGACGCCTTCGACGACCGGCGCATCCCGATCGCGGACGACGGATCGTTCCAGATCACCTTCGGGCCCGCCGTTCCCGATCCCGCTCCCGGATACTTCGTCCTCGGCGAGGGATCGTCGATGCTTGCGGTGCGCGAGGTCTACTCCGACTGGGCGGTGCAGCGGCGCGGGTCGGTGACCATCGAGCGTGTCGACACCGTGGGGACCGCTCCCGACGACCTCACCGAGGCCAGAGCCGCGCGACGGTACGCGATCGCGGCGTCGATGCTCAAAGCGCGCATAAACACGTGGTTCAACTTTCCGAAGTGGTTCTACCTCGACGAGCCGGTCAACACGTTCACCGCGCCGCGGACGACGCCGGGCGGGCTGTCGACGCAGTACTCGTCGGTCGGTCACTTCGATCTGCCCGCGGGGAGGGCCATGGTGGTGACCGTCCCGCGATCGGATGCGCCGTACCAGGGTTTCCAACTCGGCAGCCTCTGGTACATCTCGCTCGACTACGTCAATCATCAGACGTCGCTGAACTCGACGCAGGCGCAGGTCGATCCCGACGGGATGATCCGCATGGTGATCTCCGACCGCGATCCCGGCGTCGCCAACTGGATCGAGACGACGGGGCGGCGGCGCGGCATCCTGCAGTTCCGGTGGCAGCGGGTCGACGGGCCGGTCGGTCTCGAACTGGGACCGAACTGCGTCGTCGTCGACGACGCGGACGTCCCCGATCACCTGCCGTTCCATGAGCAGAACCGCATCGACGCCGACGGCTGGGCCCAGCGGATAGCCGAGAGGCAACGCGCCTTCGCCTGGCGCATGCTCGGCTAGTCCGTGACGGAGACACCGCCTGGGCCCGCGGGCCGCCCTTCGCCGGCGGAGGGACCACAGCACTCTGATGAGACGACAGCACTCTGATGAAGGGACCACCCCATGACACTCCTCACCGACAAGGTCGTCGTCGTCTCCGGCGTGGGCCCCGGCCTCGGCCGGTCGCTCTGTCTGCGCGCGGCGGCCAACGGCGCGTCCGTCGTGCTCGGCGCTCGCACGGAGTCGAGATTGACCGAGGTCGCCGCGGAGGTGCGCGACCTCGGCGGCACCGCCCTCGTCGTCCCGACCGACATCACCGACGACACCGCCGTCGACAACCTCGTCGCTCGGACCGTCGACGAGTTCGGGCGGGCCGACGTCCTGATCAACAACGCGTTCGCGATGCCGTCGATGAAACCGTTGGGGCGCACCGACTTCGATCAGATCGAGGCGAGCCTTCAGCTGACCGTCCTCGGTACGCTTCGCGTCATCAAAGCGTTCACGCCATCGCTGACCGATTCGGCGGGAGCGATCGTCAACATCAACTCGATGGTCATTCGGCACTCCGAACCGCGGTACGGCAGCTACAAGCTGACCAAGTCGGCGCTGCTGGCGATGTCGCAGACCCTGGCCACCGAGCTCGGCGGCCAGGGCATCCGCATCAACAGCGTGGCACCCGGCTACATCTGGGACGACCAGCTCAAGTGGTACTTCGGTGAGATCGCCAAGAAGTACGAGATCACCCCCGAGCAGGTGTACGAGCAGACAGCGTCCAAGAGCGATCTGAAACGGCTGCCCGAACCGGACGAGATCGCCGACGCCGCGGTGTTCCTCGCATCCCCGATGGCCAAAGCGATCACCGGGCACACCCTCGATGTGAACTGCGGTGAATACCATGACTGAAGCACGCACCTCTGTCGGCACCGTCGACGATCTGCACGCCGCCGCGACGCGGGCCGTCGGCCTCGACGACTTCGGCGAACCCGACTATCTCGAGGGACTCGAGGTTCTGCTCACCTCGTATCGGGACGACGCCGGACTCACCGAGCTCGGCAGCAAGATGTTCCGCTACTTCCTCAAGGGCGCCCTGATCGCGCGGCTGCTCAGCGAGGCCGGGTGGAAGAGCAATCCGTCGTACGTCGACGTCGAGGTGGAGCGTCCGGTGTTCGTCACGGGCCTGCCGCGGACGGGTACGACGGCGTTGCATCGGCTGCTCGCCGCCGATCCGGCCCATCAGGGATTGCAGATGTGGCTGGCGGAGTTCCCGCAGCCGCGGCCGCCCCGTGACACCTGGACCGACAATCCGGTGTTCGCGCAGATCGAGGCGGGACTGAACCGGCACCACGTCGAGAACCCCGAGTTCATGGGGCTGCACTACATGAGTGCGGGCGAGGTGGAGGAGTGCTGGCAGTTGCTGCGGCAGTCGCTCATGTCGATCTCGTACGAGTCGCTCGCCTACCTGCCGACCTACTCGCAGTGGCTGCAGGCCCGGGACTGGGGACCGGCATATCATCGGCATCGCCGAAATCTGCAGCTCATCGGCCTGAACGACCCGGGCAAGCGATGGGTGCTCAAGAACCCGAGTCACCTCTTCGCGCTGGACGCTCTGATGGAGGCGTACCCGGACGCCGTGGTCGTGCAGACGCATCGTGCGCCGGAGACGATCATTCCGTCGATGTGCAGCCTTGCCGAGCATGCGACCGAAGGGCATTCGTCGGTGTTCACCGGGGCCACGATCGGCCGGACCCAGCTCGAACTCTGGTCGCGAGGTCTACGCGAGTTCTCCGCGGCCCGCGCGAAGTACGACCCGGCGCAGTTCGTCGATGTCCACTTCGACGAACTGCGCGCCGACCCGTTCGCCGCCGTCGGTCGCGTCTACGACGCCCTCGGCACCCCGATGTCCGACGAGGCAGGCGCCGCGATGGTCGCGCTCGACGAGGAGTCCAAGTCGGGCGATCGCAAGCCCGTCCACAAGTACTCGCTCGAGGATTACGGCCTGACCGTCGAACAGGTACGGGAGGCGTTCGCCTGACGCACCCGGGCGTTCAGACCTTGCCGTCACGCCGCGTCGGCGGTCTCGTGGACGGTTATGGTTCGGCGTGTGTGCGAGCGGATCGCCCGCCGCGCGCCGGGTCGGTTCGGGTCGGTCGGGGGTACGAACCACGGATGGCCGTCGTGCCCGATGAACACCTCCCATCCACCGTGATGGATCAGAGTGTGACAGCGGCGGCAGAGCAGGACTCCGTTGTCGATGCCGGTTTCGCCGCCCTCGGACCAGGGAGTCACGTGGTGGACATCGCACCAGGCGGCGGGTCGGCCGCATCCTGGTCGGGCGCAGCACCGGTCGGTAACTCGGCGTCGTCGATGCCGGTGCGCGACAGTCGGTCGAGCCGGACGGCCAGGCGGAGGCCGGGGCCTTCGGTGTCGGCGAGTTCGTCGGTGGTGGGCGGGGCGAGTTCGTCGACGATGCGGTCGGCGAACTCGGTGATCAGAGCAGCAAACATGACTTTCGCCTTCCTGGAAGGGATGACGCGATGAGGTGCCGTGAAATCGTCGCGGCAGACAGCAGAGACAAACGCGTGGTGACCGCATTCGGTCGTGGACCGTAGCGCTCCGGGGCACTCCCCGAGGCGGGCGCCGCCGCAATACCCTTCACCGCAGTTCGACTCACCCGAATCGCTTACCGCGAAGTCGCCTGTGTGCGGCGCGCTATGCGGTTGTCAAGGAACGTATATGTCATAGATTATACGCACATATGTTCGAATAGACCAAGAGTTCGACGAAGGTTCTTTCGGGACGGCTCAGCCCTCCGTGGTCCCGTGCTGTGGTGAACCGCTCGGCTATTCTCCGTTCATACGATCGGAGACCGAATGGTGGAGCCGAACTGGCCGAAACGCCTTGAATTAATATTTCGGTTGACCGAACTTTCTAATAACGTCTAACCTCAAAACATGTTGAGGAAGGGTCGGACAGGGGTGTATGCGCGGACGGGCGCGTTGCTCGGTCCAGCGTTCGTCGCGGCGATCGCCTATGTGGACCCGGGGAACGTCGCGGCCAACATCACGGCCGGCGCCAAGTACGGCTATCTGTTGGTGTGGGTGCTGGTGCTGGCCAATGCGATCGCCGTGATGGTGCAGTATCAGTCCGCGAAGCTCGGCATCGTCACCGGCCGAACACTGCCGCAGACTCTGGGCGACAGGCTCCCGCAGAAGTCGCGCCTCGCCTACTGGGCGCAGGCCGAACTCGTCGCCGGTGCCACCGACATCGCCGAGGTGATCGGCGGCGCCGTGGCCTTGTACCTGCTGTTCGGGCTTCCGCTGCCCGTCGGCGGTCTGATCGTCGGTGTGGTCGCGATCGTTCTGCTGACCACCGCGAACAGGCGCCGGCAACGGCAGTTCGAGACCATCATCGTCGGACTGCTCGCGATCATCGTCGTCGGATTCCTCGCCGGCCTCGTGGTGAGCCCGCCCGATGCCGGCGGCGTGCTCGGTGGCCTGGTGCCGCGGCTCGACGGCTCAGAGACGGTCCTGTTGGCCGCGTCGATGCTCGGTGCGACGGTGATGCCGCACGCCATCTACCTGCACTCCTCGCTGGTCATCGATCGGCATGGCGAGCCGACTACTCGTCAGCGCACGCGCAAGCTGCTGTCGATCACCAAGGTCGACGTGTGGATCGCGCTCGCGCTGGCCGGTGTCGTCAATATCGCGTTGCTGGTTCTCGCGGCCACCAGCCTCTACGGACGGGAGGGAACCGACAGCATCGAGGGTGCGCACGCCGCGGTTCGTGACGCGCTCGGGCCAGTGGTCGCCGGCGCGTTCGCCGTCGGACTGCTCGCCTCGGGCATCGCGTCGACGTCGGTGGGTTCGTACGCCGGCGGTGCGATCATGGCGGGCATGCTGCGCAAGCAGCTCCCGATGATCGTTCGCCGGTCCGTCACCCTGGTTCCTGCGATCATCATCCTCGCGGCGGGCCTCGACCCGACGACGGCGCTCATCGTCTCCCAGGTCGTCTTGAGCTTCGGCATTCCCTTCGCCATCATCCCCCTGCGTCGATACACCTCGAACAAGGCGATGATGGGCGACTTCGTCGACGGTCCGTGGCTGCGGTGGGCGTCGGCCGCCGCGGTGGTCGCCGTCGTCGTGCTCAATGCGGCGCTCATCGTGCTGACCGTGAACGGCAGCGGATAGCCACCGCTAACGACGGTGCATGGGCGTGGCGCGCGTCGGCGGTCCGTCCGTGCGTGGAGGTGTCGACCTACAACGACACCGCCGCGAGCGCGGTGCTCGGCCGGCCGAACAGTTGCGCGTCGGCCTGTGCGCGTTTGAAGTAGAGGCCGATGTCGTGCTCCCAGGTGATGCCGATGCCGCCGTGCAGCTGGATCGCTTCACCGGTGACGCGCATGTACTCCTCGGAGCACTGCACGTGAGCGATGGCGGCGAGTTCGGCGGCGTCGTCGCGGCCGGAGACGACGGCATCGATCGCGGCCGCCGACATCGAGCGCATCGCTTCGACGGACACGTACATGTCGGCCATACGGTGCTTGAGTGCCTGGAACGAGCCGAGGGCGCGGCCGAACTGCTTGCGGGCCTGCGTGTATTCGACCGTGAGTGCGAGGGCGCGAGCCGCACCGCCGACCTGCTCGGCCGAGAGCATCGTCCATGCGAGGGTTCGTATCCGATCGAGCAGGTCGGGCGGTGTCGGGATCGTGGTGCCGGCGACCTCGTCGAATGTGACCCGAGCCAACGCGCGCGTCGGATCGAGCAGCGGCAGCGGGGTGATCGTGACGCCGGGTGCGTCCGCGGCCACCTCGTGGAGGGTGGTCGGCCCGCCGTCGTCGGTTCCCGCGACGACGAGCAGAACATCGGCGGTCTCGCCGTCGATGACGTAGTCGGCGGTCCCGGATAGCAGCCCCGCGTTCGCGGACACCCCGGGGCGGTCCCACCCGGCCGGATCCGCCCAGCAGAGCGCGCCGATCGACTCACCGGAGGCGAGGGCGGGGAGCAGGCGCGCGGCGGTGTCGGAGTCGCCCGAGGCCAGTACGGTGCCGACGGTAAGTACGGCGGATGAGAAGACCGGCGCGGGCGACAGGGTCGCACCGAGCTCTTCGAGGGCGAGAGCCGTCTCCGCCCAGGTGGCCCCCGCGCCGTCGAACTCTTCGGGAACGGCCAGTGCGGCGACGCCGATCTCGTCGGTCAGCGTGTCCCACAGGCCGCGATCGATCCGCCCGGGTGAGGCCATGGCGGTGCGGACGGCCGCTGATCCGGATCGTCTGCGGAGGACGTCGCCGATCGCGTCGGCCAGCGCGGCGCGTTCCTCGGCGCCGGGAGCGGAGTGAGCGGGCCGGATGTCGTCGGCGCCGGGAGCGGAGTGAGCGGGCCGGATGTCGTCGGCGCCGGGAGCGGAGTGAGCGGGCCGGATGTCGTCGGCGCCGGGAGCGGAGTGAGCGGGCCGGGTGTCGTCGGCGCCGGGAGCGGAGGTCACAGTGTCTCCAGGATCGCGGCCCGGTGATGGGCGGGGGTGCCCCACGCGGTGAGCAGCGCGCGGGTCTTGGTCAGGTACAGGGAGAAGTCGTGTTCGGCGGTGTACCCGATGGCGCCGAGGACCTGCAGGCCGCGACGGGACGCCAGATAGGCGGCATCGCCTGCGGCGACTCTGGCTGCGGATACGTCGCGGGAGACGTCGGTACCGTCGGGGGCCTGGCCGTCGAGTCCGACGGCGGCGCCGTGCACGAGCGGTCGAGCCATCTCCAGGGCGATCGCGACGTCGGCGAGGTGATGTTTGACGGCCTGGAACGATCCGATCGCGCGATGAAACTGGGTGCGGGTCTTGGCGTATTCGGCGGACAGGTCGAGCATCGCCGATCCCAGACCGAGCAACTGGGCCGCGGTGGCCAGCGCCCCGAGGTCGCCGGCACGGTCGGTGGTGCCTTCGACGGTGTCGCCCCCGGTGATCTCGGCGACCTTGCGCGTCGGGTCGACGGTGTCCAGGAGTTCGCCGGTCGTCGCCGCGTGCACGCCGTCGTCGGTGATCAGTAGGGGCACTGCGATGTCGGGGTTCGCCGCCCGCGGGTGCAGCGGGGGCATCGCGCACGTCGTCGGTGTCCCGGCGAGGAGGCCATCGAGGGCGGGCCCGGCGCCGAGGATCCCGGGCGCGACGGCGAAGGTCTCGGCGACGGGGCCGGGCAGGCAGGCGCGGCCGAGGCGTTCGACGGCCACGACCGTCTCCACCGCGCCCGCGCCGCTGCCGCCGAGTTCGTCGGGGACCAGCAGACCGGTGATCCCGGCCTCGGCGAGCTTGCGGTACGCGGCGAGCGCGGGAGCGTGGTCGCTTTTGTCGGCCCAGTCGCGGGCCAGGTCGATGCCGCCCGCGCGGTCGACGATGCCGTCGACGGTCGCCGCGAGATCGGTGTGGAAGTCGGCGAGGAGGAAGTCCATGGTCTATCGGTCCCCTCGGGGTAGGCCGAGCAGGCGCTCGGCGATGACGTTGCGTTGAATCTCGTTGGTGCCGGCGTAGATCGGCCCGGACAGGGAGAACAGGTAGCCGTCGGTCCAGCCGGTGTCGAGTTCGGCGTCGGCGCCCAGCAGGTCCAGTGCGGTCTCGTGCGCGGCGATGTCCCACTGCGACCAGAACACCTTGTTGATCGACGACTCCATGCCGAGTTGTCCGCCTGCCGCCAATCGGCTGACGGTCTGATACGTCGACAACTCGTAAGCACGCGATCCGATCCATGCATCGGCGACGGCTTCGTCGCTGGTGGGGACCGTGTCGCGGCGCGACTTCCAGAGCGTGATCAGCCGGTCGGTCGCGGCCAGGAATCGACCCGGGGAGCGCAGCGACAGTCCGCGTTCGTTCGCGGCGGTACTCATCGCGACCTTCCACCCGTTGTTCACCGCGCCGATCACCCCGGAGTTCCCCGGATCGGCGGGGTCGTCGGGCACGAACACGTCCTCGAGGAACAGTTCGGCGAAGCCCGGCTCGCCGTCGAGTTGGGCGATCGGACGCACCGTCACACCGGGCGCGCGCAGATCGAACATGAAGTACGTGATCCCGCGATGACGGTCGGCGGCGGGGTCGGTCCGGAACAACCCGAAGCCCATATCGGCGAAACTCGACCGCGAACTCCACGTCTTCTGCCCGTTGAGCAGCCAGCCGCCGTCGGTGCGGGTGGCCGTCGACCGGAGTGAGGCCAGGTCGGAGCCCGCCTCGGGCTCGCTCCACGCCTGACCCCAGATGTCGTCGGCGCGCGCCATCCGCGGCATGATCCGCGCCAACTGGTCGGGATGGGCGTGTTCGAACAGAGTGGGAGCGAGCAGGAAGATCCCGTTCTGGCTCACCCGACCCGGGGCGCCGGACCGGTAGTACTCCTCCTCGAAGATCACCCAGTGCAACAGGCTCGCGTCGCGGCCGCCGAACTCCGCGGGCCAGCTGACCACCGACATTCGCGCGTCAGCCATCGTCGCCTCCCAGGCACGGTGGGCCTCGAAACCTTCGGCGGTGTCCATCGACGGCAGCGGCTGGTCGGGGACGTTGGCCGCGAGCCATTCGCGGACCTCGATGCGGAACGCCTGGGCGGCGTCGTCGAACAACAGGTCCATCAGACGGTGCCCTTCTCGGCCGCGTTCTTCATCGACTTGGCGTCCATCCCGCCGAGCGAGTCGCCGGAGTCTGCGTCGTTCGCCGCGTGCGCGTAGTGATGCCACCCGAACACCGAGTCCATGGCGGTGCGCATGCCCATCTGGTCCTCGCAGATGTTGACGGCCTTCTTGCTCAGGAACAGGCCCTGCATCGGCATCTGCGCCATCTGCTCGCAGATCGCATCGACCTTGCCGTCGAGGTCCGCGCGCGGCACGACGTGGTTGACCATGCCCCAGTCCAGGGCCTGCGCCGCGGTGAACCGTTGCCCGGTGAACAGGATCTCCTTCGCACGACGAGCCCCCAGGACGTATGCGTGGGCGAAGTACTCGACGCCCGGGATGCCCATGCGCGCCACCGGATCGGAGAAGAACGCATCATCGGAGGCGACGATGAAGTCCGCCGACCACGCCAGCATCAGCCCGCCCGCGATGCACGCGCCGTGTACCTGCGCGATCACCGGCTTCGGGATCTCGCGCCACCGACGGCACATGCCCATGTACACCTCGATCTCGCGTGCCAGACGCTGGTTGCTGTCCAACGGCTGCCCGTCGCCGCGGGTGTGGTCCCAGTGCAGTGTCGCCGTGTTCGGGTAGTAGGTGTCGAAATCGCGCTCGGGTGTGCCGATGTCGTGCCCGGCCGAGAAGTGCTTGCCGTTCGCGCGCAGCACGATCGTCTTGACGTCGCCGTCGTCGACGGCCCGCCGGAACGCCGCATCCAGTGAGTACGTCATCACCGAGTTCTGGGCGTTGCGGTAGTCGGGGCGATTCAACGTCACGTAGGCGACGGAGTTCGCGGGCCCGCCGACCTCGTAGGAGACCGGAGAGGTGTCCGGTCCGAGATCGTCGGGGCCCAGTGCGGGAGGGATCGCGGCATCACTCATACCGTCGACTGTAACCGAGCAAGTGCTTGGTTGGTAGTCGGATGGGTGGGATGTCCGGCCTAGGTGGGCTTCGTTCGCGTCGATAAGGGCCGCATCCGCGCGCTCGCGCCCCGTCCGACGGGCGCGGACCGCTGCGAAAGGTTCGACTCGATCCGCCTTCTAGAGGGTTTCCGTCAATCGCGGAGCGCTGTCACGTCGCCGTGATCATGATCGAGCGGGAGGACGAGCCGGTGCGGCCGCCAGGTCTGCTTCCGGTCATTCCACGGTCGGAACACCAGCCACGACACGGTGAACAGGATGAATCGGAGCGGCAAGTCGATGCGCATGGTCTTCAGCGACTTCGCATCCCCGCGGGCCTTGGCGGTTCTGATGCCGCCGAACAGATAGTGCCAGTTCGCGATCGGCGACTTCTGCTGCGTTCGGCACGAGGTCGACACTTGTTGCTGTGGCGTGTACCAGATGCGGAGACCCTTCTCCTTCAGCGCCATGGAGATGTCGAAGTCCTCCCACACGTCGGGACGGCGCGTCAGCGTATCGCGGATCTGCAACCACGCCGACTTGCGGATCGCGTGGTTCGGGCCGACGAGCGTCGGAGCCTCCTGTGCCTCGGCGACGCCCTGGGTGACCTTCTCGATGATCTTGAACGGCGGTCCGTCGTACAGCGACACCGAGCCCGTCGATGCGCTGAACGGTCGGCCGGCCTCGCTGTCGAAGAAGTCGACGATCGTTTCGGCCCACCGCTCATCGACGAGCGTGTCGGCGTCGGTGCGCGCGATGATGTCCGACGTCGCCGCGTCGTATCCGGCCGCGCGAGCCGCATAGCAGCCCGGTTCCGACTCGGAGATCAATCGCACGGTGGGGTGTTCGGCAGCGATCTCGGCGACTCGAGTCGATGAATCGTCCGTGGAGTTGTTGTCGACCACGATGATCTCGTCGATCGGCCGACTCTGTCGGAGGAGTGCGTGGAGTGTGTCGGCTATGCGGTCGTGCTCGTTGTACATCGGTACGACGACGGAAACGGATGCCATAAGGTTGAAACCTTTGAGGTGGAGATCGGCTGGACAATGCTGAGCCCTCGCTCGGGAGCGGCGGGACCATCGCGAATGCTACTGCCCGCACTGAGCAGAGTAAGTGGTACTTCGGGTTTCGGATCGGCGTGACGCCTCGCTCGGGATCGGCGGCGGCCTCTGCCTGCTCGCGGTGGCTCGAACGTCTCACCCGGCGACTCGCGACAGCGTCGCCGTGCAGTGGTCGTCGTCGACGAACGCGTCGAGCCGCACCTCGACGTCGACGCGGTGCGCGTCGAGTACGCCCTGCATCAGACCTCGATGCACCGAGCACGTCACGGCGGGGTTCTCTCGGGCGGTCTCCAGGAACGGGCACCGTCGCAGACGGATCTCACCGACCGGCCGAATCTCGGGGTCGAAGCCGAGATCGGCGAGGACACGCGTCAGATCGGCCTCCGTCTCGACGTCGCAACGGGCCCGCCCGGCGCCGATCCGCCGACCGGCCGCGGCGGCCAGCTCGGGTCCGCCAGGCGCCGCGTCGAGAGCCGCGACCAGTGCGTGGGAGAGCATCTCGTATTCGCGCGGGCCCGCCGGATCCATGCCCGACCGCGCCCGATACCGCACGCTCGGGCGGCCGGGTCCGGCGGCGACGTCGGTGTGCGCGTCCGCGAGCGAATCATCGGTCAGCGCTCGGAGATGGAAGCGGATCGTCGTCGCGGGCAGGTCGAGCGTCGCGGTGAGATCGGCGACGGTGACCGGTTCGGACGCCTCCCGCAGGGCGGCCAGGACCATGGCTCGCGTGGTCACGGCTGCGCCTGCGGCTCGAGAGAGGTCACCAGGGGCGCGTCCGAACCGGTCGGTCCGAGTTTTGCGGCTCCGCCCGGTGAGCCGAGCGGAGCCTCGCGTCCGGGCAGGACCTCGGTGAAGAACTCGGCGTTGTCGGTGATGTACGGCTCCCATTCATCGGGGACGTCGTCCTCGTAGAAGATCGCCTCCACCGGGCACACGGGCTCGCAGGCGCCGCAGTCGACGCATTCGTCGGGATGGATGTACAGGCTGCGGCCACCCTCGTAGATGCAGTCGACGGGGCATTCCTCCACGCACGCACGATCCATCACGTCGACGCAGGGGAGTGCGATCACGTATGTCATGGTCGTGGTGCCTGCGGCGCGAGCGGTTCGATCGTCAGTGTCGGTTCGCGGTGCGTGTGCACCGTCAGATAGCTCAGTCCGTCCGGACCCGCGGTGAACGAGCGCCGCGAACGACGCGGCAGCCACAGCAGGTCGCCCGCGCTCACCTCGACGTCGTCGGCCTCCGTGCCGAGAGTCCCTGATCCGGCGACGACGTGCACCAGCACGTCGACCTCGCCGCCGGCGTGCGCGGCGATCGCGCCGCCTGCGGCCAGTCGGATCAGATTGGAGTCGAGGTGCCGATCGGACGAGGTGAGCTTCCACGCGACGTCGGCGGCGTCGACGGGCCGCTCGGTGAGTTCGGCCGTGTTGCCGAGTCGGCGCGGCGGGGTGGCCGCCGTGGTCTTGCCGATGCGGATCCGGTAGTCCCGCTTCTCGCGGACCAGGTAGTCCCACGAGTAGCCGCCCGCCCGGTCGGCCTCGAACTCGTCGTGCAGGTGCCGCGGGTCGTGATCGTTCACCAGAACGAGCGCGTCACCGACGTCGAGGCCGTCGAAGATCGCGAAGATCTTCGGGTGACGCTGCGGTTTCGGGATCTCGCGGACGTCGAGAGTGATGTCGGGCATCGGGCGCCTCCTGGGTTATTACAATGTCTTCTTGTAAAAATACTCTCGACGGCGACGCACGTCGACGGCCGCCGGTCGATCCGGGCCGGATTCGCCCGGGGTCCGCGACGAGAGGACCGTCGTCGGCCACAATGGTCCTCGACCGTCCGACCCCGTCCAGGAGGCTGTCCTGCCGTGATCTCCGAACTCGAAGCCGAATCGGTGCACATATTCCGCGAGGTCGCGGCGACCTTCGAGCATCCGGTGATGCTGTTCTCCGGTGGTAAGGACTCGGTGGTCATGTTCCACATCGCGCGCAAGGCGTTCTGGCCCGCGCCGGTGCCGTTCCCGTTGATGCACGTCGACACCGGGCACAACTTCGACGAGGTCATCGAGTTCCGGGACCGGCTCGTCGAGCAGACCGACGCGCGGCTCGTCGTGAGCAGCGTGCAGGACGACATCGACGCCGGCCGCGTCGTGGAACAGACCGGGCCGGGCACATCGCGCAACCGGTTGCAGACCGCCGCGCTGCTGCGCGGGATCAGAGAGGGCGGGTTCGATGCGGTGTTCGGCGGTGCCCGCCGGGACGAGGAGAAGGCCCGTGCGAAAGAACGAGTGTTCAGCTTCCGCGACGCGTTCGGAGCATGGGATCCCCGCAACCAGCGGCCCGAACTGTGGAACCTGTACAACGGTCGGCATGCGCGCGGTGAGCACATCCGGGTGTTCCCGATCAGCAACTGGACCGAGCACGACATCTGGGAGTACATCGCGGCCGAAGACATCGAACTCCCGTCCATCTACTACGCGCATGAGCGGGCCGTCGTGCCGCGCGACGGAATGCTGTTGGCCGACACCAGATTCCTGGAGAAGTATCCGGGGGAGAGTGCGCACGTGGAGCGGGTGCGGTTTCGCACCGTCGGCGATGCGACGTGCACCGGCTGCGTCGAGAGCGACGCCGACACCCCGGCGAAGGTGATCGCCGAAGTCGCCGCGACACGCGTCACCGAGCGCGGCGCGACACGTGCCGACGACCGCATCTCCGAAGCAGGCATGGAAGACCGTAAGAAGGAGGGCTACTTCTGATGAGCGCCCCCACGATAACCGAGAACACGCGTACCGATCTGCTCCGCATCGCCACCGCGGGCAGCGTCGACGACGGGAAGTCGACCCTCATCGGTCGACTGCTGTACGACTCGAAGTCGATCTTCACCGATCAACTGGAAGCGATCGAACGGACCAGCGCCCAGCGGGGCGACTCCACGGCCGACCTCGCCCTGCTCACCGACGGCCTGCGCGCCGAACGCGAGCAGGGCATCACGATCGACGTCGCCTACCGCTACTTCTCGACGCCGGAACGCAAGTTCATCATCGCCGACTCACCGGGTCACGTGCAGTACACGCGCAACATGGTGACCGGAGCGTCGACCGCCGACCTCGCGATCATCCTCGTCGACGCGCGCAAGGGGGTGCTCGAGCAGACTCGGCGGCACGCGTTCCTGTCGTCCCTGTTGGGCATCCCGCATCTGACGGTGTGCGTCAACAAGATGGATCTCGTCGACTACTCGCAGGACCGCTACGACGAGATCGTCGACGAGTTCACCGCGTTCGCCGCCAAACTCAACGTGAGCGACGTGTCGTTCATCCCGATCTCGGCACTGCGCGGCGACAACGTCGTCGAGCGTTCCGAGCCGATGGACTGGTACTCCGGTCGCTCGCTTCTCGGGCACCTCGAAGCCGTGCACATCGCCTCCGACAAGAATCTGATCGACGCGCGGTTCCCCGTGCAGTACGTGATCCGGCCGCAGCGCGGCGACGGTCTCGACCATCGCGCGTTCGCCGGGACGGTCGCGGGCGGCGGTCTCACAGTGGGGGACAAGGTCGTCGCTCTTCCCGGCGGATTCGGCACCGAGGTCACCCGGATCTGGGGGCCGGGTGGAACCGAGCTGGCCGAGGCGTCGGCGGGGCAGGCGGTCTCGATCTCGTTGGCCGATGAGATCGACATCGTGCGCGGCGACATGATCGTGCGGCCCGGCAACCGCCCGCATGTGGGCCGCGATCTGGACGCGATGGTGTGCTGGTTCTCCGAGAGCCGCAGCGTATCGGTGGGTGACACCTTCCTCATGCTGTGCGGCACCCGTGAGACGCGCGTGTCGGTCAGCGGCCTGAACTATCGGCTCGACGTCAACACGCTGCACCGCGACGCCGACGCCGACGAGTTGGAACTCAACGAGATCGGCCGCCTCACGCTGCACGCGCAGCGGCCGATGATGTTCGACGAGTACCGCCGCAACCGGGCCACCGGCAGCTTCATCCTGATCGACGAGGCCACGAACGCCACCGTCGGCGCGGGGATGATCGGTGCTCCGGTCGCGCACGACTCCAATGTGGTGTGGCAGGAGACCAAGGTGACGCGCGAGCACCGCGCCTACCGGGGTGCGACGATCTGGCTGACCGGGCTGTCCGGGTCCGGAAAGTCGACCATCGCCACCGAGTTGGAACGCCGTCTCGTCGCCGAGGGACGCCCGGCGTACATGCTCGACGGCGACAATCTGCGACACGGCCTCAACGCCGACCTGGGGTTCAGCGACGACGACCGCCGCGAGAACATTCGACGCACCGCCGAGGTCGCGGCCCTGTTCGCCGACTCGGGTGCGGTGTCGTTGGTGTCGCTGATCAGCCCGTTCGCCGCCGAACGGCAGCGTGCGCGGGAGATTCACGAGGCGCGGGGACTGACGTTCGTCGAGATCTTCGTCGACACCCCGCTCGACGACTGCGAGTCCCGCGACCCGAAGGGCTTGTACGCGAAGGCCCGCGCCGGTCAGATCGCCCAGTTCACCGGCATCGACTCCCCGTACGAGCGGCCGATCACGCCGGAGATCGTGATCCGCCCGTCCGACGGTCCGCCCGCCGAGATCGCCGAACTGATCATCGCGCGGCTGGGGATGTGAGCAAGTCGGGACACCGCCCTCCACAGCGGTGCCGCCGAACGATCGACTGCGGACAGCGCAAGAGAAGCGACCGCGGAGGTCGGGCAGGCGTCGATCACCGTAGACCCACCGTGCACCTCGCCAACGCCGTCCGGATGTCGTCGCCGGTCAACGACATGAGGTCGGCGTCGGTGAGCGCATCGGGGTCGGTGCTCGAGGCGAGACGGTGCTCACGCTCCTCCTCGGCCGCCTCGATCACGTTGCGCACGTGCCGACCGTTGCCCGCGACGTCGATGCCGGAACGGCCGCCGACACGGGTCGAGCACAGCCGCTCGAACGAGGACTCGAGCAGATCGGCGGCGTCGGCGGTCAGTCGTCCGTCGCGTGCGCGTGTCATCGACTCGGCGATCTGAACCAGTTCGCTCGGCGAATACGATCCGAAGCCGATCCGCCGGGCGAACCGAGAGGCCAGCCCCTCGTTCGCGGCGAGCAGACGATCGATCTCGTCGTCGTAGCCGGCGATCACCACGACGAGACGGTCCCTGTCGTTCTCCATCCGGGCGAGGAGGGTGTCCAGGGCTTCCCGCCCGAACGCGTCGCCGCCGGAGAGCCCCTCCTGAACCAGCGTGTACGCCTCGTCGATGAAGAGCACCCCGCCGAGCGCACGGTCGATCACCGCCGACGTCTTCGGTGCCGTCGACCCGAGATGTTCGCCCACGAGATCGCGACGGCTCACCTCGACGACGGTGTCGGACTCGAGCAGGCCGAGACCGCGATACATGCGGGCGACGATCCGTGCGACCGTGGTCTTACCGGTGCCGGGCGGTCCGGTGAACGCCAGGTGCAGACTGCGTGCTGAAGTCCGAAGGCCTTTCGCCGCGCGGAGATTCGCGAGGAGAACGGACGAGCGGAGCCGCTCCACCTGATCTTTCACCGCAGTCAGCCCGATCTGCGCGGCCAGCTCGGCGTCCGCTCCCACCAGGACCTCCGCCCGATCGTCGTCGACCGGATCGGGCGCCTGCCGGTCGTCGAGCACCAGTCGGTACGCCGGGTCGGCGAGCGCGCGGGCGGCATCGGCCAACAGCGGGTCGAGCGCATACGCCTCCTGGAAGCAGCCTCGGGCCCGCTCCTCGTCGCCCGTCGTTCGCAGCGCCATTCCGATCGCGAACACGGCTGCCGCGCGCGCGTTGTCCAGGCCGCCGTCGCGCACGGATTCGAGCAGCCGGATCCCCTCGTCGAACATCGCGAGCTGAATGCACGCCGTGCCCGCCACGTAGTCCGCGGCGGTGGACAGGACCGGATCGGACCAGCCGGTCCGCCCGTTCAGCTCGGACAGCGCCGCCCGCCAGTCGCCGGATCGCAGGGCCCACACGCCGCGGCAGTACGCGATCACCGGTTCGTCCCGGTCGAGGGTGTCCAGCACTCGGCGTGCGCCGTCGAGATCGCCGCCGTCGATCAACGACGACGCGTACGCGGCAGCCGCCCGATCGGCCGTCGTGATCGGATAGTCGACGAACAGGCCGATCGGCGCGAGCCCGGCGAGCGCGCCGCGCGGCAACCCGATCCGACGCTGCTGCACCCCGATGCTCGCATGGGCCCGATGCAGGCCGAGGAGAGCGGGTCCCGACCGGTCACCGGCGGCGAGACGGCCGAGCCAGGCGTCGCCCATCGCCGGATCGATCTCGCTCGCCCGGGTGAAGGCGGCGAGCGCGCGATCCCGGTCGGGCGGATCGTCGCAGACGAGATAGCCGAGTGCGGCCAGACCCGCGTCGAAGAACGCTCGCGCATCGCCGACCGCCGTGGACTGCCTCGTGCTTGTCATCTGGTCCCCCCGAACCTCGACACAGTGCAAGCGACTCTAACCCTCGGATCGGTCCGATATCGGCGTTTGCGTCGTATCCGTCCGATATCGATCGCGTCAGAACTCGATGCGCAGCCTGTCCGACGTCGGACGCGCCTGGCAACCCAGGATGTAGCCGTCGTCGATGTCCTCGGGATCGAGTGCTCCGGTCACCGCCATGTCGACGGTGCCCTCGACGAGCGTGCACGCGCACGAACCGCACTCGCCCTCCTGACAGGAGTACGGCGCGTCGAGTCCGGCGGCCAGCATGATGTCGATGAGCGTGCGCGAGCGCGGCCACGACATCTCGTGCACTTGGCCGTCGAGCTCCACTTCCACCTGGGCGGAGGCGGACGCCTCCTCGTCGGAGACCTCCTCGAGCTCGACGTCCTCGAACGGATCACCCGACAGGGAGTTGTAGATCTCGGTGTGCACGTTGTGATGGTCGAACTTGGCCTTGGTCAGGCCCGCGTGCACGGCGTCCATGAACGGGCCGGGGCCGCAGATGTACGCGGTGTGCGTCCGCGACATCGGAGCGAACAGCGTCGCCAGCTTCTTCTCGCCGGGCAGCCCCTGCACAGTCTCGAGCCAGTGGATCACGGTGAGGCGGTTCGGATGCCGGTCCTGCAGTTCGCGCAGCTCGGCGGCGAAGATCACGTCGTTCTCGCTGCGGTTCGCGTAGAAGAACGTCACCGGACCGGTACCGTCGGCCAGCGCCGTCTTGAGGATGGACATGACTGGTGTGACGCCCGATCCCGCCGCGATCAGCAGCATCGGAGCGTGGATGTTCGACGGGGTGAAGACCCCCGACGGCGGAAGCGCCTCTATCCGGGAGCCGGCCGCGAGGTTGTCGCAGATCCAATTCGATCCGTATCCGTCCGGCGTCCGCTTCACGGTGACCTTCGGCCGATCGTCGTGGCGAGCGGCCGACGACAGCGAGTAGCACCGAGCGACCGACCCCGTCCGATCGCTCGGGATCCGCAGTGTCAGGAACTGTCCGGGCAGGTAGTCGGCGAATCTGTCGCCGTGCTCCTCGGGGATGTCGAAGACGATGCTGCGCGCATCGGTGGTCTCCTCGATCACCTCGGCGACGGTGAGGATCGCGCTGCGCGTGCTGTGCGGGGTCAGATCGGTCATGCGGTCGCTCTCTGTGGAAAAAATTAGAACGTGTTCTATTTTCAGACTATCACCGGTCGAGTGCGCCGACACCGTCGATCAGCGTCTCCGATCCTGCCCGAAGCAGCTCGGTCAGATCCGAGGCGGGGTCGGCGAGCCATTGGTCGTAGGCGGACAGTGCGACGCCGAGAGTCATCCAGGCGACCGTCTGGGGCAAGTGCCCGTCGGCGGGCAGCGACAGGCGGGCCGCGCAGTGCTCGGCGATCACCTGTCGCCAGTCGGCGTACATGATCATCGAGTGCGCCTGCAGGGCGGGGACGCGCAGGAGTAGCGACATGCGACGACGGTGCTGTTCGACGACGTCGTCGGGGACTTCGTTGAAGTCGATGAGGGCCTGTCGCAGGCTCTCGCCCAACGGGACCTCGGTCGGGATCTCGGCCAGGAGCGCGCGGAGTCCGTCGAGATGGTCGGCGAACTCGCCCCAGGCGAGTGAGTTCTTCGACGGGTAGTAGCGGAACAGGGTTCGTCGGGCGATTCCCGCCGCGGACGCGATGTCGTCGATGGACGTCTCGTCGAACCCGTGCGTGGCGAACAGGTCGACGGCGACGTCGGACAGCCGGCCTCGGGTGGTCGCCGCCGGGCGCCCGCCGAGCGGTCCGGACCGCTTCGCTGTCATCTCGGAACTCCTTCGCACACGGTGTCGTTGCTGGTCACGATGGTACTTGCCGGTTGGTTTCGCACACCCCTTGCGATTATGCACTCGGTGCCATTACTGTGTGTCTCGAACCACAAATATCTACATCAGGAGGTTGGTTCACATGGCCGAGCAGGCAGCCCAGACTCACGACGAACTCGTCGCCGAGTCGCTGGTGGAGGAAGTGTCCATCGACGGGATGTGCGGCGTCTACTGATGACGACTGCAACGACCCTCGCTTCCGGCGACCGCAGTGCGGTCGCCGGGGGCGAGCCCGCCCCGCTCACCCAGCCCGTCTTCGATCCGGCCGCGGCCTGGACGCTCAACCCGAAGGTCGCGCTCCGCCCCGAGCCGTTCGGTGCACTGCTGTACCACTTCGGAACGCGCAAACTCTCGTTCCTCAAGAACCTGACCGTCGTCGGCATCGTCCGCGACCTCGGCGAGCAGCCCAGCGCCGATGCGGCCCTGGCCGCAGCAGACGTCGCCGACGCCGCCCGACCCCTGTACCTGCAGGCGCTCACCGCGCTCTGCGAGTCGGGGATGATCATCCCGCAGACCAAGGAGTGAACCCGTGACCACCGTGGAATCCCCGGTCATGCCCTCGATGACCCCGCCGCTCGACCTGCAGCCGCCTGCGCAGCAGACTCCGAAGGTCGGTCGCCTCGTCGATCAGTTCGAGAAGGGCCTCGACGCCCCGATCTGTCTGACCTGGGAGCTGACCTACGCGTGCAACCTGTCGTGCGTGCACTGCCTCTCGAGTTCGGGCAAGCGTGATCCCCGTGAACTGAGCACCGAGCAGTGCAAGGCGATCATCGACGAACTGCAGCGCATGCAGGTGTTCTACGTGAACATCGGCGGCGGCGAGCCGACCGTTCGTCCGGACTTCTGGGAACTCGTCGACTACGCGACCAGCCACCAGGTGGGTGTCAAGTTCTCCACGAACGGTCTGCGCATCACCCCGGAGGTCGCCGAGCGACTGGCCGCCTCCGACTACGTCGACGTGCAGATCTCGCTCGACGGCGCGACCGCCGAGGTCAACGACAACGTTCGCGGTCCCGGTTCCTTCGACATGGCCGTCCGTGCCCTGGAGAACCTGTCGAACGCGGGTTTCAAGGATGCGAAGATCAGCGTCGTCATGACCCGGGAGAACGTCGCACAGCTGGACGAGTTCAAGGCGCTCGCCGACAAGTACGGGGCGACACTGCGCATCACCCGCCTGCGTCCGTCCGGTCGCGGCGCCGACGTCTGGGACGACCTGCATCCGCTGCCCGAGCAGCAGCGTGAACTGTACGACTGGCTCGTCGCCCACGGCGACAACGTCCTGACCGGCGACTCGTTCTTCCACCTGGCGGCGTTCAGTGAGTCCGGCGGCAGCGGCCTGCCCGGCCTCAACCTGTGCGGTGCGGGTCGTGTGGTCTGCCTGATCGATCCGATCGGCGACGTCTACGCCTGCCCGTTCGCGATCCACGAGAACTTCCTCGCGGGCAACATCACCACCGACGGCGGTTTCCAGGAGATCTGGCAGCGCAGCGATCTGTTCACCGAACTCCGCGAACCGCAGAACGCCGGTGCGTGCACCAAATGTCAGCACTTCGACGCCTGCCGCGGCGGCTGCATGGCGGCCAAGTTCTTCACCGGACTTCCGCTCGACGGTCCCGACCCCGAGTGTGTCCAGGGCTTCGGTGAGGAACTCCTCGCGGGCGACCGGTCCAAGCCGACCGCCAACAAGGACCATTCCCGCGGTGTTCCGCTGACCCTCATGACTCGTCCTCCTTCGCGGGACTGCGACGAGAATCCGCTCGCCGGATTCGCGCCGACCACCGCGAGCGGCTGCTCGTCCACCAACTGCTGCTGACCCTCGAGCCCCCAACCGCTGATCGAGCGGAGTCGAGATCACCTCCGACTCCGCTCGACCGGCGCGTCTAGAACCGAGAAAGAACCCCATGTCTAAACTCTCCGAACTCGCCGAGAAGAACCCGTGGCGTCGCAACCCGTGGTTCGAGACCGTCGGCGAAGCGCAGAAGCGCGCACGCAAGCGTCTGCCGAAGACCGTCTACTCGTCGCTCGTCGCCGGTACCCAGGCCGGAATCACGCTGAACGACAACATGAACGCCTTCGGTGAGCTCGGCTTCGCCCCGCACGTCATCGGCGCCACGCCCGAGCGCAAGCTCGACACTCGCGTGATGGGTGTCGACCTGCCGTTCCCGGTGATGATCTCGCCCACCGGTGTGCAGGCCGTCAACCCCGACGGCGAGGTCGCCGTCGCCCGTGCGGCGGCCAACCGCGGAACCGCGATGGGCCTGTCGAGCTTCGCGTCCAAGCCCGTCGAAGAGGTCGCCGCGGTCAACGACAAGACCTTCTTCCAGATCTACTGGCTCGGCAGCCGCGAGGACATCCTGGCTCGCGCGCAGCGGGCCAAGGAGGCCGGGGCCAAGGGGCTGATCGTCACCACCGACTGGGTGTTCAACGTCGGGCGTGACTGGGGCAGCCCGGAGATTCCGGAGCAGGTCGATCTGCGCGCCGTCGCGAAGCTGGCGCCGGAGATGATCACCAAGCCCAAGTACGCGCTGAGCTGGTTCCGCGACGGCAAGCTCCTCGTCCCGGATCTGAGCGCGCCGAACATCGCGCACCGCGGTCAGCCCGGGCCGACGTTCTTCGACGTCTACGGCCAGTGGATGAACACTCCGCCGCCCACCTGGGAGGACCTGCAGTGGCTGCGCGAGCAGTGGGGCGGCGAGTTCATGGTCAAGGGCATCACTCGCATGGATGACGCCAAGCGGGCCCGCGACATCGGCGCCACCGCCATCTCGGTGTCGAATCACGGCGGCAACAACCTCGACGGCACCCCCGCGACGATCCGCGTGCTCGGACCGATCGCCGACGAGGTCGGCAACGATCTCGACGTGCTCCTCGACGGCGGCATCCGCCGTGGCAGCGACGTCGCCAAGGCGCTCGCCCTCGGTGCCAAGGCCGTCATGATCGGCCGTGCCTACCTGTGGGGTCTGGCGGCCAACGGCCAGGCGGGCGTGGAGAACGTCCTGGACCTCATGCGCATGGGTCTCGACTCGGCGATGATGGGCCTCGGCCGCAGCGACGTCGCCGATCTCTCGCGCGACGATCTCATCATTCCGGAGGGCTTCGAGCAGACCTTCGGCGCCTAGGGCCGTCTCAGCGGCCCGAGCGGCAGGCGCGGATCTCGCGACCGGCGTATGGATGAAACTAGAACGTGTTACAGTTTGATCATTCGCGGAGTTCGTTGAGGAAGGCGTGCGTTCATGGGGCAGTTCGACGGTCAGGTCGTGTACATCACCGGCATCGCGCGAGGTCAGGGGCGCAATCATGCGCTTCGGTTCGCGCAGGAGGGTGCCGCGGTCATCGGTATGGACATCGCCGACCGCGTCGCCGATCACACGACCTATCCGCCGGCGACCGCTGAAGATCTCGATGAGACCGTCCGCCTGGTGGAGCTTGCGGGCGGCAAGATACTGGCGCGTCGGGGCGACACCCGGGACCTCGCCTTCCAGCAGCAGCTCGTGGCCGACGGCGTGGAGCAGTTCGGGCGGCTCGACCACGTCGTCGCCAACGCTGGAATCCTGTCGTGGGGGCTCGCCTGGGAGCAGACCGAGGATCAGTTCACCGACGTGATCGATGTGAACCTGGTGGGCACCTGGAAGACCCTCAAGGCCGCCATCCCCAGCATGATCCACGCGCGCAACGGCGGCAGCATCACCGTCGTCTCCTCGTGTGCGGGCCTCAAGGCGATGCCCGCGCAGTCCGGCTACTCCGCATCGAAGTTCGCACTGCGCGGGCTCACCCAGTCGGTCGCGAAAGAGCTGGGCGACAAGCGGATCCGGGTGAACTCGGTCCACCCGTACGCGGTCCACACACCGATGGGCCTGGAAGACACGTCGGCCTTCGCGGCCTTCGAGGCCTGGGGCCGCCACTTCCCGTCGATGATGGATCACTATCCGGTTGCCAGCGTCGACGACCTGTCGGACGCGGTGCTCTATCTCGCCGGCGCCAAAGCGGTCACCGGCGCCGAGTTCCAGATCGACATGGGATCGGCGAAGGTGTAGGGCCCGGGGGCCTCAGCCCTCGCGGATCGTCATCGATGCGAGTTCGTCGCCGTCGACGACGAAGACGAACTTCGACAGTCCGTTGGCGTGCGTGCTGCGCCAGTCGGCGATCACGGTGACCGTGTCGCCGTCGACCGATGCCTCGGTGACGGTCATGGTGCCGTTCGCGCCGATGAACTCCTTGTCGCTCCACGCCTTGATCTCGGCTCGACCGGTGAACACCCGTCCCCAGTCGTCGACGAATCCGGAGTCGGCGAAGGAGTCGAGGAAGCCCCGCTCGTCATGTGCGTTCACAGTGTCGATGAAGGCCGTCACCGTTGCGGGCGTCTGAATGGTCATGGTGATTCCTCTCGGTGTCAGCGGGTGGTGTAGCCGCCGTTGGCGAAGATCGTCTGGCCGGTGATCCACCAGCCCTCGGATGCGAGGAAGCGCACGATAGGTGCGATGTCCTCGATCTGCGTCAACTGGTTCCCCATGGCCTGCGACTTGTGGAACTCGACGCGTTCGGGGGTCTCCTGGCCGTAGAAGAACGGCGTGTCCATCGGTCCCGGAGCGACCGCGGTCACCGAGATCCCGCGAGGTGCGAACTCCTTCGCCGCGGCCCGGGTGAAGTGCTCCACCGGGCTCTTGCCTCCGGCGTACGTCGAGTAGCCGTCGGTGAACGCGGCGAGCAGTGCGGTGACGATCGTGATGACCTTGCCGCCGTCGTTCAGTGTCCGGCCCGCCTCCTTGATGAAGAAGTACGCCGACTTCGCGTTGACGTCGAACATCTCGTCGTACTCGGTCTCGCTGGTCTCGGCGATCGGCTTGCGGAGCACTTTTCCGACGGTGTTCACCGCGACGTCGAGTCCGCCCAGTGAGTCGCGCGCCTCGTCGAAGACACGGGCGACGGTGTCCGGATCGGTCAGATCACCGGTGAGCAGCACGCCGGTCCGGCCGGCCGCTCGGACGTCGGCCAGAGTCGTCTCCGCCTCGGCGCGCGACGACTCGCTGTTGTAGTGGATCGCGACGTCGGCGCCCGCGGCCGCCGCCTGTCGGCTGATCAGGCCGCCGAGATTCTTGCCGCCCCCGGCGATCAGCACCTTTCGGCCGTCGAGTGAATGTGTCGTCATGACGCCTCCCGTATATCGTTGATATGTACGACTATATCTACGATACAGTATTACTGTGGCGGTGTGCCAGAGCAGGAGAACGGTGATACACGGACGCGGTTGCTGGAGGCGGCCGCGGAGCTGATCGCGGCCGCACCGGGCGAAGACTTCTCGCTGCGAGAGGTGTGCGAGCGGGTAGGCGTCCGGATGCCGACGCTCTATCACTTCTTCGGCAGCAAACAAGGTTTGATCGACGCCGTCGTCGAGCGGGGATTCGAGTTGTATCTCACGGAGAAGGAGGGGCACGAGTCCAGCGGCGACCCGATCGCCGATCTGCGCGACGGCTGGGACTCGCACGTGAGATTCGGAATCGAGAACCCGGGCTACTACACGCTGATGTACGGCAAGGTGCGTCCTGGATATTCGCCTGCGGCACATGCGAAACCGACGATGCTGCTGCGCGAGCTCACCGATCGAGCGGCAGCGCAGGACCGGCTCGTCGTCGATCCCGAGCAGGCGGCGGCGCACATCCTGGCCACCAATATCGGTGTGACCCTCCGTCAGATCATCCTCGCGGAGCCCGATCCCGATCTGTCGGCGGCCGCGCGTGATGCGGTCATCGCGGGGATCACCGGCGAGGGCGGCGGGACCGCGGTGAGCGACGAAGTGCGACGAGTCGCCTCGCTCGCGGCGAGTATGCCCGACGTGCTGGGTGCGGCGGAGACCGCGCTGTTGGGGCAGTGGCTGCGGAGACTGGCCGAGCACATGGCGGATTGACGCCGCTCTCTCACACAGACCGCTCTCACACAGAGAATCGCGCCGCGCGATAGAACGTTCTATCGCCCGACGCGATTCTCCGGGTCATGCGGACTCTGGACTCAGTCCTGCCAGAGCGACGCGGGATCGGTCGCCGTGCGGGCAGGCGGCTCCGGCGTCGTCGTGGTCGCGCGGGAGAAGCGAGGGGCCACCTGAGCCTGCGTCACGCCGTCGATCTCGACCAGGGTGCCGCGGGCGGTCAGGTGGGCGTCGGCCGGCGCCTCGGTCCAGTCGAGGATCGGCGACGTGCACGCGTCGGTTCCGTCGAAGACCGCGGCCCACTCGTCGCGGGTCCTGGTCTTGAACGTGTCGACGAAGATCTGCTTCAGCTCGCCCCAGCGCGCCATGTCGTTCTGTCCCGGAATCGCCTCGGGGTCGAGTTCGAGTCCCTGGAGCAGCGCTGCGTAGAACTGTGGTTCGATCGCCCCGACGGCCATCCACTTGCCATCCGAGGTCTCGTAGACCTCGTAGTACGGGGCGCCCGTGTCCAGGAGGTTCACCCCGCGAGCGTCCTGCCACATGCCGGTGCCGCGGAACGCCCACATCATCTGGCCAAGGGCCGACGCACCGTCGACCATGGCGGCGTCGATCACCTCGCCCTTGCCCGAGACGCTGCGCTCGACCAGGGCGGCGAGCACCCCCATCACGAGGAACATGGAGCCTCCGCCGAAATCGCCGACGAGGTTCAGCGGAGGAGTGGGCTTCTCCTCGCTGCGGCCGATCGCGTGCAGCATGCCGGTCAGCGAGATGTAGTTCATGTCATGACCCGCGAGGTTCGCGCGCGGGCCGGTCTGTCCCCAGCCGGTCATGCGGCCGTAGATCAGCTTGTCGTTGACCTTCGCCAGATCATCGGGACCGAAGCCGAGACGCTCCATCACACCGGGGCGGAAGCCCTCCAAGACGACGTCGGCCTTGGCGACGAGATTCAGAATGGTCTCGCGGTCGGACGGGTTCTTCAGGTTGGCCTCGACCACCTTGCGGCCGCGCAGCAGAGCGTCGGCCTTGCGGTTCGGGTCGGGCAGTTCGCCCGGACGCTGGACGCGGACGACGTCGGCGCCGAGGTCGGCGAGGAGCATCGCCGCGTGCGGACCCGGGCCGATGCCGGCGAACTCGATGACGCGAATGGAATTCAGGGGGCCGGAGCGTCCGGACGGAGCGCGATCGGTCGTCGTTGACATGGGAATCCTCTACTGCTCGTTTGTGTGCAGGTTCACCTGGTGTAACTCAGCATTACACATGTCTCATCGGGGTCGCCGTGAGGGCGGTGCGTGGTGAAAACGGCACCGGAGAATGCTGCTCGCACGCTCGGCACTTAGTAGGGTTAGGCGAATGACCCCTGCGCTCGAATTGGGGGCCCGTACGTGGCGCGATCTGGTCGACAGGGAACTGACGATCGTCGTGCCGGTCGGAGCCGTCGAACAACACGGCCCGCATCTGCCCGTCGACACCGACGGCACGATAGCGGGCGATGTCGCCTTACGAGCGGTCTCCGCGGCCGCGGAGACGATCGACGTCCTCCTCGCACCGACGATCGCGTACGGCGCGTCCGGTGAGCACGAGGGCTTTCCCGGCACCATATCGATCGGCGCCGACATCCTGGAGAAGGTGATCGTCGAATACGGTCGGAGTGCATGCCGGTGGGCCGCGCGGATCGTGTTCGTCAACGGACACGGTGGAAACGCGTACGCACTGGCCGCCGCCGTTCGACTCCTGCGGTACGAGGGGCGCGACGCCGCGTGGTGGCCGTGCGCCTTCCCGGGCGCCGATGCGCATGCCGGACACACCGAGACCTCCCTGCTGATGTCCATCGCACCGGACGACGTCCGGACCGACCTCGTCGAAGTCGGCGCAGTCGAACCGGTGTCCGAACTCATGGACGCGCTGCGTGCCGGCGGAGTGGCCGCGATCAGTCCGAACGGGGTCCTCGGCGATCCGACGGCCGCGGACGCCGCGCACGGTGCGACTCTGCTCCGGCGACATGCGACGGCCCTGGCCGCGGCGCTGACCACCTGGGCCGTGAGAGACGACGGGCGTCTCACGTGAACCACGGCCCCCGGACCACCGAGCTGCCCACCGGATTCCAGGTGCAGATCGACCCGAGATGCGTGCGCGGAGGCAGTCTGCGCCATCTCGTCGGCGGCTCGCCGCTGCGCGTGATGAAGCTCTCCGATCCCGCACTCGGCATGACCTCCGACGACGGTCGGATCGCCGTGCACGACACCGGTACGCAGATCTTGGCGCGCCGACTCCTCGATGCCGGAATCGCGCATCCGCGTCCCATGTCGGGACCCGACGTCGACGATGTGACAGTGGTGATCCCGGTGCGCGGCAACCAGTCCGGAATCGACCGCCTGCTGGCGGCGCTGGGCCCGTCGACGACGATCGTCGTCGACGACGGCTCCGACGAACCGATCACGGTGCCCGGCGACGTGCGGCTGATCCGGTTCGACGAGAACCGCGGTCCGGCCGCGGCGCGTAACGCGGGCACCGCGGCGGCCACCACCGAGTTCGTCGCCTTCCTCGATTCGGACACGGTCCCCGCCGCCGGATGGCTGACGATGCTGCTCGGGCATTTCGCCGATCCGACGGTCGCCATCGTCGCCCCGCGCATCGTCGGCCTCGGTCGCGTATGCGCCGTCGAGGCGGAGTCGTCGGCGGTCGCCGAATACGCGAACCGCTTCTCCTCCCTCGACATGGGCCCGCGCGAGGCGCTCATCGCACCTGGCAGCCCCATCGCTTATGTGCCGAGCGCGGCGATGATCGTGCGCCGCAGCGGATTCCTCGGCTTCGACGAGTCGCTGCGCGTGGCCGAGGACGTCGACCTGTGTTGGCGCACCCACGGGGCCGGATGGCGGATCCGCTACGACCCGATCGCCTCGGTCGGCCACGACCACCGGGAGACGCTCCGCGCCATGCTGAACCGTCGACGGTTCTACGGCACGGGTGCGGCGGAGCTGGCGCACCGTCACGGCGACCTCGCCGCACCGGTCGTCACGACGGTGCCGCTGGCCGTCGTGGTGGCCGGGCTCATGACGCGCAACCGGTGGGGCGCGGCAGTGGCCGCCATCGTCCTGTCGATCGTCTACCGGCGGACCAGCGGTCTGCTCGACGCGGTGCCGCGCGGACGCCGGATCGCCGCGCAGAACACCGCTCGCGCCGCCGGATTCGGTCTGTTGCAGGGGTGCGCCGCGGTCCTTCGGCACTACTGGCCGCTGTCGTTGATCGCCTGCGTGTGCAGTCGCCGATTCCGGCGCTGGTTCGCGGCGGTCGCAGCATCGGAGGCCGCGGGCATGTGGGTGCGCAATCAGCTGGTCGATCCGGAGGCGCCCGTGATGAGCCCGGTGCACTACGCGGTGTACCGCAGGCTCGACGATCTCGCGTACGGGACCGGGTTGTGGCAGGGAGCGTTGCGCCGTCGCAGCCTTCGCGCGCTGCGGCCGGTCGTGTCGCGGTGACCGTCGACGTCCTGATCGTCGGCGCAGGGTCGGCGGGATGCGTTCTGGCCGAGCGACTCTCGCGTGATCCGGCGCGACAGGTTCTGCTGGTCGAACGCGGCCCCGCCGATGTGAGTTCGGCGCCGCTGGATCGCCTGCCGATCGACTCGCCCGCCCGTGCCGTGTCGGTGCCCGAAGGCGGCGGACGACCCGTCGTCCGCGGGCGCGGACTCGGCGGGTCGTCGGCGATCAACGGCGGCTACTTCCTCCGCGGGCACCGAGCCGACTACGTGAGCTGGCCGTGGCCGGAGGCGGAGATCGCCGATGCGTTCCGGGTCGCCACCGGTCTGATGCGCGCGACGCCGTTCGCCGACGCGGAGCTCGGCGATGTCGCTCGGGCCTTCGAGACGTGGCACGCGGGCGCGACGAACACGGCGGCGTGGCCGACGGAAGGCGTCAACCGCGTCTGGAGCAACCGTGTCGACGGCGCGCGGTGGACCAGCGCCCATGTCCTCGCGGCAGCGGGCCCGCGGCCCGGCCTGACCGTGCGGCCCGACGTCGAGGCGGTCGCGCTGACGACGCGGGAGACCACCGTGACCGGGGTGCGTACCGCCGACGACGAGGTGATCGTCGCCCGTGAGGTGATCGTGTGCGCGGGAACCCTCGGCACCGCGATCCTGCTCTCGCCGCTCACCGGACCGCTTCCGGTGCACGAGCACGCCGAGACGATCGTGCGTTTCACGCCGCGCAGGCGGTTGCGCGCGCCCGCGCTGCTGCAGTCCGTCGCGCATACGGGCGGCGTCGAGATCAGGCCCTACGGCGACGACTTCGCCGCCTTCGCCGCCCTGCGGGCGACCGGCGTGCCGATCGGCGTGGCCGACATGGCCGGGACCACCGGAACCGTCGACGGCCGGGCAGTCGATCTCGGGAGACCCGACGACGCCGCGAACCTGCGGATGGCTGGCGGTGTCGAATCGGTCGTCGCGATGCTGACGGACGACGCCTTCGCCGACCTCGTCGAACCCGGATCGATCCGCGTCGACCCGGTGACGGGCATGTCCCAGCACGCGTGGGGATCACTCCCCGCCGGAGACGCCACCGACGCGGACGGGGCGCTCGACGGGTGGACTCGGCTGCGCGTCGTCGACGGATCGATCCTGCCCGGTCCGCTGCGCAGCGGGCCGCACGCGAGCATCGTCATGCTGGCGGTGCTGCTCGGGGACCGGCTGTAGCCGGGGGAGGGCCCGAAATCGGCGGGCGGGCGCGATCACCGCGCAGATGCGATCAGAACAGCGTCTGCCAGTAGTCCCAGAACTTGACGCCGCCGGTGACGATCACCGCGACGTACCAGACCGGCAGCAGGACCCACATCCACTCGCGGACGGAGCGGCCGAGGGCGCTGTCGGGCAGCGCGCGCGAGACGCTGAGCACCAGGATCACCGGGGTGATCGTCCAGACCACCATGCAGTACGGGCACAGGGCGCCGATCCGGAACATGCTCTGGAAGATCAGGTAGTGGACGAACACCCAGCCGAGCGCGGTGCCGATCGACTGCCCGACCCAGTACCAGCGGGGGAGCTTCACGCGCCCGATCGACAGGATCGCGGTGACGATGATGACGGCGAACGCGGGCAGTCCGAGGATCGGGTTCGGGAAACCGAAGAACTTCGCCTGCTCGGTGGTCATCACGTTGCCGCACGAGATGATCGGATTGAAGTTGCACGAGAGCGAGGCGCTCGGGTTGATGAGGAGTTCGATGCGTTCGATGGTGAGCGCACCCGCAGCGGCCAGGCCCAGCACACCGGCGACCAGGAGCACCCAGGCCGCGACGGGCCGCAGGCCGCGGGGCTCGGTCCACACGCTGCCCGACCACCTGTCGGCCGCCTCCGCGTCCGCGTCGCCGTCGAGGGGCCCGGTCGCGTCGACGACGTCCTGTTCGCTCATCGGCCGGACTACTTCGCCGCGGCGTTGACGGCGGCGGTGAGGTCCGCCGGGCTCATCCCGCTGAGGTTCATGGTCTCACCGTTCAGACGGACCCAGGGGGTGCCGGTGAAGGCCTTGTCGTTCAAGATCTTGTCGGTCTGATCGATGATGTACTGGCCGTAGTCCAGGCCGGTGATGCACTTGCTCACGTCGGTGGCGCCGGCCTGCTTGGCGAAGTCGACCAACTGGTCGTTGGTGAATCCTTCGGTGCCCTCGGCCATCTGGTTCGCGAAGAGCAGGTTGTGGAACTTGATCCACACGCCGAAGTCACCGTTCTTCGCAGTCGACTCGGCGACGCACTGCGAGGCGTTCGCGGTGGTGAGCGAATACTTGTTGCCGAAGTTGCGGTCGAGGAAGTTCATCGGGATGTAGTCAACGGCGACGTTCGGATTGTCGGTCAGCTTCTGAACGGTCTCGCCGTACATCTTCTCGAACGATCCGCAGGCGGGGCACTGGAAGTCCTCGGCGATCGTCACGACGGCCTTGGGATCGGTGCCGGCCGGCGCATTGGTGATGCGGATCGCTCCGTCGGTCACGGTGGTCGGAACCGCCTTGCCGATCACGGAGTCGCTGTTGCTGTCCTTGTTGCTGACGACGGCCCAGATCCCGACGCCCGCGGCGATCGCGATCAGCACGACGGCCGCACCGATCTTGAACATGAGGGACCGGCGGCGTTCTGCCTTGCGCGGGTCGACGACGGTGCGGCGGTTCTGGGTCACAGTTCATCCTTCGCAGGTGGTGCGTACTCGGGTGCCAACATTACTGGTCCCACCCTGAGAAGTTCATGACAGCCGGTGCGAAGCGCTCGACATGCCCCGAGGGCATCGACCGATCTGCCCCGTGCGTCAGGCGGGTGTCACCCACGTCGTGATATCGCAGTGCACCACCTCGTTGCTCGCGGTGTCCAGGATCCGGACCGCGACGACGATGTCGGCGCCCTCGGTGATCGAGGCGAAATCGACGGATTCGGCGAGTTCGGCGTGCGCGGTGAGCCGCGTCGTCGCCTTGGCCAGATACTGCGTGTTCATGGCCTTCGGGATCCAGCGGTGCGTGGTGGGGACGGTCGCCTCCATGAGCATGCCCATCGACGTCTCGGCGAGATTGCAGGCGGCGATCGCGTGGAACGTGCCGATGTGGTTGTGGACACCGAACCAGTTCGGCGCACTCACCCGGCAGTATCCGGGCTCCATCTTCTCCACGAACGGCAGAATGGTCCCGAAGTAGGGGACGCGGGCGACCATGCCGATGGAGAACAGGGCGTCGCCGATCCTGTTCTTCGGGAGCTTGCGTCGGAGCGCGTACGTGGCACCCTTGGTGTTACTCGCAGTTTCACTCATGTGTCGATCCTAACGTGCGCCGCCGTCGAGTCCGGTCCGCCGGCGATGCCGGGTCGAACCAAGCCGACACCTGCCTCGCCCGACCGGTGTGCGGCGTCCGGGCGCGAGCACGGCGTGGGGTCGTCGGCGCGGGTTCCATCTCACCTCGAGAGATATCCGCTCGCGCGCGCCGGGCCGGGCTCGTACGGTGACGGCATGACCGACCCTCTGCACGACCTCTTCGTCCGCGCGCACGACGGCCTGCCTCGGCAGGCTCCCGGTTCGGACTCGACACTTCGGCTCCTGCTCCGGCTCGTGGACGGGTTGCCCGAGCGGCCGAGAATCGCCGACATCGGCTGCGGACCGGGGACGGCGACTGTGTCGCTGGTCCGTGAGACCGGCGGGACCGCGACCGGCTTCGACACCCACGAACCGTTCCTGGCGGCGTTGCGGGAGCGTGCACTCGAGAGCGGCGTCTCGGGCAGCGTCTCCGCGGTGAACGCCTCGATGCTCGCTCTGCCGGTCGGGCCGGGCGGTGTCGACCTCGTCTGGGCGGAGGGGTCGGCCTACATCATGGGGTTCGACGCGGCGTTGGCCGCGTGGCGGCCGCTGATTCGCGACGGCGGCGCCGCAGTGGTCACCGAGTGTGAATGGCTCGTCGACGAGCCGTCCGCTGAGGCCGCAGCGTTCTGGGAGGCGTATCCGGCGATGCGGACGACTCCTGAGAACGTCGCCGCAGCGTGGAGCGCCGGTTACCGCGTCGACGCGACATACGTTCTCCCCGACTCCGACTGGGACGAGTACTACGTGCCGCTCGCCGCTCGCATCGAACAGATGCGGGCCGACGGTGTCGACGAACAAGCGCTCGCGGCCATCGGAGAGGAGATCGATCTTCGCCGGCGGTGTGCTCACGAGTACGGGTACACGGCGTATGTGCTTCGGCCCAGGTGAGCGCCGATCCACCGCGGTGGGCTCGGGCGGTCAGACGCTTGTGGTCTGCGCCGTCACCGCGCCACGCCAGCGATCGGCGTACTCGGCGATCCGACCGTCGTCGGTGTACGACGAGTCGAGGAGATACAGGCCCGGCGCGGGACACGTCGCTCCGAGTTCCACCAGAACCGGTTTGAGGAGCAGATCGGGTGCCAGCGCATGGGCGGGCCCGCCGCCGAGCATCAGCGGTACGGCGGTCACGTCGCGCAGGCCGTCGCCGGTGGCGAACTGGTCGAGGAACAGTTTCAGCACACCGGTGTACGTGGCCTTGAACGTCGGACTCGCGACGACGACGAGATCGGAGGCGGCCGTCGTCGACACCGCGGCGGCGACGGCCTCGTCGCCCCAGCCGAGCAGCCCCGAGCCGAGTCCGATCACGTCGATCACGTGATCGGGTGAGCGGCCGGTCAGCGCTTCCGCGAGTCGGGTGGCCGCCTCCAGAGTGCGGGAGCCGGGCTTCGGGTTGCCTGCGACGACGGTGGTGACCATGACATCCTCTCGGTACGTGTGCCCCATCGGGGCTCCGGTGAACTGAGTACCGCCTCGTCGTGCCGCGATCCAGGGTTGTGCTCAGCTCGCGCGCAACCCGACTATCCGCGAGACCGAGATCACGCGGCGCGACCTCTCTCGACGATTTGAGATCATCGGGTCCGTCCTGCATACTGTTCAGGTTGCCTCCGAGCAGGAGGCTGACTTACTTCTAGGGCCGCAACTGCGGGCCGAGTGTGTAACGCGTGCGATTTGCTGATCGACACGGTCTCGACACGCCCGACCGCGGGGTACCGGAGGCGACGTCGGCGAGAGTCGGCAGCCGGATGAGAGTCCGGCAACGTACAACGACAGAAGAACAGCGTCGATCCACCCGTCTCACGGGGTTGGTCATGTGGCTCAGTTGCCGCTCGTGTCTGTGCACGGGTGTGAGCTGCGCGGTGTTCGTCTGTCGAGAGAAACCAGACGGAAGAGGACACAGCGTGGCGGGACAGAAGATCCGCATCAGGCTCAAGGCCTACGACCACGAAGCGATCGACGCTTCGGCGCGCAAGATCGTGGAGACCGTGACCCGCACGGGTGCACGCGTGGTCGGCCCGGTGCCGTTGCCCACCGAAAAGAATGTGTACTGCGTCATCCGTTCGCCGCACAAGTACAAGGACAGCCGCGAACACTTCGAGATGCGCACTCACAAGCGACTCATCGACATCCTCGACCCGACGCCCAAGACGGTCGATGCCCTCATGCGCATCGACCTGCCTGCCAGCGTCGACGTCAACATTCAGTGACGGAGGATCGGATTAAATGAGCAAGCAGAATGCAACCAAGGGCATCCTGGGCACCAAGCTCGGCATGACCCAGGTCTTCGACGAGAACAACCGGGTCGTCCCGGTGACCGTGATCGCGACCGGCTCCAACGTCGTCACCCAGCTCCGCACCCTGGAGCGCGACGGCTACACGGCAGTCCAGCTCGCCTACGGCGCCATCGACCCCCGCAAGGTGAAGAAGCCGGTCGCCGGCCAGTTCGCCAAGGCCGGAGTCACCCCGCGCCGCCACCTCACCGAACTGCGTGTCAACGACATCGCAGAGTTCGAGGTCGGCCAGGAGCTGGGCGCCGACCTGTTCGCCGACGGTGTCAAGGTCGACGTGACCGGCACCTCCAAGGGCAAGGGCTTCGCCGGTGTCATGAAGCGTCACGGCTTCAAGGGCCTGAACGCATCGCACGGCGCGCACCGCGTCCACCGTGCACCGGGCTCCATCGGCGGCTGCGCGACCCCCGGTCGCGTGTTCAAGGGCATGCGCATGGCAGGCCGTATGGGCAACGACAAGGTGACCACGCAGAACCTGACCGTGCACAAGGTCGACGCTGACAACGGTCTCCTGTTGATCAAGGGCGCGATCCCCGGCCGCAAGGGCGGCGTCGTGGTGGTCCGCGAGGCAGTGAAGGGTGGCAAGAAGTGAGCACCGAGACCGCAACCAAGCTGACGCTCGACGTCCGTGCGGCTGACGGCTCCGTCAACGGAACCGCCGAGCTGCCGGCCGAGCTGTTCGACCAGACCGCGAACATCGCACTGATGCACCAGGTCGTCGTCGCACAGCAGGCCGCGGCACGTCAGGGCACGCACTCGACCAAGACGCGTGGGCTCGTCTCCGGCGGCGGCGCCAAGCCGTACCGCCAGAAGGGCACCGGTCGCGCCCGCCAGGGTTCGACCCGCGCACCGCAGTTCGTCGGCGGTGGCACCGTCCACGGCCCGCAGCCGCGCGACTACTCGCAGAAGGTCAACAAGAAGATGAAGGCCGCTGCTCTCCGCGGCGCACTGTCGGATCGTGCTCGCAGCGAGCGCATCCACGTCGTGACCGAGCTCGTCGCGGGTCAGACCCCGTCGACGAAGGCCGCTCGCAAGTTCCTGGAACTGCTTAGCGACCGTCGCAAGTTCCTCGTCGTCCTCAGTCGTGAGGACGAGGCGGGGTGGAAGAGCATCGCGAACCTGCCCTCCGTTTCGGGCATCACCGCCGATCAGCTCAACACCTACGACGTCCTCGATTCGGATGAGGTCGTGTTCAGCGTCGAGACTCTGAACGCCTTCATCGCGCAGAACAAGAAGGAGGCCTAGGAATGGCTACGCACGCAGACCCGCGTGACATCATCCTGGCGCCGGTGATCTCGGAGAAGGCCTACGGCCTGATCGAAGACAACGTGTACACCTTCCTGGTGCACCCGGATTCGAACAAGACCCAGATCAAGATCGCTGTCGAGGCGATCTTCGACGTCAAGGTCTCCAGCGTCAACACCGCGAACCGCCAGGGCAAGCGCAAGCGCACCCGCTTCGGTTACGGCCAGCGCAAGAACACCAAGCGCGCCATCGTGACGCTGTCCGCTGACAGCAAGCCCATCGAGATCTTCGGGGGAGCGGTCAGCTGACCGCCCGCGAGAAGAATAGGGACTAACACTCATGGCAATTCGTAAGTACAAGCCGACGACCCCGGGTCGCCGCGGATCGAGCGGTGCCGACTTCTCCGAGGTCACCCGTTCGCACCCCGAGAAGTCGCTGGTCCGTCCGCTCACCAAGAGCGGCGGCCGCAACGCCCACGGTCGCATCACCACCCGTCACAAGGGTGGTGGCCACAAGCGTGCCTACCGTCTCATCGACTTCCGTCGTAACGACAAGGACGGCATCAACGCCAAGGTCGCTCACATCGAGTACGACCCGAACCGCACCGCGCGCATCGCGCTGCTGCACTACTTCGACGGCGAGAAGCGTTACATTCTCGCGCCGAAGAACCTGAAGCAGGGCGACGTCGTCGAGTCCGGTCCGAACGCCGACATCAAGCCGGGCAACAACCTGCCGCTGCGCAACATCCCGACCGGTACCCAGGTCCACAACGTGGAGCTGCGTCCGGGCGGCGGCGCCAAGATGGCACGCTCGGCCGGTGCGTCGATCCAGCTCCTCGGCAAGGAGGGCCCCTACGCCACGCTGCGTATGCCGTCCGGTGAGATCCGTCGCGTCGACGTGCGCTGCCGCGCCACCGTCGGCGAGGTCGGCAATGCCGAGCAGAGCAACATCAACTGGGGCAAGGCCGGCCGCATGCGGTGGAAGGGCCATCGCCCGACCGTCCGCGGCGTCGTCATGAACCCGGTCGATCACCCGCACGGTGGTGGTGAGGGCAAGACCTCCGGTGGTCGCCACCCGGTCAGCCCGTGGGGCAAGCCGGAAGGCCGCACCCGCAAGAACAAGCCCAGCGACAAGCTGATCGTCCGCCGCCGTCGTACCGGCAAGAACAAGCGATAACTAGGAGGAGGTAAAAAATGCCACGCAGCCTGAAGAAGGGCCCGTTCGTCGACGACCACCTCCTGAAGAAGGTGGATGCTCAGAACGAGAAGGGCACCCACCAGGTCATCAAGACCTGGTCGCGTCGCTCGACCATCACCCCGGACTTCATCGGACACACCTTCGCCGTCCACGACGGTCGCAAGCATGTACCGGTGTTCGTGTCCGACTCGATGGTCGGCCACAAGCTCGGCGAGTTCGCCCCCACCCGAACCTTCAAGGGTCACATCAAGGATGACCGGAAAGCGAAGCGCCGGTAACCATGACTACTGAGACTGATAACGCAGTGCAGACCGCACGGGCGACCGCGAAGTTCGTTCGCGTCACCCCGATGAAGGCTCGCCGCGTCCTCGACCTGGTCCGCGGCAAGAACGTGGACGAGGCTCTGGACATCCTGCGGTTCGCCCCGCAGTCGGCCAGCGAGCCGGTGTACAAGGTGCTCGCCAGCGCGATCGCCAACGCGGAGAACAACCAGGGGCTGGATCGTCGCACCCTGGTCGTCTCGGAGGCTTTCGCCAACGAGGGTCCGACCCTGAAGCGGTTCCAGCCGCGTGCCCAGGGCCGTGCGTTCCGCATCCGCAAGCGCACCAGCCACATCACCGTGGCCGTCGCGGCTACCGCGGAGAACGGCGGACGTGCTCGTTCGCGCCAGCAGAAGAAGAAGGGAGCCTAACTCGTGGGCCAGAAGATCAACCCGCATGGCTTCCGCCTCGGTATCACCACCGACTGGAGCTCGCGCTGGTACGCCGACAAGCAGTACGCGGACTACGTCAAGGAAGACGTCGCCATCCGCAAGCTGCTGAGCACCGGCCTCGAGCGCGCAGGCATCTCCAAGGTGGAGATCGAGCGCACCCGTGACCGTGTTCGCGTGGACATCCACACCGCCCGTCCGGGCATCGTCATCGGCCGCCGCGGCGCCGAGGCCGATCGCATCCGTGGCGACCTGGAGAAGCTCACCGGCAAGCAGGTTCAGCTGAACATCCTCGAGGTCAAGAACCCCGAGGCCGACGCCCAGCTCGTCGCTCAGGGCGTCGCCGAGCAGCTCTCGAACCGTGTCGCGTTCCGTCGTGCGATGCGCAAGGCCATCCAGTCGGCCATGCGTCAGCCGGGCGTCAAGGGCATCCGTGTCCAGTGCTCGGGCCGTCTCGGCGGAGCTGAGATGAGCCGCAAGGAGTTCTACCGCGAGGGACGCGTGCCGCTGCACACGCTGCGCGCCGACATCGACTACGGGCTCTACGAGGCCAAGACCACCTTCGGCCGCATCGGCGTGAAGGTGTGGATCTACAAGGGTGACGTCGTCGGCGGTCGTCGCGAGCTGGCTGCGGCCGCTCCGGCAGAGGACCGTCGCCCGCGTCGTCCCAGCCGCCCGCGCCGCAACGCGAACGCGTCCGGCGCCGACGCAGGCCGTACCGCGCCTGCCGAGGGTGCGGCTGCCGAGGCGTCTGCGCCTGCGCAGGCAGAGAAGCAGGAGGGCTAGCCCATGTTGATCCCTCGTCGGGTCAAGCACCGCAAGCAGCACCACCCCAGCCTGAAGGGTCAGGCATCGGGCGGAACCAAGGTCACCTTCGGCGACTACGGTATCCAGGCCCTGGAGGGTGCTTACATCACCAACCGTCAGATCGAGTCCGCTCGTATCGCGATCAACCGCCACATCAAGCGTGGCGGCAAGGTCTGGATCAACATCTTCCCGGACCGCCCGATCACGAAGAAGCCCGCCGAGACCCGCATGGGTTCCGGTAAGGGTTCGCCCGAGTGGTGGGTCGCCCCGGTCAAGCCGGGTCGCATCCTGTTCGAGATGAGCTACCCCAATGAGGAGACCGCTCGCGAGGCCCTGCGTCGCGCACAGCACAAGCTCCCCATGAAGACCCGGATCGTGACCAGAGAGGAGCAGTTCTGATGGCTATCGGAATCGCTGCGTCTGAGCTCCGCGAGCTCAGTGACACCGATCTGGTCGCACGTCTGAAGGAGTCGAAGGAAGAGCTCTTCAACCTTCGCTTCCAGATGGCAACCGGCCAGCTCGACAACAACCGTCGCCTGCGTACCGTGCGTCGCGAGATCGCTCGCGTCTACACGGTCATGCGTGAGCGTGAGCTGGGCCTCGCGGCCGGACCGGAAGGTGACGACGCATGAGTGAGGACCAGAACGTGAACGTCGAAGAGCGCAACAGCCGTAAGGAACGTATCGGCTACGTCGTGAGCGACAAGATGACCAAGACCATCACGGTCGAGCTGGAAGATCGCAAGAGCCACCCGCTCTACGGCAAGATCATCCGCACGACCAGCAAGGTCAAGGCGCACGATGAGAGCGAGACCGCCGGCATCGGCGACCGCGTTCGCATCATGGAGACCCGACCGCTGTCGGCCACCAAGCGCTGGCGCCTGGTCGAGGTCCTCGAGAAGGCCAAGTAGCCCTCTCGCAGAATCGACGGAACGTCCCCTCCCGGGCTCGGGAGGGGACGTTTCGTGTTTCGTGCGGCGGAACGCCCACAGGAGCCCCGTTGTCGTCCGTTTGAACGTCATTCGTTCGGTTTCAATCGATCGATCCAGTCGCTCAATACCGGGCGGGTGCCGATTTGTTCGAATCGTGGCGAGTCGAACCGCGAGTTACTCATCGGTATCCGACGAACGGTGGACGAATTGGCGAGTCGTGGATCATGAAATGGCTTGCAAGGCAATCTGATGCGAGGCATAGTCAGATGTGTTGCGGGGGGTTTAAGATGTCGCTTCCCGATTTCAGATCGGTGAATCATGAAACGGTCCCGGATTTGTCAGCGATAGTCCTAAGGTAGCTATTCTGTCCATTGAACGTATTAGCGTGAACGTAGTACAGACGACGAGGGGGATCGACACATGCCAGACCCTGCCGAGCGTCCCGTGATGAACGGCGACGGCCCTGGCGAGCGTGGGCATGGGCGTGGGGCCGATCCTCTCGAACAGACCATGCCGTGGATCCCCGACGACGATCCCATTCTTCGCGAGTTGCGCGCATGGCGCGACGATCTCAGCGCGCGTGACGGAGCGGACGCGACGCAGTCCGCGGTCGGTGTCCGGTCGCGCACCCCGGAGTCGTCCACCGACGGCGCGTACTCGCGGACTCCGGTGACGACCATTCCGGAACCCGCGGTCGCGCCGACGCCGCGGCCGGTCGGCGCGGCGAGCCCTACCGACGTCCCACGGCGGACCCGACGGGCCTCCTCGCGTCCTCGTCACGCCGCGTGGAACGTCATGTCGTCCGCGCCTCCCGCACCGATCGAGAGCGAGGAGGAGCTGCGCCTGGCCAACCAGAGCACGATCGCTTTCCCGTCGATCGATCCGGCATCTCTCGAACCGGCCGTGGACAGTCCACCGGCCATCGTCGTGAAGAACCTCAAGAAGACGTTCGGTGACTTCACCGCCGTCGCCGATGTCAGTTTCGCGGTGCCCAAGGGCACCATCGTCGCGCTCCTCGGACCGAACGGCGCCGGTAAGACGACCACCGTCAACATGCTGTGCACGTTGTTGTCCCCCGACGGTGGATCGGCGGTCGTGGCAGGCCACGACATCGCCACCGAGGCCGCGGGGGTCCGCGCGTCGATCATGCTGACCGGCCAGTTCGCCGCGCTCGACGAAGCGCTCACCGGCCGGGAGAACCTCGTCCTGTTCGGCAGGCTGCTGGGGCTGACCAAGAAGCAGGCCGTCGCGCGCGCCGATGAGCTCCTCGACGAGTTCTCCCTCGCCGACGCGGCGGGCAAGCGGGTCGGGCAGTACTCCGGCGGCATGCGGCGCCGTATCGACATCGCCTGCGGGCTCGTGGCGTCGCCCGAGGTGGTGTTTCTCGACGAGCCGACCACCGGACTCGACCCGCGCAGCCGGCAGGACGTGTGGAATCTCGTGGAGCGACTGCGCGAGGACGGCGTCACGATCTTGTTGACCACGCAGTACCTCGAAGAGGCGGACATGCTGTCGGACAACATCGTCGTCATCGACAAGGGGCGAGTCATCGCCGAGGGGACCTCGGACGAACTCAAGGCGGCCACGGGCGCGGCGTACTGCGAGGTGACGCCCGCCCATCCCGCCTATCTGCCGCGTCTGCGCGCACGACTGCGCGATCTGATCGGGACGGCGGCGGCCGACGACGTCGACAATGATTCGCCGACCGTCTCGGTTCCGGCGCCACGGGGGCCGGAGACGCTCGCCGAGGTGATGCGCCGGACCGAGGCCGCGAAGATACCGCTCGCCGACATCGCGCTTCGACGACCGTCACTCGACGAGGTGTTCCTAGCGCTCACGGGGGAGGACGATGAGCGCACGTCCGGGGTCGTGAAGGAGTCTGACGAGGGTTGACGACCCACACCGACACTCCGGGCGCTCCGCAGGCGATCAGTGTGCCCAGCGGAGTGCGGACGTTGCGGCAGTGGCAGACCTTGACCTCCCGCGGTCTGCTGAAGGTTCTGCGCAACGGCGAGTTCATGTTCGCGTTCATCGCCCCGGCCTTCCTCGCCTTGTGCTTCTACCTCCCACTGCGCAAGGTGATGGACTCCGCTCCCGGCATGGACTACGGCCAGTTCCTGATGCCGATCATCCTGCTGCAGGCGGTGAGCTTCGCCGGGACATCGGCGGCGATGCGGTCGTCCTTCGACGTCAGCCGGGGCATCAACACCCGCTTCCGGGTGCTCCCGATGGCGGGCTGGGTGCCGTTGACCGCACGACTGGCCACCAACGTGGTCCTGCTGTGCGTCTCGATGCTGTGCGGCGTCGTCGCATGTCTGATCATCGGATGGCGACCGGGCGGCGGCATTGCCGGAACCATCGGCCTGTTCGCGATCACCCTGGGCATCGGTGTACTCCTCGCGTTGGTGGCCGACGGGCTCGGTCTCGTCGCGGGCACTCCCGAGGCCACCAGCCAGTTCCTCGGACTCCCGACGATGGTCCTCGGCATGGTGTCCACCGGGTTCGTCCCCGAAGAGCGGTTCCCCGAGTGGATCCGCGGTTTCGCGCGGAACCAGCCGATCTCCCAGTTCGTCGACGTCATGCGCGTGGCCGACTCCTCCGAGCCGATGACCTGGTCGGTCGCCGCGCCCACCGTCTGCTGGTGCGCGGGACTGGCCGCGCTCGCCGGGTACCTCGTGGTCGCCGGTACGCGGAAGGCACGACGGTGACGGTCGACGCGGTGCAGACCACCGCAGCAGCAGACGTCGCGAAGCGGGAACGGTCGCTGGCGACGTGGTTCGCGAACAGTCGCGTCCTCACCGGGCGGCAGATCGTCGTGTACATCCGCAATGTGCCGACGGTCCTCCAGTCGTTGATCATCCCGGCGGTGTCGCTGGTCCTGATCAAGGTGGTCCTCGGCGACACGGTCGGCGAGGCCACCGGACAGGACAGTCTGTACGGCACCGTGCCGCTGATGATTCTCGTCGGCTCCATGGGAGGGTCCATGGTGTCGGCCATCCGGTTGAACCGGGAGCGGTCCACCGGTCTCCTGGCCCGCCTGTACGTGATGCCGATCAACCGGGCCGCCGACCTCACCTCCCGGGTGGCCGCAGAAGCGGTGCGCATCCTGGCCGTGACGCTGATCCTGCTGGCCGTCGGATACGCGATGGGTTTCCGGTTCTCCCAAGGCGTGGGCTCGGCGATCGCGCTCGTCGCGGTGCCCGTCGTCTTCGGTTCGGCGTATGCGGTGTTGGTCCTGGCCATCGCGGTCAGCTCGCCGTCCGGGGCGCCGCTCGTGCAGTACCTCGGGCTCCTGATGAACGTGCTGATGTTCTTCAATTCCGGCTTCAGTCCGATCGACGCGTATCCGGGCTGGCTGCAGCCGATCGTGGCCAACCAGCCGATGACACCGGGGATCGACTTGATGAGATCGCTCGCGACGGGCGGCCCGATCACCGAGAACCTGATCAAGGTCGCCGTCTGGGCGGCGATCTTCGTCGGCGCAGGCGTGTATCCGGCGCTGGTCGGCTATCGAAAGGCGGCGACGGCCAGATGACAACCACGAGCAGGACCTCCGACGACGCCGTGCTGCTGCCGCTCACCGCGGCTCAACGCGGCATGTGGTTCGCCGAGAACATGTCCCCGGAGTACTCGGTGACCGTCGCCCACTACCTCGACATCCGGGATGCGGGTCGTCCACTCGACGTCGAGGCGATGGTGGCGCTGCACGACGAGAGCGCCCACGAGCTGGAGAGCGCCTTCACCCGCATCGTGTTCGTCGACGGCACGCCGATGCAGACCGTCGACCACTCGCTCGACTTCACCCTCGAACTCGTCGACCTGCGCGAGGCGGGCGATCCGGAGGCTGCGGCGACCGCCTGGATGAACGAGGACTACCGCAGTCCGGTGGAGCTGGTCACCGACCGACCGCTCGCCCGCGCGGCCCTGCTGCGCATCGCCGACGATCGCGTGTTCTGGTACATGCGCGCCCACCACCTCCTCCTCGACGGCTTCTCCGCGCTGAACAGCGTCCTGAGGCTCGTCGACCGGTACAACGCGGCCGCGGCGGGAGAGGCGTTCGCGGTGAAGCCGCACGCCGATCTCGCAGAACTCGTCGCCGACGATCAGGCGTATGCGAGCGGAACGCGTCGCGAACGCGACCGTGAGTACTGGTCCGAGCGGGCCGCCGATCTGCCCGAACGCGTCACCTTGGCGCGGGCGTCGTCGACCGCAGCGCTCTCGCCGGTCAACCTCGTCGCAGGTCGGGTGCTCGACGCCGCCTTCCAACAGCGGCTCATCGACCTGGCAGCCCACCACTCGACGTCCGTCTCGGTCCTGCTGACCGCCGGGTTCTCGGCGTATCTGTCGCGAATGACCGGCACCGACGAGGTGGTGTTGAGCGTGCCGGTGACCGGCCGCGCCACCGCCAAGATCAAACGGGCCAGCGGGATGGTGTCGAACATGCTTCCGGTGCGGGTCAGCGGCGCATCGGCGCTGACCACCGCCGACCTGTTGGCGCAGATCCAGTTGGAGTTGACCGGTGTGCTCCGGCACCAGCGGTACCGGTTCGAGGACATCCGGCAGGACGCGGGTATGCGCGATGCCGCGACCGCGTCGTTCGGTCCGATCGTCAACATGATGTTCTTCGACAAGCCGATCGAGATCGTCGGTGCCGACGTCGAATATCACATCCTGTCCTCGGGCATCCTCGAAGACCTGCGCATCAATCTCTATCAGGCCAGTCCGACGTCGCCGATCCGCGTGGATCTGCACGGCAATCCGAACCTGTACGCCGAGGGCGAACTCGCGGTGCACCTGGACCGCCTGCTCGAACTGTTCGCCGCGATGATCGACGAGCCGGGCCGTCGCCTGGCCGATCTGCCCCTGCTCACCGCGGCCGACCAGGCCGCCGTGCACGGCGCACGGCACGGTCGCCACGTCGACTACTCCGCGCTCGGTACGCATCTGCTCGACGGTTTCGAGAGGCAGGTCCGGACCCGACCAGACGCCGTCGCGGTGTCGTTCGAGCGGCACCGACTGACGTACGCGGAGTTCGACGACGCGCGTCGTCGCCTCGCCGCCCGGTTGATCGGCGACGGGGTGGAGCCTGGAGACGCCGTGATCGTCGCCCTCGACCGCGGCATCGACCAACTCGTCGCGATCTATGCGGTCGTGACCGCGGGCGGCGCCTACGTTCCCGTCGATCCGACGCATCCGTTGCAGCGTCGCGAACTCGTGTCGACGACTGCGCGCGCCCGACTGACGGTCGACGAGCAGTATCTCGCCGCACCGGTGGGCGAGGACCGCGCCGACACGGTTCGCGTGCCCGCGAGCTCCGCGGCGTACGTCATCTTCACCTCCGGCTCCACCGGAACCCCGAAGGGCGTGCAGGTGCCGCACCACGCGGTGGTCAACCGACTGGCGTGGACCGACGACCACTACCCGCTCTCGACGGACGACGTCGTCCTCTACAAGACGCCGTTCACCTTCGACGTCTCGGTGTGGGAGTTGTTCTGGCCGCTCGCGGTCGGTGCGCGGACCGTGATCGCGCGTCCCGACGGGCACCGCGACCCCGCCTACCTGAGTCGGGTCACAGCCGACGAGTCGGTCACCGTACTGCACTTCGTGCCGTCGATGCTCGATGTGTTCCTCGACGACCGGGCCGCCCGTCCGAGCGCCGAACGCGTATTCGCCGAATCGGTGCGCCGCGTGTTCACCTCGGGTGAGGCGCTGACCGGCAAGACCGCCGACCGTGTCCTGAACTCGGGCGATCTCGACCTGATCAACCTGTACGGTCCGACCGAGGCCGCCGTCGACGTCACCGAACACCGCGTCCGCGCGGGCGAGTCGACGCCGCCGATCGGGTCACCGGTCCCGAACACGAGCGTGCTCGTCCTCGACGCGCGGCTCACCCCGGTGCCCCCGGGCGCACCCGGGGAGCTGTATCTCGCCGGATCGCAGCTGGCCCACGGCTACCTCGGACGGACCGCGCTGACCAGCGAACGGTTCGTCGCCGCCGTCGGTTCCGAGACCGCGGGCGCCCGCATGTACCGGACCGGCGACCTGGTCCGCTGGAATAACGAGGGCGGCCTCGACTACCTCGGTCGTACCGACTTCCAGGTGAAGATCCGCGGGCAACGCGTGGAACTCGGCGAAGTGGAGTCGGTGCTCACCGATCACCGCGCCGTCGACGGAGCGGTGGCCGTCGTGCGCGACGACGTCGCCGCGACGCCCACATTGGTCGCCTACGCCAAGGCGTCGTCGGACTCCGACGAACCCGAACTGCTGGCGTGGTGCCGGAGGCGCCTGCCGTCGCACATGGTGCCCACGGCGATCGTGGTGCTCGACGACTTTCCGCTGAACTCGTCCGGCAAGATCGATCGCCGCGCCCTGCCGGTGCCGCAGCTGCGGACGGCGGGTTACGTGGCACCGCAGACCGAGACCGAGGTGGAGCTCGCCGGCATCATCGCCGAACTACTCGGGGTCGACGAAGTGGGCCGCCGCGACAACCTGTTCGCCCTCGGCGGCGACTCGCTGATCGCGGCACGACTGGTGACCCGGGCTCGCGACGGCCTCGGCGTGGACCTGCGACTGACCGACGTGTTCGAGGCCGCCGACCTCGCTGAGCTGGCGGCGGGCGCCGTCCACGCCGACCACGACGCCGACTCGCCGCTGGTCCACATCGAACCGCGACCGGAGACGATCCCGCTCGCGACCGCACAGTCACGGCTGTGGCTGGTCAACCAGATCGACCCCGCCGCGTCCACCTACAACATGCCGGGTGCGGCGCGCCTGCGCGACGATGTCGACACACGGGTCCTCGAGGCCGCGGTCGGTGACGTCGTCGCCCGCCACGAGATCCTCCGTACCCGGTTCGTCCCCGGGGCCGACGGGACGCCCCACCAGGTGATCGCCGCGGCCGAGGAAGCGGCCGCCGACCTCGACTTCGCCCCGATCGACACCGACGACGTCCACGCTGCGGTCCGCCAGATCACCGAGCGGGGCTTCGACCTCACCGTCGACGCACCGCTGCGCGTCCGACTGGTCCGCGACCGCGCCGGGCTCGTCCTGGTCGTCGTGGTGCACCACATCGCCGCAGACGGACAGTCGTTGGTACCGCTGATCGCCGACCTCGGCCAGGCATATGCGGCCCGTGCCGCGGGCGAGGAGCCCGACCTGCACCGCGGCGGTCTGCAATACGCCGACTACGCCCTGTGGCAGGACGAACACCTCACGGGCGCGGCGACAGTCGACGACGACCTGATGTTCTGGCGCACCGAACTCGCCGGTCTGCCCGAACTGCTGCCGCTGCCCACCGACCGCCCACGACCGACTGTCGCGTCCGGTCGAGGCGCCTACGTAGACTTCGCCGCCGATCCGATCTTGACCGGTCGGATCCGTGATCTCGCCAAGGCCGCGGGGGTCACCACCTTCTCGGTGATCCACGCCGCGGTCGCGCTGGTCCTGGCCCGGTGCAGCGGTACCGGCGACGTAGCGGTCGGCGTGGCCGTCGACGGACGCCGTGACGACCGACTGGCCCGATTGATCGGCATGTTCGTCGACACGGTGGTCCTGCGTACCAGTGTCGCCGAGGGTTCGAGTCTGCGTGACTACTTGACCGATGCGCATCGCACCCGCGCTCGCGCCATGGCGCACGCGACGGTGCCGTTCGAGCGCGTCGTCGACGAGTTGGCGCCCGCCCGCTCGACGGCGCACACCCCGCTCTTCCAGGTCGGCCTGACCATGCTCGCCGACACCACGAGTGCACTGGGCGATTCGCCGATCGTCGCCGGGCTGCTCGACGCCCGTGTGCCCTCGGCCAAGTACGACGTGTCGGTGTCGGTCACCGAGGGCGCCGAACACCTTGACCTGGAGATCTCTTACGCCACCGACTTGTTCGACGAGCCGACCGTCTCGTGGTTCGGCCGTGCCGTGCTGCGCGTGCTGGACCGTTTCACCGCCGTCGATCTCGACGCGACCGTCGGCGGCCTCGACATCATCGGCCGCCGCTCGATGGCCGCGCTGACCGCACCGCCGTCGCCTGCCTCGGCCCCGATCGTCCTCGGGGACCTCTGGCACCGGCACGGCGCCGCGAACCCCGGCCCGGTGAGCGATCCGACACTCTCTCTGACCCGCGCCGACTTCGACGCCGCGGCGAACCGGCTGGCCCGCGAGCTGTTGGCCCGCGACATCGGCGCAGGCGACGTGGTCGCCGTCGGGACCGGCCGCGGCGTGGCCGCGGCGATCGCCGTCGTCGCGATCAGTACGACCGGCGCCGCGTTCGTCTCCGTCGACCCGGCACTGCCGGACGAGCGGCGCATCGAGGTTCTCGGCGACAGCGGAGCCGTGCTGGGCGTCGGCACGGACCGGCTGCCCGGCGTCGACTGGATCGACCCCGACGGCACGGCGGTCGCCGCGCGATCGAGCGAGCCGGTCGTCGTCGACGATCTGCGCCGCGCGGTCCACGCGGACGACGTCGCATACCTGATCTACACCTCCGGATCGACCGGCAAACCCAAGGCCGCGGTCGTCAGCCACCGCGGACTGGCGAACATGACCGCCAACCAGCGGTCGATCCTGTCGGTCGACGAGACGAGCACCGTCCTGCAGGTGGCCGCGCCCAGCTTCGACGCCTCCGTCTTCGAGATCACCATGGCACTGTGCAACGGCGCAGGACTCCACGTGTCCCCGGCCGACGTGTTCGCCGGACAGGAACTGACGCGGGTGATCGTCGACGGCGGCGTCACCCACGTGGTGATGACCCCGTCGGTGCTCGCCGGACTCGACCCAGCCGCCCTGCCGAGCCTGCGCACCGTCGTGAGCGTCGGCGAGGCCTGTCCACCGGAACTGGCGCAACGGTGGGCGGATGCGGGTCGTGCCTTCTTCAACCTGTACGGCCCCACCGAGGCGACGATCTGGGCGACGGCTGCCGGTCCGCTCACCGCCGACGACGAGGTCACCATCGGCGACGCCGTACCCGGTGTCGGGGCACTCGTCCTCGGCGGCGGGCTCCGACCCGTCCCGGCCGGAGTGCCGGGGGAGCTGTATCTGACCGGCGACCAGCTGGCACAGGGATATCTCGGTCGCGCCGAACTGACTGCGTCCCGCTTCGTCGCGGCGCCCTTCGGCCGACCCGGCGCACGCATGTACCGCACCGGCGACCGCGTGACGCGTCTGCCGGGAGGCGGTCTGCGCTACTTGGGACGAACCGACTTCCAGCTGAAGGTGCGCGGTATGCGCGTCGAGCCCGGCGAGGTCGACGGTGCGCTCATGACCCATCCGGCGATCGGCGCGGCACTGACGGTCGGGACGGCCGGACCGACCGGCGACACCGTGCTCGTCTCCTACGTCACCGGACGGGACGGCGCCGCAGTCGATCCGGTGGACGTGCGAACCCATGCCGCCGACCTGCTCCCGGGCCATCTCGTTCCGCACACTGTGGTGCCGGTCGAGGAATTCGTGACCACCGACGTCGGCAAGATCGACCGAGCGTCGCTTCCGCCGGTCGACTTCGCCGCCGGCCGCGAGTTCGTCGCTCCGCGCGACGCCGTCGAACGCCTGGTCGCCGAGGTGTTCGCCACCGAACTCGGCGTCGACAGAGTGAGCGTGACCGACAGCTTCTTCGAGATCGGCGGCACCTCGTTGTCGGCCGTCGGCGTCACCGGGCGGCTGGGCACGCTGCGCGGTCGCCGGGTCGGGATGCGCGACATGTTCGAGCACCCGACCGCGGCCGCACTGGCGGCCTTCCTGGCCGACGCTGCTGCGGCCGACAGCGAGCCGCTGCGTCCGCGCGGCCACGACGAGCCGGTCCCGGTGTCCGGGACGCAGCGTTCCATGTGGCTGCTGAACCGCAACGACCCGGAATCTGCCGCGTACAACATCGCGCTCGCCCTCCGACTGCGCGGAGTCGTCGACGTCGCGGCGATGACTGCCGCACTCGGCGACGTCGTGGAGCGACACGAGGCGTTGCGCACCGTGTACCCGATGATCGGCGGCGAACCGATGCAGCTGGTGCGACCGGTCGCGCAGGCCCGCGCCGAGGTCGACTTCGCGGTGCGCGAGGTGACCGGATCGCTCGAGCAGGCGGTCGCCGAGGTCACCGGCCGCGGCTTCGACGTCTCCGAGCGGCTGCCGATCCGCGGAGCGCTGCTGCGCACCGCGCCCGACAGCCATGTTCTGGTGCTGTCGATCCACCACATCAGCGCCGACGGTTCATCGATGGCGCCGCTGGCGATCGACATGATGAGCGCGTACGCCGGGCGCATCGACGGCGCCGCACCGGCCTGGCGACCGATGCCTGTGCAGTACGCCGACTACGCGGACTGGCAGGCGCGGCGCCTGGCCGCCGTCGGCGGAGACGGTCGCACCCTGCGGCAGCGACAGCTCGACTACTGGGAGTCGCGGCTGTCCGACGCGCCGGCCGCACTCGACCTGCCGACCGATCGGACCCGGCCCGAGTCGCCGTCGTTCGTCGGCGACGCCGTCGACTTCACCGTGGACCGCGCCGTCACGACCGCGCTCACCGAGGTCGGACGCATCCGCGGAGCCTCGCTGTTCATGGTCGCGCACGCGGCGTACGCGGTGCTGCTGTCTCGATTGTCGGGACAGCACGACGTGGTGGTCGGCACGCCGTACGCCGGACGCGACGCGGCCGCGCTCGAACCCGTGGTCGGCATGTTCGTCAACACTCTCGCGCTGCGCAGCGGGATCAGCCCGGGTCAGCGGTTCGCCGACGTTCTCGCCGCGGTCCGCGACGACGACCTCGGTGCCATGAGCAACGCCGATGTGGCCTTCGATGAGATCGTCGACCGGCTCGGCGTCGGGGCCTCGCGTGGCCGCAACGCGGTCTTCCAGGCGATGTTCGTGTTCCAGAACCTGGCGTTCCCGCGCGTGGAACTCGCCGGGCTGACGGTGTCGGCCGAGGACGAACAGTTGACCGCGGCCAAGGTCGACGTCCAGCTCACCCTGTTCCCGAACGACCCGAAGGACCCCGATGCGACCGGGGGCATGCGTGGCCAGCTGATCTACGCCGCGGACCTGTTCGATCGAAGCACGGCCGAGGCCATGGTCGAGCGGTACCTGCGGATCCTGACCGCCGTCGTCGACGACCCCGACATCGTCGTCGGGGACATCGCACTGCACGACGAGACGGCGCAGGTCGCCGATGTCGACGCCGGCCCGCAGAACCTGTCCGAAGTAGTCGCCGAGGCCGCGGCACGACTGCCGGACGCCGTCGCGATCGATCGGCACGGAACGACGGTGACGTTCGCCGCGATCATGTCGACGATCGAGACTCTCGAAGCCGTGATGCCCGGCACCGACCGCGACTCCCTGCTGACCATGACCGTGATGAGTTCGGTTCCCGGGCTGGCCGAGGCCGGTCCCGACGAACTCGACGTCGTCCTGCAGGGTGTGCGGGCGAACGCGACACCGGATGCGGCGAACGCCCACTGAGAATGACCGAGACACCGAGAACGGGAGACCTTGACGTGGCCGACGCGACCGCCCTGAGCACCATCTGGGGCACGACCGGATCGACCCTGGACATCGTTGCGGCGGCGGCCGCGATCGCGCCGTCGGCGACCGCGATCGACGGCGCCTCCGGCTCGGTGACGTTCGCGGACTTGAACACCCGGCTGTCGGCGACGGCGGGCGTGCTGGCCGCGCAGGGGCTCGACACCGACGGTGCGGTCACCGCGGGCGTCTCGGCGATCGTCAAGACCCCCGACATGTCGCCGGTCGACGCGATCGTCGCGGCCGCGGGCGCGGTGGCCGCGCTGCGCGCGGCCGCCCAGGCCGTGATCGGGAGCACCGATGTCGGCAGCCTTCCCGGGCTCTTCGCCTCGGCGGCGCACCGGTTCGGCGACCGCGTCGCCGTAGTCGACGGCGAGGGCACGGAACTGACCTACGCCGAGCTCGCCGACCGCTCGGACGCGGTCGCTCGCGCTCTCGTCGATCGCGGCGTGCGTCCGGACACGACCGTGGCGATGGCCGTCGATCGGACCGTCGCGCTGCCCGTCGCAATCCTCGGCATCATGAAGGCGGGCGGCGCGTACGTCCCCCTCGATCTGGCGCACCCGGTGGAGCGGCTGGCGTACGTCGTGGAGAACGCCGGGCCGGTCGGACTCCTCGTCGACGAGTCGATCGGCGACGTCCTCGACGGGCTGCCGCTCGCGGCCTGGCACCTCGACGAACTGATCGACCGGGGCCGTTCCTCCAGGACGTCGTTGTCCGCGATCGATCCGGCGTCGAGCGCCTACGTCATCTACACCTCGGGGTCGACCGGTCGACCCAAGGGGGTGCAGGTGGAGCACCGCAACGTGGTCGCGTTGATGAAGGCCGCGCAGATCCACTACGGGTTCGACGAGAACGACGTGTGGTCGATGTTCCACTCGCACGCCTTCGACGTGTCGGTGTTCGAACTCTGGGGGCCACTGCTGTTCGGCGGGCGGCTCGTGGTCGTCGACCGCGGTGTCGCCCGTGAGCCGGGGCAGCTCGTCGCGCTGGTGGCGCGCGAAGGCGTCACCGTGTTCAGTCAGACGCCGTCGGCCTTCTACCAGTTCGTCGAGGCCCGTGAGCGTGGTCACGAGCCGCTGGCGGTCCGGTATGTGGTGCTCGCCGGCGAAGCGGTCAGCTTCGAGCAGATGCGCCGCTGGTACCGCAGCTTCCCCGACGACCCGGCGGTGGTCGTCAACATGTACGGCATCACCGAGACCACCGTGCACACCACGTTCCGCGCGCTCGACGCGCGTCTGGTGGAGTCGACCGACGCCTCCGACGTGGGTGACGGCCTGCCCGGGCTGACCGTGCACGTCCTGGACGAACGACTGCGCCACACTTCCGACGGCGTGCCCGGCGAGATCTACGTGAGCGGCCGGCAGGTGACCCGCGGGTACCAGAACCGATCGGATCTGACGGCGACGCGGTTCCTCGCCGATCCGTTCGCCGCGGACGGCACCCGCATGTACCGCAGCGGCGATATGGCGATCCGGCGCGGTGACACCGTCGAATACCTGGGCCGTAGCGACGGCCAGGTGCAGTTGCGCGGCTACCGCGTGGAGATGGGCGAGGTCGAAGCGGGCCTCCTGCGCTGCGACGACGTGTCCGGTGCCGCCGCCCAGGTCATGACCGGTCCGACCGGCGACGACCTCCTCGTCGGATACGTGGTGCCCACCGATCCCGCGGCGGGACCGATCGACCCCGCCGATCTGCGTCGTCGCACCGGTGCGCACGTGCCCGGCTACATGGTTCCCGACGTGATCGTCGAACTCGACCGGCTGCCGCTGACCGTCAACGGCAAACTCGACCGCCGTGCGCTGCCCGCACCGGAGTTCGGCACGGCCGAGCATGTGGCACCCGAGGGTGAGACCGAGACCGCGATCGCCGCGGAGTTCGCGGCCGTCCTCGGCGTGGACGATCCGAGCGTCACCGACAGCTTCTTCGATCTCGGCGGCAACTCGCTGGCCGCCGCGCGCATCGTCGGTCGCGTCGGGGAACTCCTCGACGTCGACCTGTCGGTGCGCGACCTGTTCGATGCGCCGACCGTGCGTGAACTCGCGGCCGCCGTCGCCGGCCGGGCGCCCGCGCTCCCGCCGATCACGCCGGTGAGCCCGCGTCCCGGGGAGATCCCGCTCTCGCTCGCGCAGCAGCGCATGTGGTTCATCAACCGATTCGAATCGGGTCGAGCAGAGCGAGAGGGTTCGGCCGCTGCCGCCACCTACAACATTCCGGCGGTTCTGCGCATGACCGGTCCGCTCGACGCCGACGCGCTGCGCACCGCGCTCGTCGACGTCGTGGAACGGTACGAGGTGCTGCGCACCCGGTTCCCCGACACCGACGGCACGCCGCGGCAGGAGATCGCGGCAGCGACCGAGGTGGCGGCCGGTCTCGACTTCGCGGCGGACTGGTCGAGCGGAGTCGAGACCGCCGTCACCGCGGGCTTCGACCTCGCGACGCAGTGGCCGATCCGTGCTCGCCTGATCGAAACCGGCCCCGACGATCACCTGTTCGTCCTCGTCGTGCATCACATCGCGGCCGACGGCGAATCGCTCGGTCCGTTGGTCGCTGATCTCCTCGCCGCGTTCGCGGCTCGGTCGGCCGGGCAGGCCCCGGCGTTCGAGCCGCTGCCGGTGCAGTTCGCCGATGTCGCGCTGTGGCAGCGCGACGTCCTCGGCGCCGTCGACGATCCGTCGTCGGTCCTCGGCGGCCAGCTCGACTACTGGCGCCGGCAGCTCGCGGGCACCCCCGATGTGCTCGAACTGCCGACCGATCGTCCGCGCCCGGCCGCGGCCTCCTACCGCGGTGCCGAACTCGAGTTCACGATCCCTGAACGTGTCGCCTCCCGCGTCGAGGCGGTCGCCACCGCACACGGAGCCACCGGGTTCATGGTGGTGCACGCCGCCGTCGCCGTGCTGCTCGCACGGCTGTCCGGCGGGGACGACGTCGCCGTGTCGACGCCGGTCGCCGGCCGCGGTCAGGCGGTCCTCGACCGTCAGGTCGGCATGTTCGTCAACACGCTGGTCCTGCGCACCGGCATCGACCCGGCGATGTCGTTCGCCGATCTCGTCGACGCCGTGAAAGACGTCGATCTCGATGCCTTCGCGAATCTCGACGTGCCGTTCGAGGCCGTCGTCGACGCCGTCGATCCGGTGCGCAGCGAGGCGTTCGCGCCCCTCGCACAAGTGATGCTCTCGTTCGATCCGGCGGCCTCACTCGACGTCGCAGACCGACTCACCGTCGGCGACGTCGAGATCTCGCGACTGGACTCCCCGTCGATTCCGGCGCAGGTCGATCTGACGATCGTCGTCTCCACGGCAGTCTCCGAGACGGGGGACTGGTCGGGTTCGGTCACCTACGCCACCGACCTGTTCGACGCCGGCAGCGTCCGGACGCTCATGGACACCCTGGTGTCGCTGCTCGACGCGCTGACCGTGACGCCGACCGCCGCCGTCGGCGACGTCGGCCTCCTCACGCAGGAGCGGCTCGCGCTCGTCGGCGGATTCGCCCGCGGACCCGTCGTCGACGTGCCCGCGACGACGCTGGCCGCTCAGGTCGCGGACGCCGTCGTGACGCACGGCGACGCGCCCGCGCTCGTGTTCGAGGGGCGAAGTGTGTCGTTCACCGAGTTCGGTGCGCGCGTGAACACTCTGGCTCGCGAGCTGATCGCGGCCGGCGTCGGACCGGACACGGCGGTCGCGGTCGCCGTGCCGCGGTCGATCGAGATGATGGTCGCGGTCCACGCGGTCGTCGCCGCGGGCGGACAGTACGTCCCCGTCGACTCGGACCTGCCCGACGATCGCATCGAGTACATGCTCACCACCGCGGGCGCGGCGATCGTGCTCGTCGCCGACCGCGAGGCGGTGCCCGCCGGTGACACCCGCGCGCTGGTGGTCGACGCCTCGACGCCCGTCGACGGCTCGGTCGCCCCGATCACCGATACGGTCCGACTCCGGCCGCTCGCCGCAGATGACGCCGCGTACACGTTGTTCACGTCTGGTTCCACCGGCCGTCCGAAGGGCGTGACGGTGAGCCATCGCGCGGTGGTGAATCGTCTCGCGTGGATGGATGCGGACCATCCGATCTCGGCGGCCGACCGGGTGCTGCAGAAGACGCCGATCACCTTCGACGTATCGGTGTGGGAGCTGTTCTGGCCGGTCATCGCCGGTGTGCCGCTGGTGATCGCCGCACCCGGCCGGCACGGTGACGCTCACTACCTGGCCGATGTGATCGCCGCCGAGGAGGTGTCGGTGCTGCACTTCGTGCCGTCGATGCTCTCGGCGTTCACCGACGTCCTCGGGGCACGAGTAGCTGATCTGTCGTCCGTGCGGACCGTGTTCACCTCCGGTGAGGCGTTGACGCCCGCGGTGGCCGACTCACTGCTGGCCCGACTACCCGGAATCGGCCTGCACAACCTGTACGGTCCGACAGAGGCAGCCGTCGACGTCACCGCGCACACGGTCGCGCGAGGTGAGACGGTGATCCCCATCGGTGCTCCGGTGGCGAACACCTCGACCGTCGTCCTCGACGCACGGCTGCGCCCGGTGGACGTCGGTGTGCCCGGTGAGCTGTACCTGGGCGGCGTTCAGCTGGCTCGCGGGTACGCCTCGAGGTCGGATCTGACGGCGGAGCGGTTCGTCGCCGATCCGTTCGGCGACGGCGCCCGGCTGTACCGGACGGGCGATCTGGTCCGGTGGAATCGTGACGGTGAGCTGGAGTACTTGGGCCGCACCGACTTCCAGGTGAAGCTGCGCGGTCAACGCTTGGAGCTCGGTGAGGTCGAAGCGGCGATCGCCGGGGCACCCGGTGTGGTGCATGCTGCGGCCGACGTCGTCGAAGTCGTGGGCGGGCAGCAGTTGGTGGGCTATTTCGCGCCGGCGTCGGTGAGCGTCGATACGGTGGCTGCGGTGGTGGCCGAGCGGTTGCCGGAGTACATGCGGCCGACGGCGTGGGTGCCGGTCGAGGAGATGGTGTTGACCGTCTCGGGCAAGGTCGACCGCAAGGCGTTGCCGTCGGTGGACTCCGTTCGAGGAACGGTCGGCGAGTACGTCGCGCCGTCGGGGGAGATCGAGCAGACGATCGCCGCAGTGTTCGGCGATGTCCTGGGCAGCGACCGGGTGGGCGCCACCGACTCGTTCTTCGCTGCGGGCGGTAACTCGTTGTCGGCGATGCGTCTGGTGGCGCGTCTGTCGGATGCGCTCGGGGTCGAGGCGTCGATTCGTGACGTCTTCGACGCACCCACCGTCCGCGAACTGGCAGCGGCGGTCGCCGACCGTGCGAGGGCACTGCCTCCGGTGACCCGCGTCGAGCCGCGGCCGGACGTCCTGCCGCTCTCGTACTCGCAGCAGCGCATGTGGTTCATCAACCGTGTCGAACCCGAGCTGGCCACGTACAACATTCCGGCGATCTTCGCCCTGTCCGGACGCGTCGACATCGAGGCCCTGCACGCGGCGACCGTCGACGTGCTCGTGCGGCACGAGGTGCTGCGGACCGTGTTCCCCGCGATCGACGGTGTGCCCTACCAGAAGATCCTGCCCGTCGGCGAGGTCGGCGAGCGCCTCGACTGGGCGGTGGTCGATGAGGCCGCGCTGGCCGCCGACCTGCGCCGCGGATTCGACGTCGGCGTCGACCTCCCGCTGCGCGCCCGCCTGACCCACACGGCCGACGGCGGCGCGACGTTCGCCCTCGTGGCCCACCACATCGCTTTCGACGGTCAGTCGTTCGGACCGCTCGCCGCCGATCTCCTCGCCGCGTACACGGCCCGCGCGCAGGGCGCCGAACAGAACTCCGAACCCCTGGCCGTCCAGTTCGCCGACTATGCACTCTGGCAGCGCGAGGTCCTCGGTTCTCCCGAGGACCCCGACTCGGTGCTCGGCCGCCAGCTCGCGTACTGGACCGACGCGCTCGCGGGCGTCCCCGACGTCCTCGATCTGCCCGCCGACCGTCCACGCCCGTCTGTCGCCACACACGACGGCGCGCTCGTGCACTTCGACGTACCCGCCACGATCGGAGCCCGCGTCGACGAGATCGCGGCCCGCCGCGGCGTCACCCGCTTCATGGTGTTGCACGCCGCGCTCGCCGTGCTCCTCGCGCGCCTGTCGGGTACCGATGACGTCGCCGTCGGCACGCCGATCGGCGGCCGGGGCTCCGGCGGCGTCGACGCTCTCGTGGGGATGTTCGTCAACACTCTGGTGCTCCGCACCGGTATCGACCCGGCCCGCAGTTTCGCCGAGGTCCTCGCCGACGTCCGTGAGGCCGACCTCGACGCGTTCGGCCACGCCGACGTGCCGTTCGAGTCCGTCGTCGACGCCGTCGATCCGATCCGCAGCGAGGCGTTCTCCCCGCTGGTGCAGGTGATCCTGTCGGTGGATCCGCTCGGCACCGGAAGTGGAGCCAGCGGGCCGAATGCGCTCGGCACCGGCCTGGACACGGTCTCCGCCGAGGGCATGACGGTGACTCCCGTCGACGTCGCCGAGGCTCCGGCCCAGGTTGATCTGAACCTGACGATCGCGACATCGGCGGCCACGGACTGGTCCGCGATCTGGACCTACGCCACCGACCTGTTCGACGAGGCGACGATCGTCGCGTTCGGCGACCGGTTCGTGCGACTCCTCGACGGACTGCTGGCCGACATCGACCGGCCGGTCGGCGACGTCCCGCTGCTGACGGCCGCCGAGGAGACCGCGGTTCTCGCGGTGTCGTCGGGGCCGGATGCGCACCCGAGCGACGACACGATCGCCGGTCTCGTCGCCGCGCGCGCCGTCGATTCGGCAGACGTACCCGCTCTGGTGTTCGGCGGGCGATCGATGACGTACGCCGAGTTCGGGCTCCGCGTCGCCGATCTCGCCCGCACATTGATCGCCGCGGGGATCGGCCCGACTACCGCGGTCGGCATCGTCGCCGACCGCGGCGCCGCTTTCGTGATCGCCGCCCATGCCGTGATGGCGGCCGGCGCACAGTATGTGCCGATCGATCCGGGTACCCCGCTCGACCGTGTGCAGTACATGGTCTCGACCGCGGGCGTGGGCCCGGTCATCGTGGACGCCGAAGCGGAGCGCCCGAGCGTCGTGACCGATCTCGGCGTCGAGACCGTCATCGCGGTCGACGCCGCCGCCGAGCCGCCTGTCGATGCGCGTCTGCTCGACCCGGCCGAACGCCTCGCGCCGCTGCGTCCGGGCGACGCCGCGTACACGATCTTCACCTCCGGCTCCACCGGCACGCCGAAGGGCGTGACGATCCCGCACAGCGCGGTCGTCAACTTCGTCGCCTGGTTCGACACGCTGATCCCGGACGGGCGTCAGCGCCTGCTGTACAAGACTCCGCACACCTTCGACGCGTCGATCCTGGAACTGTTCTGGCCGCTCGCGACCGGGCACACGATGGTGATCGCCGATGCCGACGGACATCGCGATCCGCACTACCTCGCCGACCTGATGGCCGCGGAGAAGGTCACCGTCGCACAGTTCGTCCCCTCGCTGCTGTCGGCGTTTCTTGAGGTGGTGGACCCCGTCCACCTGCCCGACCTGGCAGTCCTGTTCAGTGGCGGCGAAGCACTGCCTCCCGCCGTGTGGCACCGGTTCACCGCGGCCGTCCCGCAGGCGCCGGTGGTGAACCTGTTCGGTCCCACCGAGGCCGCCGTGTACACGATGGCGAGTGTGCTCGACGCGGTGACCGACGTCGTGCCGATCGGGCGCCCCATGCCGCGGACCTCAGCGATCATCCTGGACTCCCGTCTGCACCCGGTGCCCGACGGCGTCGCGGGCGAGCTGTACCTCGGCGGCGTCCAGTCGGCCCGCGGTTACGCTTCGCGCCCGGATCTGACCGCCGAACGGTTCGTCGCCGACCCGTTCGCGGGAACCGGATCGCGCATGTATCGGACCGGCGACCTCGTCCGTCGCCGCGCCGACGGCAAGCTGGAGTACCTGGGCCGCACCGACTTCCAGGTGAAGCTGCGCGGTCAGCGCATGGAACTGGGCGAAGTGGAGTCCGCGATCGCCGACGCGCCCGGCGTGGTGCACGCCGCCGCGCGCGTCGTCGCGGGCCCGGCAGGCGATCGACTCGTCGGCTACCTCGCACCCGCCACCGTCGATCTCGCTGCGGTGCGCGTCGCCGTCGCCGACCGCCTCGCCGAATACATGCGACCCACCGCGTGGGTGCTGCTCGACGAGATGCCGCTCAACTCGTCCGGCAAGGTCGACCGGCGCGGGTTGCCCGACCCGGAGTTCGCCGAGACCGACGAGTACATCGCTCCCGCGACCGACGACGAGGCCGTCGTCGCCGCCGTGTTCGCCGGACTCCTGGACCTCGACCGGGTGAGCGCGACCACCGGCTTCTTCGACCTCGGCGGCAACTCACTGGCCGCCATGCGCCTGGCCGCCCGCGTCGGCGAGGCGCTGGGCGTCGACGTGTCGGTGCGCGACGTGTTCGACGCACCGAGCGTCCGGGAACTCGCGGCGGTCGTCGCCGGGCGGTCGCCGGCCCTGCCTCCGATCACCGCCGCCGACCCGCGTCCCGACCGGGTCCCGCTCTCGTTCGCGCAGGCGCGCATGTGGTTCATCAACCGTCTCGACGCGGCGTCGGCCGCGTACAACATCCCTGCGGTGCTCAGGCTGACCGGTCCCGTCGACGTCGAGGCCCTGCGCTGCGCCGTCGCCGACGTCGTGATCCGCCACGAGGTGCTGCGCACCGTGTTCGTCGACGACGACGGCGTCCCGTACCAGCGGATCGATCCCGCCGAGCAGGTCGCACAGACACTGGACTTCGAGGTGATCGCCTCGCCGGACGAGCGCGACGCCGAAGCGCTTCTGGAGACCACGATCGCGACCGGCTTCGACCTCGCGACGCGGTGGCCGATCCGCGCCCGACTGATCGCCGTCGCCCCCGACGAGTATGTGTTCGCGATCGTCGTGCACCACATCGCCGCCGACGGTGAGTCGATGGGACCGCTGATCGGCGATCTGGTGACCGCCTACCTCGCGCGGACGTCCGGCCGCGCACCCGACTTCGCGCCGCTGCCCGTCCAGTTCGCCGACGTCGCGATCTGGCAGCATTCGGCGCTCGGCTCCACAGACGATGCCGACTCCCCGGTGGCGCGCCAGCTCGACTTCTGGCGAGACGAGCTCGCGGGCGTTCCCGACGTGATCTCCCTGCCCACCGACCGCCGTCGCCCGGTCACCTCGTCGGGGCGCGCGGCCACCGTCACCACGACCGTCGCACCGGAGATCGTCGCACGCATCGGCGACGTCGCGACCGGCCACGCCGCGACACCGTTCATGGTGCTGCATGCGGGTCTGGCAGCTCTCCTCGCACGCCTGTCCGGCGGCGACGACATCACCGTCGCGACCCCGGTCGCCGGTCGCGGACTCGAATCGGTCGACAGCCTCGTCGGCATGTTCGTCAACACCCTGATCCTGCGGTCGGCGGTGCACACCGGCATGTCGTTCGACGACCTGGTCGGCCGTGTCCGCGCCGGGGACCTGGCCGCTTTCGCCGCCGGCGACGTCCCGTTCGAAACGGTCGTCGACGCCGTCGATCCCGTGCGCAGCGAGGCGTTCGCGCCACTGGCCCAGGTCATGCTGTCGTTCGATCCCGGTCGTTCGGCGAGCGGATTCACCGTGCCCGCGGGCGACGTGATCGTGGAATCGATCGATCCTCCCGTCCAGGAGACGGCGATGGATCTCGAGTTCATCGTCGTCCCCGACGACGAGGGCGGCTGGTCGGTGAGCGTCGTCTACTCGACCGACCTGTTCGATCGCTCCCGCGCGGAGACCATCGCCGCGGGTCTGATCACTGCCCTCGACCGGCTCACCGCCACCCCGCAGGCGCCGGTGGGGCAGTTCTCGCTCCTGTCCGCCGTAGCCCGCGACGAACTCCTGGCCGCAGGAGTCGGACCCGCGCTCGACGTTCCGGACGAGACCGTCGCCGATTATCTGGCGCGCGGTGCACGCGAACACGCGGACGCCGTCGCGATCACGTTCGGCGACCGCGCCGTGACCTACCGCGAATGGTTCGCCCGCGTCACCGACCTCGCGCACACCTTGATCGGCGCGGGTGTCGGCCCCGACCGGTCGGTCGGGGTGTGCATCGACCGCTCCGTCGAGACGGTCGTGGCGATCCACGCGATCGTCGTCGCCGGTGGACACTACGTGCCGATCGACGTCGACGCCCCCGCCGACCGCGTCGACTACCTCACCGCGACCGCGAACGCGGCCCTCGTGCTGATCGGCCCGGGAGCAGTGCCCGCGGGAGTCGTCGCCGCGGGGGCACGCACCCTCACCGTCGACACCTCCGGTCCCGTCCCCGCACCGACGCCGATCGACGACGCCGCGCGCCGCGGCCCGCTGCGTACGGACGCCGCCGTCTACACGCTGTTCACCTCCGGCTCCACCGGCCGGCCCAAGGGCGTCACCGTGACCCATCGGGCGTTCCGCAGCCACCTGGAGAAGACGGCCGCACTGTACGACGAGCTACAGGTCCGCACCGCGTTGTTCAAGACCACCTACACGTTCGACGCGTCCGTGTGGGAGCTGTTCTGGTCGTTCGGCGTCGGCGGCCGACTCGTCATCGCCCGCCCGGGCGGACACCGGGACATCGGCTACCTCCTCGACCTGATCGCCGCCGAACGGGTCGAGGCGACCGAGATGGTGCCCGCCGTCCTCGCCGCGGTCGCCGACCAGGGGCCCACCGTCGTCCGTGACCGATGCGCATCGCTGCGGCTGCTGATCACCGGCGGCGAGGCACTCACTCCGAGCCTGGCCGGGCAGATCACCGACCTGCTACCGTCGGTCGCCTTCTACAACCAGTACGGCCCCACCGAGGCCACCAACTATGTCGTCGATCACCGCGTGCTCGACGGCACGCCGCCCCCGATCGGGCGGCCCATCGAGAACACAGTGGTCCGCGTCCTCGACGACCGCCTGGGGGTGGTCCCGACCGGTGTGGTCGGCGAGCTGTACCTCGGCGGCGTTCAACTGGCTCGCGGCTACACGTCGCGGCCGGACCTCACCGCCGAACGCTTCGTCGCAGATCCCTGCGGGGAGCCCGGTGCACGCCTGTACCGCACCGGCGACCTCGTCCGCTGGAACGACGACGGCAGCCTGGACTACCTGGGACGTTCGGACTTCCAGGTGAAGCTCAGCGGTCAGCGACTGGAACTCGGCGAGGTCGAGACGGCGATCGCCGCCGCCGACGGAGTCGCCGAGGCCGCCGCCGCGGTGATCGACACCCCGGCCGGAGCACACCTCGTCGGCTACGTCGCTCCCGCGACGGTCGACACCGACGCCGTCGCCGCGGTGCTCGCCGAGCGACTGCCCGCATTCATGTGTCCCACCGCGTGGGTCGCGCTCGACGTCTTGCCGTTGACCGGAGCCGGCAAGGTGGACCGGCGCGCACTCCCGGTCCCGGAGTTCTCCGAAGAGCAGTTCGTCGAACCAGACACCGACGACGAGCGGACCGTCGCCGCGGCGTTCGCCGAGGTCCTCGGTCTGGAGCGGATGTCAGCCACCGCGTCGTTCTTCGACGTCGGCGGCAACTCGCTCTCGGCGATGCGCGCCGTGGCGCGAGTCGCCGAGGCCGTCGGTGTCGACGTGTCGATTCGTGACGTCTTCGACGAGCCGACCGTCCGCGGTCTGGCCGCCCGTCTCGCCGGCCGCGGCGCCGCACTGCCGCCGGTCGCCCCGGCCGATCCGCGTCCGGAGCGGATCCCGCTGTCTCTGCAGCAGGCACGCATGTGGTTCCTCAACCGGCTCGACGAGCAGTCCCCCGCCTACAACATTCCGTCCGTGCTGAAGATCAAGGGTTCGCTCGACGTCGAGGCGCTGCAGGCCGCGCTCTACGACGTCGTGTCCCGCCACGAGGTGCTGCGGACGACGTTCCCGGACGAGTCTGGGGTACCGCATCAGCGGGTGCACACGATCGACGAGATCGCCCACCGACTCGACTTCCGAGAGACGACTCTGGACGAGTTGTTCGAATCGGTCATCACCGGCTTCTCGCTCGCGGCGCAGTGGCCGATCCGGATCCGTCTGCACACGGCGGCGCCGGGCGAGCACGTCATCGCGATAGTCATGCATCACATCGCCTCCGACGGCGAGTCTGTGGCCCCGTTCGTCACCGATCTCATCGCGGCGTACACCGCCCGAGTCGCCGGACAGGTTGCGCCGCTGCCCCCGCTGCCAGTGCAGTTCGCCGACTACGCGATCTGGCAGCACGACGTCTTCGGCTCGGTCGACGATCCGTCGTCGATCCTGTCCGACCAGCTCGGATACTGGAAGACACAGCTAGCCGGACTGCCAGACGTGCTCGACCTCCCGACTGATCGTCCGCGTCCGCTCATCGCATCGGGGCGTGGCGTGCGGGTTCCGTTCACGATCCCGGGGACCATCGCCGCGCGGGTCCGTGCGATCGCGGCCGAGCACGACGTCACGGAGTTCATGGTCGTCCATGCGGCGCTCGCGGTGACAGCGGCTCGGCTCTCGGCAACCGGCGACATCGCGGTCGGCACTCCGGTGTCCGGGCGCGGGCACCAGACGTTAGACCCGGTCGTCGGCATGTTCGTCAACACGTTGGTTCTGCGATTGCGCGTATCGTCGAGCATGTCGTTGAGCGAACTGCTCGAGGACACTCGGCGCACCGACGTCGACGCTTTCGCCAACGCGGATGTCCCGTTCGAAGCCGTTGTCGAAGCCGTCGACCCGGTCCGCTCCCAGGCTTTCGCGCCGCTCGCGCAGCTGATGTTCGTCTCCGAGTCGACGACGACAGATGTGTGTGTCGATCCGGCGTCAACGGGCGGAGTGTCGTTCGAACCCGTGGCGAGTGCCGAGGTGCCCGCGCAGCGAGATCTGACGGTCAATGTGGCATTCGGCGACGGTGACTGGTCCTGCTCCGTCGTGGCCGCCGCTGATCTCTACGATGCGGCTTCGGTCGAGACGTTCGCAGCACGTCTGGTCCGCGTCCTCGACGGACTCACCGCCGACCCGCGATCGGCGGTCGGCGACGTCGATCTGTCCGCGCCGACCGATCGCGCACTTCTCGAATCGTTGCCCGCGCCGGTCGTCGAGACCGCCAATGCGGGACGGACGCTGGTGGACTTGTTCGAGGACACCGTCGCCGACCACTCCGCGCGCACCGCGGTGACCGCTCGGGGGAGGAGTCTGTCGTATGCGGATCTCGCTGCTCGTGTCGACGGCATCGCCTGCGTGCTGGTCGATCGTGGAGTCGGACCCGGCGATCTCGTAGGTATTGCCACCGCGCGCTCGACCGACCTGACCGCCGCGATTCTCGCGGTGCTGAAGACTGGCGCCGCGTACCTGCCTCTCGATCTCGGGAACCCAGTGCAACGCCTGGCGTTCATCGTCGGAGACGCCGATGTCGCAGCGGTGCTGACCGATGCGGAGTCCGGTTCCCATCAACTCTTCGCGCACCTCCCACTGCACACGGCCGTGATCGACGTCGACACGATCAGCGACTCCGCAGGTGACGTCGTGCGGGTGCAGACGCCTGCCGACGCTCCCGCGTACGTGATCTACACGTCGGGCTCCACGGGACGGCCGAAGGGCGTCCAGGTGACGCATCGTGACGTCGTGACGTTGCTGGACACCGCGTCCGGCGACTTCGAGTTCGCGCCGACGGATGTGTGGACGATGTTCCACTCCTACGCCTTCGACTTCTCCGTATGGGAGCTGTGGGGACCGCTGTCCACGGGAGCTCGGCTGGTAATCGTCGATCGTGATCTCGCTCGCGATCCGGCAGCGTTCGCAGCGCTCCTCGTGGCGGAGGGTGTCACCGTTCTCAACCAGACGCCGTCAGCGTTCTACCAGCTCGTAGATGCTCGTCGGCGAGACCGCCGCGCGACGGCTCTGCGGTACGTCGTGTTCGGCGGTGAGGCGTTGAACTTTGACCAGGTGCGTCGCTGGTTCGCTGAGAACCCCGCAGAAGATGCGTGCCTGGTCAACATGTACGGCATCACCGAGACGACAGTTCACGTCAGCTTCCGCGAGATCGCACGCGACGCCGACGGTGAGTCGGCTGCGTCGTTCATCGGGCGGCCGTTGTCCTCATTGGCGATTCACATCTTGGATGATCGACTGCGTCCGGTCCCGGACGGGGTGCCGGGCGAGATGTACGTGGCGGGAGGCCAACTTGCGAGCGGCTACCTGTCGCGACCGGGGCTGACGTCGACGCGCTTCGTCGCGAACCCGTTCGATGCGGCCGGCTCTCGCCTGTACCGGACCGGTGACCTCGCCCGGCGTATCGGCACGGACATCGAGTACCTCGGGCGGGGCGATGCACAGGTCCAGCTGCGCGGCTTCCGGATCGAGTTCGGTGAGATCGAAGACGCGCTGACCCGAGCGTGCCCTCGGGCGTCCGCGGCGGCCGTGCGCGTCGTCGTCGACGAGGCCCGCGGCGAGCAACTCGTCGGGTACCTCGTCGTCGACAGCGCGGCCGAGCTGGACGTCGCGGCGATTCGCGCGGCGACCGGCCTTCTGGTCCCGGGATACATGGTCCCGGATACGATCGTCGCCGTCGGTGCGTTGCCGCTGACCGCGAACGGCAAACTCGACCGCGATGCACTCCCGGTTCCGGAGCCCGCGGCTGGGCACGGCGAGTACGTCGCACCGGAGTCGCCGATAGAGGAGGCGATCGCCTCCGTCTACGCCGGTGTCCTCGGTGTCGATCGCGTCGGAGTCACCGACGAATTCTTCGACCTGGGAGGCAACTCTCTGTCTGCGGCGCGACTCGCTGCGCTCGTGTCCGAGGCGATCGACCGTGCAGTGTCCGTCCGCGATGTGTTCGACGCTCCGACGGTTCGAGACCTGGCCGCGACGGTCGGCGATCGATCTGCCGCGCTTCCACCGGTCACCCGCATCGATCCGCGTCCGGTCCCGATCCCGACATCGCGGGCTCAACGCCGCATGTGGTTCCTCAACCAGTTCGACCCCGCTTCTGGCGCGTACAACATCCCGACTGCGTTGACTCTGACCGGCGACGTCGATGAGGATCTACTCGCTGACGCGGCCCGTGACGTCGTGGCGCGCCACGAGGTCCTGCGCACGATCTACCCCTCCGTCGACGCGCTGCCTGTGCAAGAGATCCTGCCCGCTGCGGCCGCGCGCGCCATGCTCGACTGGTCGGTTGTCCCGACGCTCGACGCGCTCGTCGCCTCGACGACCGCGGGCTTCGACGTGGCCAAGCAGCTCCCGATCCGCGGCCGCGTCCACCGCGACGACACCGGTCTGCATCTGGCCGTCACCGTCCACCACATCGCGATGGACGGTGAATCGGTCGAGGTCCTTCTGCGGGACCTGCTCGCGGCCTATGCCGCCCGCAGGGGCACGGCGCCGGCGTCGACGGCCCCGCCCGTCCAATACGCCGACTACGCGATCTGGCAGCAGCAGATCATCGGCGACGCCGCGGATCCGGGCAGCGTCGCTCACTCTCAGCTCGACTACTGGCGGGACGCCCTCGCCGGACTGCCCGCGGTCACCGACCTGCCGTCCGACCGCCCGCGCCCGGCGCAGCCGACTGCGACCGGCGGCCTGATCCGCGTCGACCTCGACGAGACGATCGCCGCCGGCGTCGACGACCTCGCACGCAGGCATGGCATGTCGGCGTTCATGGTCACGCACACCGCGTTCGCAGCGACCGTCGCTCGGCTGGCCGCCACCTCTGACGTCGTCGTCGCCACGCCCGTCGCCGGCCGCGTCGGCCCCGAGGTCGATGATCTGATCGGCATGTTCGTCAATACGCTGCTGCTGCGCACGCCGGTGCCGTCGAGCCGACGCGCCGCTGACCTGCTCGACGACGTCCGTGCCGCCGACCTGGACGCGTTCGCCAACGATCAGGTGCAGTTCGACGACCTCATCGATGAGTTCGCGCCGGACCGGCCGACGTCGTACCAGCCGCTCGCCCAGATCTCTTTCACGTACACCGACGGCACTGTCGGACAGGAGGCGTTCGAAGCAGCCGGCGTGCAGGCGCGTGCTCTCACCTCCGACGAGGTCGAGGCTAAGTTCGATCTGACGACCGTCGTGAGCGCCGCCACAGCGGCCGCACCGATGAGCGTCGAGTTCATCTACGCCGCTGACCTGTTCGACGAGTCCACCGTGCAGCGGTTCGCCGCCGTGTACCGCCGCGTCCTGACCGCGATGATCGACGACGAGACCGTCGTCGTCGGCGACATCGACATCGTCGAGCACGGGGAGACCGGCTCCGCGTCGCGGGTCGCGCGCACCCCGAGTGCCCTGGTCGGCACCGGAGGCACCGTCGAGGAGGGCACGATGATCGACCTGCTCGCCCAACGCGATCTCGACCTCGATCATCCCGCCCTGATCTGCGACGGCGACGAACTCGACTACGCCGAGTTCGAGGAACGCACCAACGCGATCGCACGCGCCCTGCTGGCGCGCGGGGTCACACCCGAGGACGTCGTCGCCGTCGGCATGGAACGGTCCATCGGATCGGTGCTGGCCACTTGGGGCGTCATCAAGTCCGGCGCCGCCTACGTCCCGATCGACCCGGCGTACCCGGACGACCGCATCGCGTACATGGTCGACGACTCCGCCGTGTCCCTGGGCATCACGGCACCGAGCGTCCGCGATCGGTTCGGCCGTTCGCGGTGCGAGTGGATCGAGTTGGACGAGTTGGAGGCCGAAGCCGAGTCGGGTGACGACATCGCCGACGACGAACGCAACGGCTCGGTGCGCCTGAGCAACCTCGCCTACCTGATCTACACGTCCGGCTCCACCGGACGCCCGAAAGCCGTGGGCGTCAGCCACACCGGTCTCGCCGACTTCGTGTCGTCGCTGGCCAAGATCACCGCCGGACCGCCGGAGGACGAGCCCGACACCCGCATCCTGCATGTCGCGTCGCCGAGTTTCGACGCGTCGATGTTCGAGATGGCATGGGCGATCCCGGCCGGTCACACTCTCGTGATCGCTCCGCACACCGATTTCGCGGGGGACGCCCTCGCGACGGTCCTCGAGCGCGACGAGGTGACCGACATGATCATCACCCCGTCGGTGCTGGCCACCGTCGACCCGGACCGCGCGGAGTTCGTGCGCAACCTGGCGACCGGCGGCGAGGCGTGCCCACCCGAACTGGTCGAACGCTGGTCGCAGCGCGGCCGCCGCATCTTCAACTGCTACGGACCCACCGAAGCCACCGTGTGGGCGACCCGCTCACGCCTGCAGGCCGGCAAGCCCGTCACCATCGGCAAGGGCGTCGACGGTTTCACGACCCGCGTCCTCGACGCACGCCTGCACGAGGTCCCCACGGGCGTGGTGGGTGAGCTGTACCTGTCGACCGAAGGTCTGGCCCGCGGTTACCTCGGCCGCCCGGACCTGACCGCGACGGCGTTCGTAGCCGATCCACACGGCGAACCCGGCGCGCGCATGTACGCCACCGGAGACCTCGTCCGCATCGGCAAGTCGGGCAACCTCGAATTCGCCGGCCGTGCCGACCACCAGGTCAAGATCAACGGTCAGCGCGTCGAGCTCGGCGAGATCGAAGCGGTTCTCGACGATCAGCCCGGCGTCGCGCAGTCGGTGGTCGTGGGCGTCGACTCCACGCGCGGGAACCGTAAGCACACCGAGGTCGTGGCGTACCTGGTCGCCAAGCCGGGGGAGAGCGTCGACTCCGAGGCGGTGCTCGCCGACGCCGCGCAACGGCTGGCCGCACACATGGTGCCGTCGCAGGCCATCGTCATCGACGAGATCCCGCTGACCCCGGCGGGCAAACTGGACCGGACCGCGCTGCCCACGCCCCACGAGCCGACCGAGTCCGAGTACGTGGCCCCGGAGACCACGGAGGAGCAGACGCTCGCCCGGATCGTCGCCGGGCTGCTCGGCGAGGAGCGGGTGAGCGTCACCGAGTCGTTCTTCGCACTCGGCGGCGACTCCATCATGTCCATCCAGCTGTCGTCCGCGGCGAAGGCCGCCGGGCTGCATCTGTCCCCGCGGGAGATCTTCGAACTCAAGACCGTCCGCGCGATGGTCGACGCGGCGGGTACCGGCGAAGCGCCTGATCTGCTCGCCGAGCTGCCAGGCGGCGGCGACGGCGAGATGCCGTTGCCGCCGATCGTGTCGTGGATGATCGAGCACTCTCGACATCCGTCGGATTACGCTGACTTCTCCCAACCGCTCGTCTTCGCCGTGCCGCGCGAGGCGACGGTCGCCGACCTGCAGGCGGTGATCGACGCAGTCGCCGCGAACCACCCGATGCTGCGGGCCCGACTGGCCCGGTCCCTCACCGCGGGCGTCGGCACCGTCGCGCCCGTCACCGAGATCGTCACGAGCGGCGACCTCGACGACGAGGTGATCGTCGACGCGCACCGGCGGCTGCTCTCCGACCTCGATCCAGAAGCCGGATCGCTCGTCGGCGCCGCCGTCGTGACCGGCACTGACCGTCGACGACTGATCCTGGCGATCCACCACCTCGGTGTGGACGGCGTATCGTGGCCGATCCTCGTCGAGGACCTCCTCACCGCGTGGTCGCAGCACCGCGCCGGGAAGCCGATCGCGCTGCGACCGGAGGAGACATCGGCGAGGCGCATCGCGCATCTGCTGGCCGATCAGGTCGAGGAGCGGGCCGCCGAGCGTCGCTACTGGCTGGCGCAGGCCCCGGAGCGTCCCACGTCGTTCGGTCCTGAGACGCAGCGCGCCGACCGGCGGTGGCGTGACCAACGGACCCTGCGCGTCGCGGTGCCCGCGGACGTCACCGACGCGGTGCTGACCGCGGTCCCCGCCGCCTTCGGCGGCACTGTCGACGATGTCCTACTCGGTGCGCTGGCACGCGCCGTCCGTGCGTGGCAGCGTACCGAGGACATCGACGACGACGGCCCGATCACCGCGGCCACCGAGACCCACGGGCGCGACGAGGCGCTCGCAGGCGTCGACCGGATCGATCTCGCGCGCACCGTCGGATGGTTCACCGCCATCACGCCGATCGCCGTCGACGCGTCGACCGATCTGGTGCACGCGATCAAATCGGCGAAGGACGCCCGCGCGGCACGTCCCGCGGGCGGCGTCGGATTCGGAGTCCTGCGGTACGGCGGCGACGCCGAACTCGCGGCGCGTCCGTTGCCGACCATCATGTACAACTACTTCGGCGCGGGTTCGGCCCCCGCCGACCTCGGCCACGCGGACGAGTTCCTACCCGCCGCCGACGCGCCTTTCCTGCCCCCGACGGTGTCGGGCGCCATGGCGGCGCCGAGCCTGTTCGGGCTGAATGTGGCCGTCGACGCGGACCGGCGCTTCACCGTCGACGTCACGTACGCCGCCGACGTCCTCGACGAGCGGGCCGCGTCGTACATCGTCGCCGCGTGGCAGGCCGAACTGGCCGCCGCGGCCGAACTCGTCGCCGGTGACGCGGAGATCGGGCTCAGCACCGCCGACGTGCCGGGGACGGCGTTGACGCAGGCCGATCTCGACCACCTCGCGCAGGAGCATCCGGGGTCGGACGTCTGGCCGATGACGCCGCTGCAGCACGGTCTGTTCGTCGAAGCGGACCTGGCGGGCAGCGTCGCCGACGGTTCCGGGCTCGACGTGTACGTGACGCAGACCCGCCTGTCGCTGGGCGGCGACGTGGACGCCGACCGTCTCCGCACCGCGTTCGACGAACTCGTGGCCGCTCACCGCGTGCTGCGCTCGGGATTCGTTCGGGTGCCCAGCGGTGCCGTCGTGACCATCGTCCCCGCGACCTCGACGGTCCCGTTCCGGACCGTCGATCTGCGTGCGGGCGGCGGCACTGTCGACGATGTCCTCGCCGCCGAGTCCGCTGAGCCGTTCGACATGGCGCGTCCGCCGCTGATCCGTGCGGTCCTGGTCCGCCACGGCGACGGCGTCGGGAGCGGTGCGAACGGGCCGCGGCAGCCCCGCACGGACCTGATCATCACCAACCACCACCTGCTGGTCGACGGATGGTCCAGTCCGCTCGTCCTCGCCGACCTGGTCAGCCTGTACACGACCGGTGCCACGTTCACCGGATCGCTGCCCGGTGCGGGTGCGGGCCGGGACTTCGCCGACCACGCCCGCGCCGTGGCAGCCGTCGACACGCAGGCGGGTCTCGCCGCTTGGCGACAGGTGCTGGCTCCGGTCACCGAACCGACCTTCGTCGCGCCCGGACACCAGCCGTCGGCCGACGCGCCGCCGCGCGATCATCTGTTCGAGATCGACCGCGACGTCGTCGCCGGTCTCGAAGTCCTCGCGCGGTCGCAGTCGGTGACGATGGCGACCCTCGTGCAGTTCGCGTGGGCCGTGCTCCTGTCCAGGCTGACCGGGGTGCGGACGGTGTCGTTCGCCGAGACCGTATCGGGACGATCCCCGGACATCGAGGGCGTCGAATCGATGATCGGCATGTTCATCAACACGATTCCCGCTGTCGTCGACGTCGATCCGGCCGCGAGCGTCGCCGACGTCCTGGCCGCCGTGCAGCGCGATAAGATCGCCGTCCTCGACTACCAGCAGCTGGGGTTGCCGTCACTGATCGCGCAGACCGGCCTTCCGGCCCTGTTCGACACGCTCGCCGTGTACGAGTCGTACCCGGTGGACATCGATGCGGTGACCGATGTGGACGCATCGGTGGCGGGCGGTCTGCAGGTGACCGATGCCGCCACCGCGGACGCCACGCACTATCCGCTCAATCTGTCGGCGTCGCAGGAGGGCGAGGTCCTCTCGGCGAAGCTCAAGTACCTGCCGACCGCGTTCACGCCGGAGCAGGTCGCGGTGTTCGCGGATGTGCTGACGCAGATCCTGCGCGTCGTGGCCGCCGATCCGACGACGGCCTGCGCCGATCTGCCGCTGTTGACCGACGAGGCGGCCGCGGAACTGACTCCGGTCAGCGGCGGCGAACCGCACGAGCCGCAGTTGTTGCCCGACCTGTTCGCCGACGCCGTGCGCCGCGCCCCGGAGCGGGTCGCCGTGGTCGACGGCGACGGTCGGGCGCTCACCTACGCCGAGCTCGACGAGCGGTCGAACCGGTTGGCTCGCTGGCTGATCGGTCGGGGAGTGGGACCGGAGCGTCCGGTGGCGCTGGCCATCGCGCGTTCGGTGGACCTGCTGACCGCGATCTGGGCCGTCGCAAAGACCGGCGGCGCATACGTGCCCGTCGACCCCGACTATCCGGCCGACCGTGTCGCCGCGATGGTCGAGGACTCCGGTGCGGTGCTCGGACTGGCCGTCGCCGCCTCGGGCGAACTGCCCGCGCGCGGATTCGAGTGGATCGCCCTGGACGAGCCGTCGGTCGCCGACGAGGTCGCCGCGCAGAGCGATGCGTCGGTCACCGCCGCCGATCGTCTCGGCGTGATCGGCGCGTCGAACCTGGCGTACGTGATCTACACGTCCGGTTCCACCGGACGGCCCAAGGGCGTCGCCGTGACCCACTCGGGTCTGGCGAACTTCGCCCGCGAGGAGACCCGGCGCCTCGATGCGCCCGACGGCGCCGTGGTGCTGGGCTTCGCATCGCCGAGCTTCGACGCCTCGGTGCTGGAATACCTGTTGGCGACGGTCACCGCGGGCACTCTCGCGTACCGGCCGTCCGACGCGGTCGGCGGACCGACGTTGGAGCGCTTCGTGGCCTCGGTCGGCGCCACGCACACATTCCTGACGCCGTCGGTGCTGGCGACGATCGACCCGGCCGCGGTGCCGAGCCTGACGTCGATCGCCGCGGGCGGTGAAGCCGTGCCGCAGCAGGTGGTCGACCGCTGGGCGGGTGTCACCGGTCTGCGCAACCTGTACGGACCCACCGAGACCACGATCGGCATCACGATCAGCGTGCCGATGTCGGTCGGCGAACCGGTTCGCCTCGGCGGACCGATCGGCGGCGTCGATCTCATGGTCCTCGACGAGCGGCTGCGCCCGACGCCGATCGGCATGCCCGGTGAACTGTACGTCGCGGGCGGCGCGCTCTCCCGCGGGTACCTCGACCGTCCCGGTCTGACCGCCGAGCGGTTCACCGCGAATCCGCATGCGAGTGCGGGGGAGCGGATGTACCGCACCGGCGACGTCGTCGCGTGGACACCCGACGGTCGCGGCGGCCTCACCCTCGAGTACACCGGCCGGTCGGACGATCAGGTCAAGCTGCGCGGTCTGCGGATCGAGCTCGGCGAGATCGAAGCGGTCCTCGCCGAGCACGACGCCGTCGCATCCGCCGTGGTCGTCGGCGACGGAGGTTCGGTGGCCACCTCCCTGGCCGCGTACGTCGTCCCCTCTCGCGGAGAAGTCGACGTCACTGTGCTGAAGGCGTTCGCCGGGCGACGACTGCCCGCCTACATGGTGCCGTCATCGATCACCGTGCTCGACGAACTGCCGCTGACCCCGGTCGGCAAACTCGACAAGCGGGCGCTGCCTGCACCGCCCGATCCCGGCGTCGACGGCGTGTTCACGGCTCCGGCCGACGGTGCCGAACGGATCGTCGCCGATGTGGTGGCGGCCGTCCTGGACCTCGATCCGGCGCAGGTGTCGGCGACGGCGAACTTCTTCGACTTGGGCGGCGACTCGCTGTCGGCGGCACGGTTGGCGGCGCGGCTGTCCGATCAGACGGGCACGGCGTTCTCGGTGCGCGATGTGTTCGACGCCGACTCGGTGGCCGCACTCGCCCGCCGTGCGACCGACGCGACTGTCCCGGACGCGCTGCCGCCCGTCACCGCGACGACGCCGCGGCCCGAGACGATCCCGCTCTCGTTCGCTCAGCAGCGGATGTGGTTCATCAACCGACTCGACCCCGAGGCCGCCACCTACAACATCCCGATCGCGGTACGTCTCGACGGTCTCCTCGACATAGATGCGCTGCACACCGCCGTGCGGGACGTCGTGACTCGCCACGAGATCCTGCGGACCACGTTCCCCGACGTCGACGGTGAGCCGTCGCAGCTGGTTCACGCGGCCGGTTCGCCGGTCGCCGAACCCGACTGGGCGGTGGTCGTCGACGAGGCCGATCTGCTGGCCGCGTCGAGCGCGGGCTTCGACGTCGCCGTCGCACCGCCGCTGCGGGTGCGTGTGCTGCGTCGATCGGAGGACGAGCATGTTCTGGTCGCGATCGCGCACCACATCGTCGCCGACGGCGAGTCGATGCGGCCGCTCATCGGCGACATCGTAGCCGCGTACCTGTCTCGGCTGTCCGGTGCGGCGCCGACGTTCGCGCCGCTCGAGGTGCAGTTCGCCGACTACGCGCTGTGGCAGCGGTCGGTACTCGGCGACCTTCGGGACCCGACTTCGGTGGTCGGCCGTCAACTCGACTACTGGGCCGAGCGCCTGGCAGGTGCACCCGATGTGCTCGACCTGCCGATGGACCGGCCGCGGCCGACTGTGGCGACGCACACCGGTGCGACGGTCTCGGTCACCGTCGACGGGTCGCTCGGCGACCGTATCGACGTCGTTGCGCGCGAACGCGGTGTCACGCCGTTCATGGTGGTGCACGCCGCGTTGGCGGCCCTGCTGTCTCGGCTGTCCGCATCCGACGACGTCACCGTGGCGACGCCGATCGCCGGTCGCGGACAGGCCGCGATCGAACCGCTGGTCGGCATGTTCGTGAACACGCTGGTTCTACGGACACCGGTGTCGCCGCGGACGACGTTCGTCGATCTCCTGGACGTCGTCCGGGACGCCGATCTGGAGGCGTTCGCGCACGCCGACGTGCCGTTCGAGGCGATCGTCGAACGTGTGCAACCCGTCCGCTCGCAGGCGTTCTCGCCGCTCGCGCAGGTCATGGTGACCGTCGTCGACGCGGCCGCCGTCGGGGACGCGTCGGCCGACGCGGGCTCGTTGACCCTGACCTCGCTGGAGCCGCTCGTCACCCCCGCCCAGTACGACCTGTCGATCACCGTCGTCCCGCACGCGAGCCAGATCCGCGCGATCTACGCCACCGACCTGTTCGACGAGGCCACCGCGCAGCGGCTGGTGCAACGTCTGGCCGATGTCCTCGACCACGTGACGCGGGCGCCGGACGCACCGATCGCGCAGGCTCCGCTGCTCGACGCCGTCGAACGCGCCGCCGTCCTGGCGTGGTCGCGCGGTGAGGACAGACCGCCGTCGTCGACCACCTTGGCGGCCCTGGCCGCGCGAGCACAGCGACGATGACCATCCCGACCCCCGAAGAGGAGAAGCTGAACGTGTCGAGCGAGCAGACGTCACCCGTCGCGACGGAGCCGGTCGCCCTGGTCTTCGGGGGCCGGCGGGTGCCGCGCGCGGAGTTCGAGGCGCGCGTGGCCGGTCTGCGTCGCGAGTTGATCGCGGCCGGCGTCGGACCGGAGACGGCGGTCGGCGTCCAACTCGAACGATCGGTGGAACTGCTCGTCGCCATCCATGCGGTGATCGCGGCGGGCGGGCACTACGTCCCGTTGGACGCGAGCCTGCCCGACGAGCGGTCCCGCTACATGGTCGCGACAGCGGGTGCCCGGATCGTGCTGGTTCCGGAAGCGGACGTCGACGCCGCCGCCGAGCGATACCGGGGGCTGGCCGACGTCCGAATCGTCGACTGCTCGGTCGCCGTCGTTCCCGCTGTCGAAGCATCCCTGCACGAGGTGACGCCGGTGACCGGCGGTACCGCGGCCTACACCCTGTTCACCTCCGGATCGACGGGGCGACCCAAAGGCGTCACCGTCTCCCACGAAGCGATCGCGAACCGCCTCGAATGGATGCACGAGTGGTACGGGCTCGGAGCCGACGACGTCTTCGTGCAGAAGACGCCGATCACTTTCGACGTGTCCGTCTGGGAACTGCTTCTCCCGATCGCGCTCGGCGCCACCCTGGTGATCGCCGAACCCGGCCGCCACGGCGACCCCGAGTACATGGCGGATCTGATCGAGACGGAGGCGGTCACGGTCGTCCACTTCGTGCCGTCGATGCTGTCGGCGTTCACCGACGTTCTCGGCGACCGGCTCGCCGCGCTCACCGGCCTGCGTGTCCTGTTCACCTCCGGTGAGGCGCTCACCGCGGCGGTCGCTCGCCCGGTCCTGACCGCGCTGCCGGGGCTGGCACTGCACAACCTGTACGGCCCCACCGAGGCAGCCGTCGACGTGACCGCCCAGCCCGTACGGACCGTCGATACGGGCATTCCGATCGGTGTGCCGGTCCCGGCCACCACCACCTACGTGCTCGATCCGGCGCTCGAACTCGTCCCCGCGGGCGTCCCCGGCGAACTGTATCTCGGCGGCGTCCAGCTGGCCCGCGGCTACGCCTCCCGCAGCGATCTGACCGCCGAACGCTTCGTCGCCGACCCGTTCGGCGGGCCGGGGGACCGGCTGTACCGGACCGGCGACCTCGTCCGCTGGAACGCCGACGGCGCCATCGACTACCTCGGTCGCACCGACTTCCAGGTGAAGCTCCGTGGTCAACGCCTCGAACTCGGCGAGGTCGAGGCCGCGATCGCCGCCGCCCCCGGCGTGGTGCACGCCGCGGCGACCGTCGTCGACGCCCCCGGCGGACAGCAGCTCGTCGGCTACCTCGCACCCGCCGACGTGGACGTCGACGCCGTGTCCGCGCAGGTGGCCGACGTCCTACCCGAATATATGCGCCCCACCGCGTGGGTGACGCTATCCGCCATGCCGCTCGGCAGTTCCGGCAAAGTGGACCGGCGTGCGCTGCCCGCGCCGGAGTTCGGAACGGGCGAGTACGTCGCGCCGAACGGAACGGCCGAGCATGCCGTCGCCGCCCTGTACGCCGACCTCCTCGGTCTCGACCGGGTCAGCGTCGTCGACTCGTTCTTCGACCTCGGCGGCACATCGTTGTCGGCCACGCGCATCGCCGCGCGTGTGGCGGGTGAACTCGGCCTCGCCGTGACGGTCCGCGACGTGTTCGACGCGCCGAGCGTCCGCGACCTCGTCGCGGCCGTCGCCGACCGCGCCCCGGCGGCCGAGCCCGTGCGCCGCGCCGATCCGCGGCCGGCGCACATCCCGCTGTCGCTGCCGCAGCAGCGCATGTGGTTCATCAACCGACTCGACCCGACCAGCGGCATGTACAACATTCCGGTGGTCCTGCGGATCACCGGACCGCTCGATCTGGGCGCACTGCGGGCAGCCGTCTGCGATGTCGTGGTGCGCCACGAGACGCTCCGCACCACCTTCCCCGACATCGACGGCCGGCCGTTTCAGCTGATTGCCCCGGCCGACGCCGTCGCCGACCGCCTCGACTGGCGGTACGTCGGCTCGTCCGCCGACCTGGTAGCGGCGGTGACCGCGGGATTCTCGCTCGCCGACGAGTGGCCGATCCGTGTCCGCATCCTTGAATCCGCGCGCGACGAACACGTCCTGGCGGTCGTCGTGCACCACATCGCCGCCGACGGCGAGTCGATGCGGCCGCTCGTCGGCGATCTCGTCACCGCCTACGCCGCGCATGCGGCCGGCGTGAGCGCCGACGTCGAGCCGTTGCCGATCCAGTACGCCGACTACGCGATCTGGCAGCGCGAGGTCCTCGGCTCGCCCGACGACCCCGACTCGGTGGTCGGCCGACAGCTGGCCTACTGGTCGCAGCGCCTCGACGGACTGCCCGACGTCCTCGACCTGCCGACCGACCGACCACGCCCGCAGACCGCCACCGGCGCGGGTGCCGTCGTGCGGTTCGACGTCCCCGCGGCCGTCGCCGACGGCATGACCCGCCTTGCGTCGCGCCTCGGAGTGACGCCCTACATGGTGGTGCACGCCGCGCTCGCCGTCGTCCTGGCCCGACTCTCCGGCGCCGACGACCTCGCGATCGGCTCGCCGTTCGCCGGTCGCGGGCAGCGCGCCCTCGACCCGCTCGTCGGCATGTTCGTCAACACCGTCGTGCTCCGCTCCCGGATCGACGGCGACGACACGTTTGCGCAGCTGCTCGCGCAGATCCGCGACACCGACCTGGAGGCGTTCGCCAACGCCGACGTCCCGTTCGAATCCGTCGTCGAGGCCGTCGACCCGGTCCGCAGCGCGGCGTTCGCTCCGCTGGCCCAGGTGTGGCTGTCGGTGGAGACCGGCGACGTCGAGACGTCGCCGACCGTCGAGACGAACGGACTGACCGTCGCTCCCGTCGACGACGGTCCGGTGCTCGCCAAGGTCGACCTCGCCGTAGCGGTCCACACCGCCCGCGCGGGTCGCGACTGGTCCGGATCGATCACGTATGCCACCGATCTGTTCGACGCGACGCGCGTGGACGCCCTCGCGCAGCGGCTCGTCGGCGTTCTGGCAGCGGTGGTCGCCGACGTGGACGTCGCCGTCGGCGCCCTCGACCTGCTCACCGACGTCGAACGCGCGCAGATCCGCGACTGGTCGGGGGAGACCTCTTACCGCGCCAACCAGGTCGGCACGGGTACGCTCGCCGATCTGCTCGAACACGTCGAACCCGGACTGCTGGCCCGGCCGGCGATCATCGACGGCGACCGGACGATGGACTACCGCGAACTCACCGCCCGCACCAACGTGCTGGCCCGTCGCCTCATCGCACTCGGCGTCGGCCCAGACTCGGCCGTCGCCGTGTCGACGCCCCGCTCGATCGAGATGATGCTCGCGCTGCACGCGGTGATCGCGGCCGGCGGCCATTTCGTCCCGGTCGCGATCGACGCACCCGCCGACCGCGCGCGTTACATCGTCGAGACCACCGGCGCCCGCGTCGTGATCGTCGCGGCTCACGCGAGCGGCGTCGCCGCCTGGGCCGACGGCGTCGCCGAGATCGTCGAGGTGGACGCGTCCGCGCCGCTCGTCGGCGACGCGTCGATGATCACCGACGCCGACCGCACCGCCCGCCTGTCGGTGGACGACGCCATGTACACGATCTTCACCTCCGGCTCCACCGGTCGTCCCAAGGGCGTCACCGTCGCGCATCGCGGCGCCATGGCCATGCTGCACGCCGATCACCGCGACCACGGTTTCACCGCCGACGACGTGGTCCTGGCCGTCCTCGACTTCACGTTCGACCCGTCGGTCCTTGACCTGTTCCGCCCCACGATCAGCGGTGGCACCCTGGTCCTGGTCGGTCAGGGCGAGCAGCGCGACCCGTGGGCGCTGCGCCGCTACGTGGCCGACCACCGCGTCACGTCGATGATGGTCGTCCCGTCGATGCTCGCGGTGATGCTCACCGAGCTGTCCGACGACGAACTCGCGACGATGCGGTCGATCCGCACCGTGCAGGTCGGCGGCGAGGCCCTGGTGCCGTCGGTCGCCGACGCCATGCACCGGGCGTGGCCGCAGGCGACCCTGCACAACCAGTACGGGCCCACCGAGACCGTCATCTACTCGACGATCGCCGAGGTGGGATCGGGGCTGCACACGGTCCCGATCGGCCGTCCCACCCCGCACGCCACCGCGCATATCCTCGACACGCGCCTGCGGCCGGTCCCCGTCGGCGCCCCCGGCGAGCTGTACCTCGGCGGCAGCCAGATGGCGCGCGGCTACACCGCCCGCCCCGATCTGACCGCCGAACGCTTCGTCGCCGATCCGGCCGGTCCGCCCGGATCGCGGATGTACCGCACCGGCGACGTCGTGCGATGGGCGAGTGACGGCCAGATCGAATACCTCGGCCGCGTCGACTTCCAGGTGAAGCTTCGTGGGCAGCGCATCGAACTCGGTGAGATCGAAGCGGTGATCGCCGGCGCGACCGGGGTCCGCGAGGTGTCGGCGGCCGTCGTCGACGCACCGACCGGGGGACAGGTCCTCGTCGCATACGTCGTCGCACTCGACGGCGTCACCGTCGCCGACCTCCGGGACCACGCGGCCGACGGGCTGCTGCCGTTCATGCGGCCCGCCGTCTGGACGATGCTCGACGAGATGCCGGTCAACGCGGCCGGCAAGGTCGACCGCAAGCGACTGCCCGAGCCCGACTTCACCGGCCACGACTACGTCCCGCCGGCCGGACGTCGCGAGGAACTGGTCGCCGCGGTCTTCGCCGACCTCCTCGGCGTCGACCGGGTCGGTGTCACCGAGTCGTTCTTCGACCTCGGCGGCACATCGCTGATCGCGGCCCGGCTCGCCGCACGCACCGCCGCCGCGCTCGGCACCGATGTCGGCGTCCGCGACGTGTTCGACGCGCCGAGCGTCCGCGAACTCGTCGCGGCGACCGCAGGCCGCAGTCCGGCGCTGCCGCCGGTCACCGTCGTCTCGCCGCGTCCAGCGCGGGTGCCGCTGTCCCTGCAGCAGCAGCGCATGTGGTTCATCAACCGATTCGCCCCCGACGACCGCACCTACGACCTCACCAACACGCTGCGCCTGACCGGCCCCCTCGACGTCGACGCTCTGCGCGCCGCCTTCGTCGACCTCGTCGTCCGCCACGAGGTGCTGCGCACCAGCTTCCCGGCCGTCGACGGCGTGCCGCAACAGCTCGTCGCCGACCCCGACACGGTGGCCTCGCGTCTGGACTTCGCGTACGGGCCTCGCGCAGTCGAGACCTTCGACCTCGCTGTCGACTGGCCTATCCGCATCCGCCTGGAGGAGGTCGCCGCAGACGACCACGTTCTGGAGATCGTGCTCCACCACATCGCCGCCGACGGCGAATCGCTGCGTCCGCTGATCGCCGACCTCGTCGCCGCCTATCTCGCGCGGCGCGACGGGGCCGCGCCCGCCTTCGCGCCGCTGCCCGTCCAGTTCGCCGACTACGCGGTCTGGCAGCGTACCGTTCTCGGCTCGCCCGAGGACCCGACATCGGTCATCGGCCGCCAGCTCGACCACTGGCGGACCGCACTCGACGGTGTCCCCGACCTCCTGGAACTTCCGTACGACCGGCCGCGTCCGCGCGTGGCGTCCGGCGTCGGCGCCACCGCAGCGTTCACCCTCGACGAGTCGGTCGCCCGCCGCGTCGGCGACGTCGCCGCCCGGACCGGCGCCACTCCGTTCATGGTGCTGCACGCGGCGCTCGCGACCTTCCTGGCACGTATGTCGGCGACGGACGACATCGTCGTCTCCACCCCGGTCGCCGGTCGCGGCCACGCCGAACTCGATCCGCTGATCGGCATGTTCGTCGGCACCCTCGCGCTGCGCACGCGTGTGGACCTCGGGGAATCGTTCGCCGACCTCGTCGCACGGACCCGGACCGACGCGCTCGCAGCGTTCGAGAACGCCGACGTCCCGTTCGAGACGGTCGTCGACGCGGTGAACCCGGTGCGCAGCGAGGCCTTCGCCCCGCTCGCCCAGGTGATGCTGACCCTCGATCCAGGCGCCGCGGCCTCCGACGTCGAGATCGCCGTCGGCGACCTCGCCTTCGAGGGAGTCGAGTCGGAGTCGACACCCGCACAGGTCGACCTGACCTTCATGATCACCACCGCCGCCACCGGTGACTGGCAGGGCGCCCTCGTATACGCGAGCGAACTGTTCGACCCGTCCACCGCGGACGCACTCGCCGGGCGGTTCGTCGAACTGCTCGACGGGCTCACCGCCGATCCGGCCGGGGCCGTCGGCGACGTCGTGTTCCTCGACGCCGCCGACCGCGCCGCGACCGCACGGCTCGAACGGGGTGCGGACCGGCATCTGCCCGTAGAAGACCTGGCCTCGGCGGTGGCCGCCGCAGTGGCGGCCCATCCGGACCGCGAAGCACTGCGGTTCACCGGGCGCAGCGTGGACTACCGCGAATTCGGCGCCCGAGTGAACACGCTCGCCCGCGAGCTCATCGCCGCCGGGGTCGGCCCGGACGTCGCCGTCGCCGTGTGCCTGCCGCGATCGGTGGAGCTGATGGTCGCGATCCACGCGATCGTCGCCGCAGGCGGGCAGTACGTTCCGGTCGACACGGCGGCCCCGGCCGAACGCGCCGAGTACATGCTGTCGACCGCCGGCGCGTCGATCGTCCTCGTACACGCGGGCGAGCCGGTGCCCGGACCGGTCGTCGGACTCGACGACGACGTCCGGGTGATCGCCGTGGACGCCTCCATCGAGGTCGATCCGGCGACTCCGCCGATCACATCGCGCGAACGGCTCGGCGCGCTCACCCCCGCGCACGCGGCGTACACGATCTTCACGTCCGGATCGACCGGCCGCCCCAAGGGAGTCACCCTGCCGCACGAGGCCGTCGTCAACCGACTCCGCTGGGGTCTGCACGAGCTGCCGATCGACGCCGACGACCTCGTCGTCCTCAAGACGCCGTACACCTTCGACTGCTCGGTCGCCGAACTGTTCGCCCCGCTCATACAGGGCTCACGGCTGCTCATCGCCGAGGCCGACGGACATCTCGACCCGGTGTACATGGCCGAGCTGATCGCCGCGGAACGGGCGACGATGGTGCACTTCGTGCCGTCGATGCTCTCGGTGTTCCTCGAACTCGCCGGCCCGGAACGGCTGGCCCGCCTCGACTCGGTGCGGATCGTGTCCACGACCGGTGAGGCGCTGCCGCCGTCGGTCGCGGCCGACACCCGGGCCGCGATGCCGGCGGCGCTGCTCTACAACCTGTACGGGCCGACCGAGGCCGCCGTCGAGATCACCTACGCGCGGCTCGACGAGGTCGGCGACGTCGTCCCGATCGGCGTCCCGGTGTGGAACTCGACCGCTTACGTCCTCGACGGTCGACTCAACCCGGTGGCCGCCGGCGTACCCGGCGAACTGTACGTCGGCGGAGTCCAGTTGGCGCGTGGATACGCCGCCCGCCCGGACCTGACCGCCGACCGCTTCCTCGCCGATCCGTTCGGACCGTCCGGATCGCGCATGTACCGCACCGGCGACCTGGTGCGCCGCAATCTCGACGGCGAGCTGGAGTACCTGGGCCGCACGGACTTCCAAGTGAAGCTGCGCGGCCAGCGGATCGAACTCGGCGAGATCGAGGCGGCGATCGCGCAGGCGCCCGGCGTGGTCCACGTGTCGGTGACGGTGGCCGCCGCACCCGACGGCGGTGAGCACCTCGTCGCCTATGTGGCGGGAACCCCCGCGCAACCCCTCGACCTGGACGTGATCCGCACCGCCATCGAGGCCCCGCTGCCCGAGTACATGCGGCCGACCGTATGGATGCCGCTGCAGGAGATCCCGCTCAACAGCGCGGGCAAACTCGATCGGAAGGCATTGCCCGCACCGGAGTTCACCGCGGGCGATCTCGTCGCACCGGCGACCGCCGACGAGCAGGCCGTCGCGGCGGTGTTCGCCGAGGTACTCGGCGCCGCTGAGATCGGCGTGACCGACAGCTTCTTCGACCTCGGCGGCAACTCGCTGTCAGCCATGCGGTTGGCCGCTCGGGCAGGGGAGGCGCTCGACACGCAGATCTCGGTGCGCGACGTGTTCGACGCGCCCACCGTCCGCGAACTGGTCGCCGCGACGGTCGCCGCGGGCCGCGGTCGGAGCCTGCCCGCGATCGTCCGTGTCACGCCGCGACCCGAGCGGATTCCGCTCGCGTACGCGCAGCAGCGCATGTGGGTGGTCAACCGGCTCGATCCCTCCTCCGGCATGTACAACATCCCGGCGGTACTGCGGCTGACCGGACCGCTCGAGGTCGACGCCCTGCGCGCGGCGGTCGGCGACGTCGTCTCCCGCCACGAGATCCTACGGACCCGGTTCCCCGCGAACGACGGGCAGCCGTACCAGCAGATCACGCCGGTCGGACAAGCCCTCGGCGAGCTCGACTGGGCGATCGTCGACGGTCAGGACTCCGTCGACGCCGCCGTCACCGCCGGTTTCGATCTGACCCGCGACCATCCCATACGCGTGCGGCTGTGGCCGGTCGGCGACGGCGAGCACGTTCTGGCCGTCGTCGCACACCACATCGCCGCCGACGGCGAGTCGATGACGCCGCTGGTCGGCGATCTCGTCGCCGCGTACGCCGCACGCGTGCAGGGCGCCGTACCGGGCTTCGACCCGCTCGAGGTCCAGATCGCTGATCACGCGATCTGGCAGCGCACCCACCTCGGCGACCCCGACGACGCATCGTCCGTGATCGGCGGCCAGCTCGACTACTGGACCACCCGACTCGCCGGGCTCCCCGCGGTGATCGATCTGCCGGCCGATCGGCCGCGGCCCGCGGTGGCGAGCGGTCGCGGCGAATCCGTGGGTTTCGAGATCCCCGCCGACGTCGTCGAGGGGGTCGCCCGGATCGCGGCGGATGCGCGCAGCACCGTGTTCATCGCCGTGCACACGGCGCTGTCGGTGCTCCTGTCGCGGTTGTCCGGTACCGACGACATAGCGATCGGCACGCCGATCGCCGGGCGGGGCGACCCCGTTCTGGCACCGCTCGTCGGCATGTTCGTCAACATGCTCACGCTGCGCACCGGCATCGATCCGACACGCGGGTTCGCCGACCTGCTGGCCCAGACGCACGCCGCCGACGTGGAGGCGTTCGCGCACGCCGACATCCCGTTCGAGGAGATCGTCGACGCCCTCGACGTGGAGCGGACACAGGCGTTCGCACCGCTCGCACAGGTGTGGCTGACCCTCGACGAGGTACGCGAGCACGAGCAGGCCGACACCGATCTGCCGCTCGCCGTCGAGCCGCTCGAGATCGGCAACGCCCCCGCGAAGGTCGATCTGCAACTGCACGTCGGCATCGCGCCGACCGGTGCCTGGCGGGGCGGCATCCTGTACGCGACGGACCTGTTCGACGCGTCGACGATGCGGTCGTTCGCCGACCGCTTCGTCGAGGTGCTGCGTGCCGTCGTCGCCGATCCGACGGTAGCCGTCGGCGACATCGAACTCGGCGGCACGGCCGGACTCGTCCCCGTGTCAGGCGGCGCCCCCGCCGCTCCGGTCCTGTTGGCGGACCTGTTCGACGCTGCGGTACGACGCGCACCCGACGCGGTCGCCGTGCTGGGCCCCTCGGCTTCGCTTGGGACGGGCTCCGCCGACTCGTCGGCGACCTACGCCGAACTCGACGCGGCGGCGAACCGGCTCGCGCGCTGGCTCATCGGCCGCGGTGTGGGTCCCGAGGCGCGAGTGGCGCTCGCCCTGCCGCGATCGGTCGAGCTGCTCACCGCGATCTGGGCCGTCGCCAAGACCGGCGGTGCGTATGTGCCGATCGACCCGGACTATCCCGCCGACCGTGTCGCGGGCATGATCGCCGACTCGGGCGCGGTGCTCGGACTGGTCGCGGGGGCGGCGAGTCTGCCGGGCGACGGTTTCGACTGGATCGATGTCGCCTCGGTCGACACGACAACGCTCTCGGACGCGCCGCTCACCGCCGCCGACCGACGCGCCCCGGTGCGGCCGGAGAATCTGGCCTACCTCATCTACACATCGGGATCCACCGGTCGCCCCAAAGCCGTCGCGGTGACCCACTCGGGTCTGGCGAACTTCGCCCGCGAGGAGGCGATGCGTCTGGGCGCTGCCGACGGCGCGGTGGTGCTGGGGTTCGCGTCACCGAGCTTCGACGCATCGGTTCTCGAATACCTGCTGGCCACGGTCACCGCGGGCACGCTCGCGTACCGACCGTCGACGGCGGTCGGCGGCCGCGAGCTGGAGTCGTTCATCGCCGCGCACGCGGTGACGCACACATTCCTCACCCCGTCGGTGCTGGCCACACTCGACCCGGCCGCGGTCCCGACGCTCGTGTCGATCGCCGCGGGCGGCGAAGCGGTGCCGCAGGCGATCGTCGACCGGTGGGCCGGTGTCACGGCGCTGCACAACCTGTACGGGCCCACCGAGACGACCATCGGCATCACCATCGGGGAACCTATGCGCACCGGCGAACCGGTCCGGCTCGGCGGTCCGATCGGCGGCGTCGACCTGCTGGTGCTGGACGCGCGCCTGCGTCCGGTGCCGACCGGTGTTCCCGGCGAACTGTACGTGTCGGGTCCGGCGCTCTCCCGCGGATACCTCGATCGGCCCGGTCTCACGGCCGAGCGCTTCGTCGCCGATCCATACGGCGGTGCGGGCGATCGCCTGTACCGGACGGGTGACGTGGTGCGCTGGGTGATCGTCGACGGTGCGCCGTCCCTGGAGTACACCGGACGGTCCGACGACCAGATCAAGCTGCGCGGTCTGCGGATCGAACTCGGCGAGATCGAATCCGTCCTGACCCGGCATCCCGATGTCGCTTCGGCGGTCGTGGTCGGCGTCGGTTCGTCGGATCCCTCGACCTCACCCGGAACAGGCTCCGTCGCTACGGCGCTGGCCGCGTACGTCGTACCGGCGGCCGACGGCGTCGTCGATCCGATCGCCTTGGCCGCGTTCCTGAGCGAGGATCTGCCCACGCACATGGTGCCGTCGACGATCACCGTCTTGCACGCACTGCCGTTGACACCGGTCGGCAAGCTCGACAAGCGGGCGCTGCCGAAACCGGACGACTCGGCGCGTGTGGGCGAGACAGTCGAGTTCGTCACGCCCGCGGGCGAGACCGAGATCGCCGTGGCACAGGTCTTCGCCGACGTCCTCGACGTCGACGTTCACCAGGTGTCGGCGTCCGCGGGCTTCTTCGACCTGGGCGGCAATTCGTTGGCGGCCGCTCGGGTGGCGTCGCGGCTGCGGGACGCCACCGGCGTCGACGTCGAACTGTCGTGGCTGTTCGCCGATGCGACCGTCGCAGGCCTGGCACGCCGGATCGCCGGCCGCACGGTCGGCGTGAACTCCGTGCTGATCGGCCTGCGGACATCCGGTGCGCGGGCGCCGCTGTTCTGTGTACATCCGGCCGGCGGTCTCGCGTGGTTCTTCGGCGGGCTGGTGCCGTACCTGCCCGACCGGCCCGTCTACGGGCTGCAGGATCCGCATGTGGTCGCGGGGGAGGAGCCGATCGTCGACGTCCCCGCGCTCGCCGCGCGGTATGTGAACGAGATCCGCGCCGTGCAACCCGACGGCCCGTATCACCTGCTGGGCTGGTCGATCGGCGGCACGCTCGCCTACGAGATGGCGCGACAACTGCGTGAGGCCGGTCAGGCAGTGGCCTATCTCGGCGTGATGGACGCGTCGCTGACCGCCGCGGAGTCGGTCGGTCCGGAAGCGGCGGCGTCGGCCACCGACACGGTCGCCGACCTCCTCGGCGGCTGGCGGGACCTGTTCGATCTCGGCGACGACGTCCACGCGTCCAGCGCGGAGGAGGTCGCCGCCGTCGTGCGTGCGCAGATCGCCGGTATGGGACTGCTCGCCGAGGAGCAGGTCGAGGCGATCATGACGAGCTTCGCCACATCCGGCCGGATGCTCGAGGGCTATCGACCGGGCCGGTACCGGGGCGATGTCCACTTCTTCACCGCAACCGCCGACAAGCCCGACCCGGCGTCGTTCCGGGCCGATTGGGCAGCGCATGTCGACGGCGTCGTCGCCAACGTCGACGTGCCGACCCACCATCTGGGAATGGCCGATGCGGCCGCTCTCGCGGTGATCGGTCCGGTGATCGCGCAGACACTCGACGTGCCCGGTGTCGACGCGCGAGACCGGCCTGGAATGATTGACTAGAATTCGACGACGTCACACGTTCGAAGGACTGAATCACTACAGCGGTGCGCAATTCGGTGCGCCGCCAGGAAGGACGCCACATGACGAACCCGTTCGACGACGAGGACGGCCGCTTCTACGTACTCGTGAACGACGAGAACCAGCACTCCCTGTGGCCGACGTTCGCCGATGTCCCGGCGGGGTGGACCAAGGTGTTCGGCGAGGACTCGCGTGCGGCGTGCCTGGAGTACGTGGAGAAGAACTGGACCGATCTGCGTCCGCAGAGCCTCATCGACGCGATGGAAGCCGACAAGTCCGAGTAGACGCGTCAAGCGCGCGCTTGCCTTTCGGGTATCGATTGTGTAACGAAATTTTATCTTGCACCGATCACGTGTCAGATCGATGCAGGTCGGAGGCGTGCAGTCAAATCGACGTCATCTGATCGGATGATCAACTTCGCGGCGCGGCACAGTTTTGATCTGGCAGGTCGCCTTCACGTTAAGTTACGCTGTCGTAAGCGTAGACAAACATGGTCTACCAGCAGCAACAGTGAATGGGGACACTGTGACGACGGGAGGATCGCGCGATGAGCACGACCACACGCAGCGGCCGTGACGAATGGATCGAGCTGGTCTGCATGCACGTCGCCGACCGCGCCGAGTCGACCGGCTGGATGGTCGCCGTGCGGCACGGGGCAGACGCGGTCACCTTCGGCGACCTCGCCGCGGGGATCAACGACTACCGTCGCATCGTCGGGGCCCAGCAGCTCTCGCTCGAAAGCGCGCTGACCGGAGCACTGCTGCACGCCGCACCCGGGCTCATCGGGCTCGATCCCGCCGACTGCGCCCGCGCAGTCGATCAGATGATCTCCTGGCTGGGTCGTGACATCGCCCCGGTCGCGGTCTCGTCGGCGCCCGTGCTGCGCTCGGTCGGCTAGCACCCCTGAACCTCGATCGGCTCCTGCTCCGGACTTCCGTAGCGGGAGCCGATTCTCGTCGGCGGATCGGCCGACACGTCCGACAGCGCATGCGCGCATGAGACCATGGGGGCCTCACAGCGAGAGGAGGCCGCGCGCGGTGTTGAACGACCCGGAACACTCCCCTTCGAGCCGGCTCGGCGACCGGATCATGGGCGACCTCCGCAACCGTTCCCGCGCGCACACGTCCACCCAGACGGTCCAGTCCGTCGGCGCGGGGATACTCGGCGGCGCGTACTTGGTTTACCTGGTCACGGCGACGGGCTCGTTCACCGACTTCGGTCGACTCGTCGATCCGTGGTGGCTGCCGATCAGCGCCGTCGTCGTGGTCCTGTCCGGATTCGCGCTGCTGGCGGTCGCGTTCACCGGGCGCATCGACCGACTGTTCCCGGCCGGGGCGATGTGCGCCGTGGGATATCTGGCCATGATGGGCCTCTGGTTCCTCGCGTGGAACGGCGCCGCGACCGACGTCGACGGCCGGTCGCCGACCATCGTCGTCTGGTTCACCATGCTCCCGGAGCTGGCGTCGCTCGCGCTCGTCCTCGCCGAACGTCCCGTTCTCGCCGCCGGGAACTTCGTCGTCTCCGGAATTCTCGGCGAGGCGGTCGCATCCGTCGGTCGGACCGGTGCCTACGGCGATCTCGAGTCGGCGATGCGGACCCTGTGGTCGCTCTCCTGGGGCGGCATCTTCCTGGCGATGGGCGTCACCGCCGTAGCGTTCGCCCGCCGACTCGACGACACCCGGTCGACGACCGTCGAAACCGTTCGCGACCGTGCTCGCGAGGACACCCGCGGCATCGAACAGCGGCGCCTCGACTCCCTCGTGCACGACCGGATCATCGCGCTCCTGCTCGCTCTGCGCCCGGGATCACCGGAACCGGAGACCGTCGCATCGGCGGCGTCGGTCCTCGATGAGCTCGACCACTGGTGGGACCGCGCGACCGACGCCGACTCCGACGGTCGGGAGTTCGTCGAACGACTCCGGGCGACGGTGGTCCTGCTCGGCGATCGGGTCGCCGTCCGGGCGGAACTGAGCGCCGCGCCTGCGACGCGATTCCCGTTCGAGGTCACCGAAGCGATCCTGGACGCGGTCGCCGAGGCGGTCCGCAACTACCACCGCCATGCGGGTGAGGGGGCCGACTGCCTGGTGATCGCCGTGATCGACGACGATTCGATCGCCGTGACCGTCGTCGACGACGGTGTGGGTTTCGATCCGGACGCAATCCCTCTCGGTCGGCTCGGCCTGTCGTTCGGGATCACCGGTCGCCTCGATTCCGTGCCCGGCGGAACCAGCAGTGTGCTCAGTGCCATGGGACAAGGGGTCCGCGTGCACGTGGGATGGGAGCGACCGTGACCGTCGAGGACGAGTCGGCACGAAACCCCGTCGCCCGCGGTCTGATCGCCGTCGTGCTGGGCGCGTATGTCTGCGTTCTCGGTGCATACACGCTGGTCTGCGGAATCCACGACTTCACCGCGGTCGGCTGGGTCGGGATGGGCATCGCCTTCACCTGCTACGTCGCGATCGCAGTCGTGCTGTGCGTGACCGTCGTCGACGACCTCACGGACGCTCAGGCGCGGATCGTCGCAGGACTCACCGTGATCGCGGTGACTGCGACGTGGGCGTCCGCGGCACACGCGTACACCGGTGCTCTGGGCGCGTACCAGCCGATGCTGTCGAGTTCCACCGTCGTGGCGGTGATCCTGATGCTGCGCGGCCGGTCGGCCCTTGCGTGGACGACGATTCTTATCAGGGTCGTGATCGGTCTCGTCCTTGGCCCCTTGACCGGGTCCGGATTGTGGTTCAACGCAGTGCTTCCACGCGCGAGCTTGACCATCCTGTTCGTCGCCACCTGTGCGGCCGTCTTGTTGGCACCGCAGATCGCCGAGATGCGTGCGCTCGGCATCCGCCGCCGAGACGCGAACTCCGGCACCGACCGCACCGCGGGCGTCGGACTCGCCGACCGCGGTGACCGGATCCGACGCATCGACGCCAGGGTCCGGCCGCTCCTGACGAAAGTCGCCGAGGGAGGCGATCTGACTGTCGGCGACGTGGCGTACGCGAGATTGACGGAGGCGAGACTGCGTGACGGAATCCGCGGACGAGGGCTCGACGTCCCGCGCATCCGCGACGCCGTGTGGGCCGCGCGTGCCCGGGGTGCCTCGGTGACGCTCCTCGACGACGGCGGTCTGGTCGACCTGTCCGCCGAACGGTCGTCTGCAGTGATCGAGTCCGTCGCCGACGTGGTCGACGCGGAGCTGGCGGACCTGAGTCTGGGCGACGTCGTCGTACGGATCGCTCCGGCCGGCCGTGATCCCGTCGCAACGGTGACGATCGTGTCGCAGACCTCGCGTCGGCGCGTCGAGTTCGGCGTCGACGGCTTCGTGCTGCGGACGGTGCGGACGTGAACGAGTATCGGCTGCGACGTGCGGCCGCCCTCACCGTCGCGGTGTGCACCGTCGTCGTCGCGTGCATCTCCGTCCTCGCCCTGGTGCGCGGCGCTCAGATCACTCGGTTCTGGTGGACGCCAGTGTCTCTCACGATGATCGTCGGTTCGGCGCTCGTCCTGTTCGTCGTGGCCCGCCCGGTCGCGGGTCGCGGCCTGGACGCGCTCGTCTACGCGATCCTGACCATCGGCGCAGCCAACCTGCTCGCCCTGGCCCTGTGGTTCGTGGCCTGGACGGGTCGGACCTCGGCGGTGGTCGGTTCGCCGCCGGTGTGGGTCGCCAACACGGTCGCGCTCCCCGCAGTCGCGCTCGCGACCGTCGCACGTCTGCGCTGGGCCATGACGTACGCCGTCGTCGCCCTCGGCACCCTGGCACTGGTGCAGCAACAGGCCGGATTCGGCGGCGTCGGCGCCGACGCGTTCGCCAACCAGGTCATGACACTCGCCCTTCTGGGGGTCTTCCTCACCATGCTCGCGGGCGCACTGCGGATCGCGCGCGACGTCGACGCGCGCCGCGCGGCCGTGCTCGTCGAGGCCGTCGAGTCGGCGACCGCTGCGGCGCGCACGGCCGAGGACCGCAGGCTCGACGTGGTGGTCCGCGACCGGATCATCGCGGTGCTGCGCGACATCGGCGTCGGCAGGCCCGACGAACGACACCGCGCCGACGCCGCCGTCGCGCTCGCCGACCTCGACGGCAGCCTCGCCGGCACGCATCGGCCGACCGAGACAGCCGCCGCCTCCGTCGCGATCCGTTTCCGCGAGACCGTCACCGCGTTCGGCGACGACGACGTGCTCGTGTCCATGGAGGCGGCCGTCGACGCGGCGGATCTGCCCGACGACGTGGTCGACGTCCTCGGCGACGCCCTCTCCGAGGCCGTCGGCAACGCCCTGACCCACGCCGGGCCCGACGCGTCGACCGTCGTCGTCGGGCGTATAGCGGACGCGGGAGTCCGGATCCGCGTGTTCGACGACGGCCTCGGCTTCGACCTCGATCGTGTCGCCGCCGACCGATCCGGAATCGCCCTCGGCATCGTGGGCCGCCTGGCCTCGTTGCCCGGCGGCAGCGCGGACATCCGCACCTCGCCGGACGAGGGCACCATGGTGTCGCTGGAATGGTCGCGCGCATGAGCGCCGACGTCGAGATGCCGGTGATGCTCGGCCTGCGCACCCGCAGTCTGCACGCGGCGCTCGCGGTGCTGCTGGTCGCCTACGTCGTGATCCGGGCGACCGCGTTCGGCGAACCGCGCGGACTCGATCGCTGGGTGCTGGAGGCGGTCGCCGTGATCGGCTTCGCGGCGGCGCTGCGCCTGGTGGTCGCCGGGAACGAGGACCCGATGCCGCCGCGGGACGCGTGGGCGGTCGCGGCGACGGCGGCCGGAGCAGTGACCGCCGCGTGGTGGGCGATTCCCGACTCAGCGGGGATCTGGGTGCAGCCCGGGACGGCGGTCGTCGTGTTCTCGGTGATCGCGGGCCTGCTCGCCCTGCGCGGTCGGGCGGTGTTCGCGTGGCTCACGTGCACGGGCGTTCTCGTCATCGCCGTGTTGTGGGCGCTCCAACGTGGCGGCACGGTGACCGCGGGTGGACAGATCACGCTGCGCATGGTGATGGCGCTCCTTCCGGCCACTCTGATGGCCGTGCTGGTCCGCCCGATGATTGCCTTGACCGGTGCGCTCGAGGCGCGGCGAGCGGCGACGGTCCGCACGGCCGCGGTCACCGCGGCGACCGCAGCCGAACGAGCCGAGCGACTGCACACTTTCGGCGCCGAGGTGCGCCCCTATCTGATGCGGGTCGTCGACGGTGACGAGTTCGACGCCGTCGCCGTCGAACAGGCCAGACTGCTCGAGAACGATCTACGCGACGCTGTTCGCGGCGGCGTATGGCGGACGCCGCAGACGCGTGCGACGGTGGCGTCCGCTCGCCGTCGCGGGATCGTGGTTCGACTTCTCGACGACAGTCCCGAACCGGTGTCGGTCGACGATGCCCGCGTACTCCAAGACGGACTCCGCAGCGTCCTCGACGCCGTGACATGCGGTGTGGTGACCGCGCGGATCCTTCCCCCGGGCCGGGACTCGTTCGCCGTGCTCACCGTCGTGACCGCCGACGGCACCGACCGTGCGGTCTGTGAACGGGGCCGAGGCGTCCTGCGCTGGTCCGGAATCGACTGCTGAGAACAGAGTGCGCACGAACGGTCAGGTGATCACCGTTCGTGCGCATTCTCTACTGCCGGGTCGCCGACCGTGCCGGGTTACCGGCCGTGGCTGGTCATCTGCGAGGCGAGTGCCTCGACGGCCGCGGCGGACAGCTTCCACGTGCCGTCCACCTGGACGTACTCGAAGTCCATGTCGACCGGTGCCGGGGCGTGCGGCGACGCGACCGCGACCGTCGCGGTGGCCTTCTCGCCGTCTGCCTTCACCGACTTCACCGTGTAGATGTCGGGGGTGTAGCCCGCCTTCGACGATCCCTGCGCGTATCCGATCAGGGCCGCCTTGACGCCCGGGTTCGTGATCTCGACGATGCCGTCCAGATCGGCTTCCGGGGTCGCCGGGTCGACGGCCTTGCGGAGGATGTCCTGTGCCTGGGCGTTGCTCAGTTCGGCGGACTGGTCGGCACCGGACTGGTCGGCACCGGTGGAGGCGGACGTCGTCGTCGACGTCGAGGCGTCGGCGCTCGAGTCGTTGTCGTCCGACGAGCAGCCGGTCAGCGCGATGGTCGCGCCCGCGGCGAGTGCGACGACGCCGACGAGTGGTCGACGCCAGGCGGGAGAGATGGTCATGTAAGGTCCTTTCCTCGTAATAAGGTGAACCTAACACAGCCCGCCGTGGCGGGTCAGCCGAGGACGGTCGCGTCGTCGAAGATCATCGACAGAGAAGACACCGAACTGGACATCAGGGCGCGCCGGGACAATCGCAGTCGCCGGAGGTCGCCGGCCATCGGGTCATCGCCCAGACGGAGCGTCGCGCCGCCGATCCGGGTCCGGGTGCCGCTGGTCGACGAGAGCCGCCACGGTGTGCGGCGAGTGACGCCGTCGAGCTGCGAGTACGACTGCAGGACGGCTTCGGATCCACTGTCGGGCACGCCGATTCCGCGTCGCACCGTCAGTTCGGCGATCATGCGACCGCAACGGCTGACCCGTCCGGTCTTGGTGGACGCGTCGTGATCGACGTCGAAGTCGGCGAGCACCTTGGGGAAGCCCCAGATTCCGCGTCCGGCAGCGAGGGTGAAGTCGCCGTCCACCGGGAGTTCGTGAATGAGAGCGTGGGCGTCGCCGGCCGCGAGCGAGCGCAGCGCGCCCAGCGGGGAGGTCCGCGGTCCGGCCGGATCCTGGAGGAGGAAGCACACGCCGAACTCGTTGTACGGTCCGAGATCGCCGTCGACGTAGTCGACGAAGACGATCATGCACATCGCGCGTCCCGGGCGGATCACGAGCGGCTGCAGATCGACGTCGCCGCGCGCCGCGATCGCCGACCGCACGGCACTCGCAGAGGCGGAGAAGCCCGCGACGAAGCATCGTGCGGTGCGGATGCGGACCGGCATGGACACGGTGGTGCCGAGGATCTGATGGGTCGAGTCGGACATGTGTCGACGGTAGGGCACCCGGCGCGGTCGTGGACCGCTTTCCCCGTGCCGGACACGACGCATCGTGTCATCACGGAGGGCAAGGCGTGCCACGTGAAGGGCAGAAGGTCCTGCGAAAATTTGCTGAGTCGGGATTTGTCGTCTGAATCCACTACCGTGAAGAAAGGAGGCCGGTATCGAGTGGGCCCGCGAGAAGAGAAGACGAGGACCTCGAAAGATGACGGATTCAGAGCCGCAAGTGGCAGTGCGGGTCGGAATGGTCGACGACCATCCGTCACCGGTGTGGGGGATCGATCGTTTGCTGGAACCGCAGCCAGACCTCGACTTCGTGTGTGCGGCGGCGACAGTGCCCGAACTCCTCGCGAAATCAACGGATCTGGACGTCGTCATCCTCGATCTCCGGCTGAACGACGGCACGACTCCTCGTGAGAACGTCGAACAGCTCGCCGAGCGCGGGATCGGCACCGTCGCGTACACCTCCGGCGAACATCCGGACCTGTTGCGGTCGGCGGCACGGGCGGGCACTCTCGGCGTCGTTCTCAAATCGGCGTCCGAGGAGGAGATTCTGCACGCCGTGCGAACGGCGGGCGCCGGTCGGGAGGTGCTGACCACCGAGTGGGCCGCCGCGATCGACGGCGACCCCAATCTCGACGCGGTCGATCTGAGCCCGCAGCTGCAACGCGTGCTGACCCTGTACGCGTCGGGCGGAACGTCCGCGAGCGTCGGTCGGGAGCTCGGTGTCGCACCCGACACCGTCAACGAGTACCTCAAGCGCATCCGGCAGAAGTACGCCGATGCGGGTCGCCCGACACACACCAAACTGGATCTCTTCAAGCGGGCCGTCGAAGACGGCTGGCTCCCGATGCCGCACCGGCCCCGGAAGGGCTGATTCGGGAGGCGCGAGCCGCGCACGCCGATCTGACACGTGGTGTCACTAGATCTGGGTCTACCGGCGGATGTCGTGCGTTCGTATGGTTGGTTTCATGCCTGTAGAGGGGATTGCCCGAAACGCAGGCGATGACGTCATTGGTCGGGTAGTCACCAGGAGGTTCATCCCATGACCGTTGCAGAAGTCGATCCGATCGCGATCCCCGAACGGGCGTCGGTGCTCGTGGCGAAAGCGCCGCAGCTGGCCGCTGTCGGCCGATCATCGGTCCGCCCATCGCTCTCGTCGCGAGAGGTCGAGGTTCTCCTGGCATGGCTCGCCTCCGAGTCGAAGGAGGACGCCGCCGCGCGTCTGTTCATCTCGGCGTCGACGGTGAGTACCCATATCTCCCGCATCCGGGCCAAGTACGGCGCGGTGTCGCGGCCTGCGCCGACCAAAGCGCATCTGCTGGCGCGCGCTCTGCAGGACGGCTACACGACGCTCGACGTCTGGTGACCGCCAGGCGGTGTCGGTGACCGTCGGGTCGCTCCTGGGCAGGGGCGCACGACGCCGCACCGAGGGCGCCGATCGCGGTCGACTGCGCGGGGAGGCGCGGCTCGGCGGGCCGACCGACAGCGACCGGATCGTGATCGTCATCTCGACGATCCTCGGCGTCGGCTACCTCGTGTACGCGGGCGTCTCTCTTCCCGTGATGATCGAGGAGGCCGCCGGAGTAGTCGCGGGCTGGTACCCGGCGTTCTGCATCGTCGTCGTCTTCGCTCCCGGGCTCGCACTGTTCGGTGTGCGGTGGGCGCGTCGTCCGGCCGTCGTCGGATCCGCGGTGGCGCTCGCGTGCCCCGCCGCCACCCTCGTCGCAGCCGCGGTGTGGGTTTTGGCTGGAACCGGCGACTCGGTGGACCCCGCTGTCTGGATGCTCGACTTCGCGGGATTGCCCGCGGTGGCCGTCGCCGTCGCGCGACCGATGCGAGAGGCCCTCGTCGCACTCGTGATGTGCAAGGCTGCGGCTGTCGCTGTCGCACTGGCGCACAGCCCGACGACCGACGTCGGCGCGATGATGCGTGAGGGCGCCTTCGGCATGCTGTTCACCTCGGCCTTCGTCTACATCACCGCGATGGTCGTGCGGGCGGGGAGTGCCCTCGACTCGTCCCGCTGTGAGGCCGCCGACCTCACCGCGGTGGGCGTGCGCAACGCCGAACTCGCGCGGATCGACGGACTCATCCACGACCATGTGATCTCCACGCTCGTCGCGGTGACCGCCGACCCCGCCGACCCGCGCGTCGTCGAGGCGGCGCAGGCCGCACTCGCGCGTCTGGACGCACTGGCCGCCGACGACGGCGACGACGAGGTGATCGCCGAGACAGAACTGGTCGCGAGGATCCGCACCGCCGTCGATCCGTCGGTCGCGACGGTCGTCGACGTCTCCCGCGACCTGGACGGCTGCTACCCGGTCGCGGTCGGTCGGAGTCTGGCCGAGGCGGTGGGCGAAGCCGTCCGCAACTCCCGGATCCATGCGGGCGAGCACGCCGAGTGCGTCGTGGCCATCGAAGTGACCGGTGATCGTGTGGCGGTCACCGTCGCCGACGACGGCGTCGGTTTCGATCCGAGCACCGTCGCGATCGACCGACTCGGGCTGGCGTTGAGCGTGCGTCGCCGGATGGGATCGCTCGAGGGCGGTCGCGCGCACGTACGCAGTTCACCCGGACGCGGCACGACCGTCGAACTGGAATGGATCCGGCCGTGACCGCGGCGCAGACCGGCCCGCTGCGTCGCCTGCGGACCCCCGAACGGGAGGACGCCTCGGCGGTCGTCGGACTCCAGGACGGTCGTGTCCAGATCGCCGCGGCTGTCGTGCTCGCCGGCTTCGTCCTCCTCGGGCTCACCGGGGAGGGCGTCGACAGCCCGTGGCTCTACACCGCGGCGTTCGGTCTTCTGGTCGTCGCCTGGGCGCTGCCGCTGCGGGCGCCGGGCACCCCGATGGACGGGCGGGCCGCGGCGGCTGTTCTCGTGTCCCAGAGCGTGGCCGTGATCGGAGTGGTCGCGGCGGTCGAGCCGGTGGTCCGTGGGCCGCTCATGCCGTGCGCGGGTGCGACGGCGATCGTCGGCGCCCTGCTGTGCCTGCGGGGCCGGGTCGGCACCGCCTGGATCGCCTTCGTCGTGCTCACCGCGATTCTGGTGATCGCCGGTGTCGTCCGCGCGCAGCCGCTGGACTACGTGCAGATCATCGTGCCCGGGAACCTGGGCATCGTCGTCCTGCTGAGCGTCTTCGCGTCCGTCGTCGCACCCCGGGCGGATCAGATCTTCGCTCTCCGGCGTCAGGCCAGACGCGCCGCGGCCGAGGTCGCGGCGCGCACCGTGCGCGACCAGCAGCTGGCGCGTCTGGACAACCGGGTCCGACCGCTCTTACAGCGCATCGCCGACGGGCAGGTCCTCACCGAACGCGAACTGAACCAGTGCCGACTGGTGGAGGCGCAGCTGCGCGATCGGATCCGCGCGCCCGGTCTCGACCTCCCTCACCTGTTCGACTGTGCCTGGGCCGCCCGCAGCCGCGGCGTCCGCGTGGTGCTGCTCGACGACGGTCCGACCACGTCCGTCGCCGTCGACGATCGCCGAGCGCGAATCCTGGCAGAAGCGAGTTCGGCGGCCGTGACGGTGCTGCGCGACGCGGCGTCCGGCGCCCTCGTCACCGTCCGACTGCTCCCGGCAGGTCGGGACGCCGTCGCCACGATCTCCGTCGCGGTCGACGGCTCGGTGTCCCTTCAGGAGTTCTCCTGAGCGTCGATCGCGGGCAGTGCCTGTCGGACGCCCGGGCGGATTTGTCTCTGACCGGCAGGTTCGCCTACACTAGACCGGTTGCCTGCGGCGCTGCGCGTCGCAACCGGCACGCGAACCCACTCGGTGCGGATCCGTTCACGCGGAGAAGCCCAGGCAGGCGCATGTTCAGGTGGCAACAGACCATGCACGTCGGGTCGGCAATCCGGCGGGCATAGAAATCCAGGTCAAGGAGACAAGCAGTGATTCAGCAGGAATCCCGCGTGCGCGTCGCCGACAACACCGGTGCCAAGGAAGTCCTTTGCATCCGTGTCCTCGGCGGATCGTCGCGTCGTTACGCCGGCGTGGGCGACGTCATCGTCGCCACCGTCAAGGACGCCATCCCGGGCGGCAACGTGAAGAAGGGTGAGGTCGTCAAGGCCGTCATCGTTCGCACCACCAAGGAGCGTCGCCGCGCCGACGGTTCGTACATCAAGTTCGACGAGAACGCCGCCGTGCTTCTCAAGAACGAGAGCGACCCGCGCGGTACCCGTATCTTCGGCCCGGTCGGCCGTGAACTGCGCGACAAGCGCTTCATGAAGATCGTGTCGCTCGCACCGGAGGTGATCTGACTCATGAAGATCCACAAGGGTGACACCGTCATCGTCATCGCCGGCAAGGACAAGGGCGCCAAGGGCAAGGTCCTCGAGGCCTACCCGAAGCGTGAGCGCGTCCTCGTCGAAGGCGTCAACCGCATCAAGAAGCACGTCGCCGAGTCGGCGAACGAGCGCGGTGCCAGCTCCGGCGGCATCGTGACCCAGGAAGCGCTGATCCACGTCTCGAACGTGATGCTCGTCGATTCCGAGGGCAACCCGACTCGCGTCGGCTACCGCCGCGACGAAGAGACCGGCAAGAACGTCCGTATCTCGCGCAAGACCGGGAAGGACATCTGATCATGACCGCATCCGAGAAGGTTCAGCCGCGCCTCAAGGAGCGCTACCGCTCCGAGATCAAGGACTCGCTGAACAACGAGTTCAAGTACGCCAACGTGATGCAGATCCCGGGCGTCGTCAAGGTCGTCGTCAACATGGGTGTCGGTGACGCCGCCCGTGACGCGAAGCTGATCAACGGCGCCGTCTCCGATCTCGCTCTGATCACCGGCCAGCAGCCGGAGATCCGCCGCGCCCGCAAGTCGATCGCACAGTTCAAGCTGCGCGAAGGCATGCCGATCGGTGCCCGCGCCACGCTGCGCGGCGACCGGATGTGGGAGTTCCTCGACCGCCTCGTGTCGATCGCGCTCCCGCGTATCCGCGACTTCCGCGGCCTGAGCGACCGCCAGTTCGACGGTAACGGCAACTACACGTTCGGCCTCAACGAGCAGTCGATGTTCCACGAGATCAACATCGACAGCATCGACCGGCCGCGTGGTATGGACATCACCGTCGTCACCTCGGCCACCACGGACGACGAGGGTCGTGCGCTGCTCCGCGCACTGGGCTTCCCGTTCAAGGACAACAACGCTAAGGACAACTGACATGGCAAAGAAGGCTCTGGTCAACAAGGCCAACAAGAAGCCGAAGTTCGCCGTGCGTGCCTACACGCGCTGCAACAAGTGCGGTCGTCCGCACTCGGTCTACCGTAAGTTCGGTCTGTGCCGCGTGTGCCTGCGCGACATGGCTCACGCCGGCGAACTCCCCGGCGTTCAGAAGTCCAGCTGGTGACTTCTCCTCGGATCTTCTCTCTGCGCTGATCCGAGGACGCTCATGACTGCGGCCCCGCCTCCCTTGTCAGGAGGCGGGGCCGCAGTGTTTGTAGCGACACGCGATGCGTCGGTGGGCTTCTCACCCGGGACGGGACCGCAGCAGTCTGTTCGACCGTGTCCACCCTGTTCCACCGTGTCCACCGAATCGTGTCGGGGCCACCAGGTGCTGCGCGGTCGCGCCGCCGGCGCCTCGGCGGGGCCGAGACGCCGGTAGTCGACTACTTGATGATCGCCGCGAGCTTCGGCGTCACTGCCTGGACCGCGAGCGCGATGGACTGCGGGGTCCCGGCCGCCAGGCCCTGATTGATCTCGTCGTTCTCGTCGATGATCAACGCCCGGCCGTCGCGCACGACAGGCAGCGAATCTATCAGTCGGTCCGACTGGAGTTCGGACAGCGGCTTCGAGATGGTCGTGAAGACAGCGGTCTGTGCGTCGAGGGCCGTGACCTTCTCGGCCGGGACGTTGACGAAGAATCCGCTGGTCTTGAGGTCTTCGACCGGCTTGTACGCGGCGAAGCCGAGTTCGGCGAAGACGTCGAAGCGGGCGTCGCCGCGGATGTAGGCACCGTACGCGTCGCCGAACTTCGCGGCGTAGACGAACGAGCGACCGGCGAACTCGGGGTTGGCGGTCTTGGCCTTCGAGATCACCGAATCGGTCTCGGCGACGGCGGCCTTCGCCTCTTCGGTCTTGCCGATCGCCTTGCCGATCAGTTCGGTCTGCTCACGCCAGTTGACGGCGAAGTCGGGAGTGCCCGCCGGTGCGGAGGCCACCGGTGCGATCTGGCTGAGTCGGTCGAACACCTTGCTGTCGCCGGACGCTCGCACATTGAGGATCAGATCCGGTTCGAGCAGTTCGATCTGCTCATAGTTGTATGTGGTGCCGGAATTCTTGATGACGGTCGGAGAATCGTCGCCGAACTTGTCTGTTGCCCACGGACCGACGCCCTTGTTCTCGTCGCCGAATCCCATCCAGTCGTAGATGGCGACAGGCTTGACGCCGAGTGATGCCGCGATCTCACCGTCCGACCAGCCCAGGGCGACGACGCGGAGACCGTCCTTGGACTCGCGGACTTGAGTGGTCGGGCCGCGGTCGACCGACCCGACGACCTTTCCGTCGGCGTCGTCGTTCGACGACGAACAGCCCGCAGCCACTGTCACGACGGCGGCCAGTGCGGCGAGCAGAGCCAGCAGTCGTGTTCTCGATCGCATCATTTCGGTTGCCTTTCTCACGAGTCCGTGGACTCTGTCTGGAGCCTGGCCGCGTGTGATCGCGCGGCTTGGTAGTTCGCGGTGTCGCCGGGAAGGGCCGAGACCTTCACCGCACCCGATGCGAGCGGAACGACCATCGGCGTCCCGGTCTCCGGATCGGCGATGATCCTGCTCGCGACCCCGAACACGTTCTCCACGTTCTCGACGGTGACGACGTCGGTCGGCGGTCCCTCAGCGACGACCGTCCCGCTTCGCATCGCGATGAGGTGAGTCGCGTACCGTGCCGCCTGATTCAGATCGTGCAGGACGGCGACCAGGGTGACACCCCGTCGGTTGAGGTCTGAGCACAGGTCGAGTACTTCGAGTTGGTGTGCGAGGTCGAGGTAGGTCGTCGGTTCGTCCAGCAGCAGTACCGGCGTGTCCTGTGCGAGGGCCATCGCGATCCACACGCGCTGTCGTTGGCCGCCGGACAACTCGGCGACCGGTCGGGTCGACAGATCCGTCAGCCGGGTCGCCTCCAGTGCGTACCGGACCGCCTCCTCGTCCTTGTCGGTCCACTGAGCGAACATCGACTGGTAGGGGAACCGCCCGCGTGAGACGAGGTCGACGATGGTGATGCCGTCCGGCGCGATCGACTGCTGCGGCAGGAGCCCGACCTCGCGGGCGAAGGCCTTGCCGTTCCACTGCTGCACGTTCTTGCCGTCGAGGAGAACGTGCCCGCGCGACGGTTTGAGCAGCCGGGAGAGCGCCCGTAGGAGCGTCGACTTGCCGCACGCGTTCGGTCCGACGATCACCGTGAACGAGCCGTCGGGGATCATCACGCTCAATCCGTCGATGATCGTCGCGTTGTCATAACCGACGGTGATCGTCTCGGTGCCGAGTCGACCGGTGGTCGCCGGATCGCTGGTTCTGGTGGTCACGACGCCGCCTTCCGAGATTGTGCGATGAGGAGTCCGACGAGATACACGCCGCCGAGCGCGGTGGTGACGACGCCGACCGGCAACTGGGTCGGAGCGAGGAGTGTGCGGGCGATCGCGTCGCTGAGCACCAGGAGTGCGGCGCCGACAGCCGCGGAGGTGACGAGTGGGATGCCGGGGCCGCGCGTGATGCGCGCCGCGACCTGTGGTGCGATCAGGGCGATGAACGCGATCGGGCCGGCGACCGCGGTGACGACGGCGACGAGGCATACCGCGATGCCCAACAGCCAGAGCTGGATTCGGTCGGTGTCGACCCCCTTGCTCTCCGCGGAGTCTGTGCCGAGTTCGAACATCCGCATGCTGGGTGCGAGATAGGCGAGCATCGGGACGAGGAGGACCAGGGCGATGGCCACGGGCACGATGTCGGTCATGGTGAGCTGGTCGAAGATGCCCTGACCCCAGGCGGCGGCCACCGCGGCGTTCTCGACGCTGGAGTTGACCAGGAGAAAGCTGTTGAAAGCGATCAGCATCGCGCTGATGCCGATGCCGATCACCACCAGTCGGTTGCCCTGCAGCCCCTGCCCCCAGGTGAGCAGGTAGATCACCGCACCGGTGCCCAAGCCGCCGATGACGGCGCCGATCGTCGCCCCGGAATAGCCGAGTCCGAAGGTCAGCATCGCCAGCAACGCTCCGGTGTTGGCTCCGTTGGTGAATCCGATGATGTCGGGGCTGCCGAGTGGGTTGCGGGTGAGTGTCTGGAACACGGCTCCGGACAGCGCCAGCGCCATGCCCGCGACGATCGCGACGAGGACGCGAGGCAGCCGACCTTCCACGACGATCCGGTTGACCGCCGCGGTCTCGTTACCGAGGATGGCGCTCGCCACGCGCCCGAGCGGCAGATCCGCGCCTTCGACGGACCCCAGGGTCAGCGACCAGAGAGAGACGCCGACGACGGCGACAGCGAGGACCAGGGTCACGGCGACGGCCCACAGATCGATCTTGACTCGGTGTCGTCCGAGTTGCACGAAGCGGATGCGGCGAGGCCAGATCTGCGGTGACGAAGCGACGGGCTCGACACCGGTCGTCGGTTCAGACCGGCTCACAGGGCGACTCCCTTCCTGCGGACGAGAATGATGAGGGCGGGAGCGCCGATGAACGCGGTGACCATTCCGACCGGCAGTTCGGTCGGTGTGACGACGCGGCCGACGACGTCCGCGGCCACGAAGACTATCGGGGCGCACAGCGCGCTCGCGGGAATGATCCAGCGCTGGTCGGGACCCACGACCATCCGTACCAACTGGGGGATCATCAATCCGAGGAACGTGACCGGCCCGATGGCCGCGGTCGCCGCCCCGCACAGGAGCGTCATGGACACGAAGCCGAAGGCGCGGACCGTGGTGACCGGGACACCGAGGGATCGCGCGCGATCGTCGCCGAGGCCGATGGCGTTGAGGTATCCGGTGAGGGCGATCGCGATGACGATTCCGACGGCGATGTACGGCCAGACGGTTCCCAGGATCTCCCCGCCGTGATCCTTCTGGAGCGAGCCCACCTGCCAGGCGCGGATCGAGTCGAACGCTTTGGGGTCGACCATCGTCATACCGAAGGCGACACCGGTGAACACACAACCGACCGCGACGCCGGTGAGAACGAGCTTCGCCGGTGCGGCTCCGCCGCGTCCGCGCGATCCGACGAAGTACACGAGGATGGCGGCGAGGAATGAGCCCACGAGAGCGAACAGCACGTTCTCGGACGTCGAGGTCGCGCCGAGGATGGAGAATCCGACGACCATGAAGAAGTAGGCGCCCGCATTGACTCCGAGGATGCCGGGGTCGGCGAGTGGGTTTCGAGTCATCGCCTGAATGACGGCGCCGGCCACACCGAGTGCGGCGCCCACGACGATGCCGAGGATCGTCCGCGGAATGCGGGTGGTCCAGATGATCTCGGCGGTGGTCGATCCGTCATTGCCGGTCCACAGGGCGTGCCACGCCTGCGCGGCGGTGATGTCGCCACTGCCGACGAGCAGGCTGAGCACGGCTACCGCGATCACGAGCACCGCCAGTACGGCCAGCGCAGACAGTCGGCTGCTGAAGCGGCCTCGTCCGATCGGCGGACGGTCGACCGGTCCCGGGGCACTGTCCGGGCTGGTCGCTCCCGGCCGACTCGGCGACTCCGTGGCGGTACCCTCCGCCACAGTCGTCTCCATCGCTGGATCCATCCGAACCTCAGCTTTCGGAGTCGGGCTTGTCGCACTTTACGTTTGGCTACCCTAACACCTCAGTGGCTGTGTCGCACCGAGAGATCGTCGGTTTGCTCCTCGGCTATGCGAACGCTCCGATCCGCTTCGACGACGTCGTGGTCCGTCGCGCCGCCAGGTAGTCGGCGATCGACTCGACGGCACGACCGAGGACCTCGGCGTCGGGTAGGCACACGATCCGGAAATGGTCGGGCTCGGGCCAGTTGAAGCCGGTGCCGTGGGTCACCAGGACGTGCTTGGAACGCAGGAGGTCGAGGACGAACTCCTCGTCGTCGTCGATGCCGTACATCGCCCGGTCGATGCGTGGGAAGCAGTACAGGGCCCCGCGCGGCGGCACGCAGCTCACTCCGGGGATCGCATTGAGCGCCTCCGCGGTCAGTTCCAGCTGCCGCTCCAGTCGTCCGTCCGGGTCGACGACGTCGCCGGGAAGGGGCGAGTCGGCCGAGAGTGCGACGGGGATCGCGTACTGACCGGTGACGTTGGGGCACACGCGCATGTTCGACAGGAGGGTGATGCCCTCCAGTAGATCGGCGGCATCGTCCAGCGGGCCGGTGGCGACGACCCAGCCGGCGCGGTACCCGCACACCCGGTAGGCCTTGGAGAGGCCGCCGAACGTCAGGCATAGGACGTCGTCGCCGGCGGCACGCGCCGCGTGATGGTGGCGGGCGTCGCCGAATACGAGTTCCTCGTAGATCTCGTCGCTGAGCAGGACCAGTCCGTGGCGGCGCGCGATGTCGGCCATGCCTGCGACCGTCTGCTCGCTGTACACGGCCCCCGTCGGATTGTTCGGGTTGATCATCACCAGCGCGGTGGTGCGGTCGGTGACCTTGGACTCGATGTCCTCGAGAGAGGGGTTCCAGCCGTCGGACTCGTCGGCCAGATAGTGCACGGGCACGCCTCCGGTGAGATTCACCGCGCCGGTCCACGTGGGGTAGTCGGGCGCCGGGACGAGGATCTCGTCGCCCGGGTTCACCAGGGCCTGCAGGGTGAGGGTGATGAGTTCGCTGACCCCGTTGCCGAGGAAGACGTCGTCGCCGGACACGCCGTCGACACCGAGGCGACGGTAGTGGTCGGCGACCGCCTCGCGAGCGGGGCGGATGCCGCGTGAGTCCGAGTACGCCTGCGCGTCGTCCAGACCGGTGGCGACGGCCTCCACGATCTCCGGTCGGGCCTGCAGTCCGAACGGACGCATGTTGCCCAGATTCAGACGCAGGACGTCATGACCCTCGGCTTCCAAACGCATGGCTTCGGTCAGAATCGGGCCGCGGACGTCGTAGCGGACGTCGCGGAGTCGGTGGGACTGTCGGTAGGTCGTCATAGGACTACTACACCGCCGAAGTGGATCCGGGAGAAGGTCCACTTCTCTCAATCTCGTGGGACCACTTAAGGTGGGCGTATGGCCCGCACTGCTACGTCTGGTTCTCTCGTCCTGTCCCCGGTGTCCAGTGCCGCGGATCTGGTCGACGGCATCGTCGACCGGATCGTCGACGGGGCCCTGGTCGACGGCGATCGTCTTCCGTCGACCAGGGTCCTCGCCGAGCAGACCGGGCTCTCTCGCGGGACGGTGGTGCGCGCCTTCGACGAACTGGCCGCGGCGGGCTTCGTCGATTCGCGACACGGTTCCGGCACGCTGGTCAGCGCGGGTGCGACGCAGGCGGCCCGGGCGGGCGCCCGCACTCGCAAGCACGACGACGCGGTGCCGGCACCCGTCGTCGAACAGCGACGAGGCCGGTCGTCCCGCGACCTGCGCCCTGGCGTCCCGGACGCCGATCTCGTGGATCGACGGGCGTGGCGGAGCGCGGTCCGATCGGCCGTTACGGCGGGTCTGGCCGGATTGAATCCGTGGGAGGAGCCGAGTCCCATTCTGCGGGCCGCCCTGTCCGAGCACCTACGACGCCATCGCGGGATCGCCGCCGCCGATCCGCTGCTGTTCGACAGTTCGCGCTCGGCCGTCGCCGCGCTGTGCGCGGTGTTCGATGCCCGAGTGTTCCACGTGGAGGATCCCGGCTACCGCGGTGCGGTGCTGATGGCGCGTGAGCACGGGCTCGAGCTGCGGTGTCACCCGGTGGATCCGGACGGGCTCGACGCCGCGCGGTTGGGCGACGAGTCGGCGATCGTGTTCACCACCCCGGCGCACCAGTACCCCCTGGGGCATCGGGCGAGTGTGGATCGCAGGGTCGCGCTCGTCGAATGGGCGCGGCGGACCGGATCGTTGGTGATCGAAGACGACTACGACGGCGAGTTCCGCTACGGGGTGGCTCCGTTGCCCGCGCTGGTCACCCTGCCGGGCGCTGCCGACCATGTGGCGTACGTCGGCACGTCGTCGAAGTCGATGTCTCCGGATCTGCGGGTGGCGTGGTGCCTACCGCCCGCGGCTCTGCGTCGGGACGTGCAGCGTTGGCTGGCCGTGCACCGCCGCGGGCCGTCGTCGCTGCCCGCCGACGCGTTGGGCGAGTTCATCGGGTCGGGGGCGATGGACCGTCATCTCGCGCGTGCGGCACGTGTGTACAGCGACCGCCGGTCGCGGCTGGTGGCAGCGCTCGCCCGCGAGTGTCCAGACGTCGCCGTGACCGGGGTCGAGGCGGGGCTCCATCTGTGCGTGCTGTTGCCGGATCACGACGACGACGCCGTCGTCGACGATCTGGCGGAGGCCGGGTGGCGCACTCGATCGCTGAGCAGCCAGTCCTCGCGATTCCCCGTCTCCGGTCTGGTGCTGAACTATGCGCGGCTGGGCGGTCGAGACGCACGCGAGTTCGCCGCCGTGCTGCGCGAAGTCCTGAGTGCGGGAGCGTGAACGCTCAACGGCCGAGGAATCCGCCGAGCATGCCGCCGTCGTTCCCGCCGCCGGTGCCCCCGATGAATCCGCCCGGCGGTTGCTCGGACGGCTGCACCACGACGAAGCCCTGACCACCGAACGCGAGGGTGAAGCGCTCACCGGTGTTGCGGCCCATCAGGGTGTTGAGGCCGAAGGAGTCGTTGGTCTTGACCGACGTGCGCAGGCTCGACGACCATGCGACCGCGGCCTGCGGATCGGCGTAGGTGTCGCCTGCGACGCTCAGGACCACCGGTGAACCGTTCGTGGTGATCGCGATGCGGCCGCGGCCGGTGAACACGCAGTTGAACATGCCCGCGTTGCTCATCGCACCGGCGCCGCGCACGCGCTCGACGGTGTACTGCAGCGTCGGTTCGAAGCACAGCACGTTGGCGCCGTTGATGGTCAGACCGTCGGACCCGTCGAGATCGATGAGGTGCACCTCGCATGCGTTGTCGGCCAGGAACAGATCGCCGCGCCCGCTGACCTTCATGATGGGCACGCCCTCGCCGGTCATCGCCTGTTTCAGCGCGCGGCTGAAGCCGCCTGCGCCGAGCGCTTCGAAACGGAGATCTCCCTGGTAGGCGACCATGGAGCCTTGACGTGCCATGATCTCGCCGTTGAGACCGACTCGGCACATCTTGCTGCCCTGTTTGCCGATGCCCTGTGTCTGGATCTCGGCGTGCGCCGGTGCGAAGAGCTCGCTCTGCATGGACCCTCCTGGGGTGTGTGCGCTGCTGGGCGCGACTGCGGGGTTGGGGATCGGACTCTGCGGCTGATGCTGAGGCTGTTGCTGCGGCGGCCAGGGTTGTGGATCGGCGACGTGGGGTGCCGCCGGGACCGCGGGCTCGTCGTCGACGCTGATGCCGAAGTCGGTGGCGAGGCCCGCCAGCCCCGAGTCGTACCCCTGTCCCACGGCGCGGACCTTCCACGCGTCGCCGCGCCGATACACCTCGAGGCACACCACGGCCGTCTCACTGGTGAGCCCTGGTACGGGGAAGTCGGCGGCGACCGCGCGATTCGCGTCGAAGACGGTCGCGCGCAGCGCACCCGCGGTCGCGAACGACGCGGGTCCGGTGCCGTCGAGGCTGGCGGTGATCGCGATTGTGGTGATCTCACTGTCGACGGCGGCGGTGTCGATGCTGACGGTGTCGACCTCGCCCTCGTCCCGATACTGGACCCCGCGGGCCGAAGGCTGGTTGTAGAAGACGAAGTCGGCGTCCGACCGGACCCGGCCGGCGTCGGTCAGCAGGAGGGCGGACGTGTTGGCCGGCGATGCGCAGTGCACCTGCACGGTGACCGTCGACGACGGCAGGGGTTGGTTCTCGCCGGGGGACAGTTGTCTCACAGTGGACAGTCTACGAGGAGTGTGGAGTTCCCTCGGTTCGGTCGTCTGTCGCATGACCGACGGTTCGGCGACCGAGGACGTCCTCGCGTGATGATCTGGAAGTGCGTTCGGCCTAATGTCGTTCCTGTGCCAGACAGATTCGCGGTCGACCGATCAGCATGTGCAGGGGGCAGTCAGTGGTGAGTGTCGTGCTCGCAACAGGAATCGACGATGCGGCGTCGGTCGTGCAGCAGATCGGCGAGATGATCGGTGTGGTCGCCTTCGCCGCATCGGGAGCGTTGGCGGCGGTGCGCCGGAATCTGGACATCGTCGGAATCGTGTTTCTGGCGGTGAGCACGGCGCTGGGCGGCGGAGTCATCCGTGACGTCCTGGCGGGCAACACGCCCCCGACCGCGTTCACCGACTTCACGTTGATCGCGGCGGCCTCGGCGACGGGGCTGGTGATCTTCTTCTGGCATCCTCCCGCGCGGTTGACCCACTGGCCGTTGGAGGTGACCGATGCGATCGGGCTCGGACTGTTCGTCGTCACCGGGACCGCGGTCGGCTACGACTGGGGTGTCTCGGCGCCGTCGGCCGCGTTGCTGGGGCTCACGACCGGCGTCGGCGGCGGCATCATCCGCGACGTCCTGTCGGGTCGGGTCCCGGCTATCCTGCGAACCGACGAACCGCTGTACGCGATTCCGGCGTTCTGCGGCGCGGTCCTGACGGCGACCCTCATGCACTTCGATTGGTACCGAGCGTGGATAGGGTTGCTCTGCGCCCTCGCCGTGATCGCGTTCCGCCTGCTCGCGCTGCGCTACCGCTGGCACGGGCCTCGGCCGTACTACGTGTCGCGCGACGAGTAGGTCTCGCGCGACGAATAAGCTGCGCGGAGACCGTCCAGCTCGGCCTGCAGGGAGGCGAGATAGGTGGGGAGGTCGGTCAGCTGCTCCGGATCCGCGAGGATTCCGATCGACAGGTTGTCGCCGAAGGTCGACACGGTGTGGTTCACTCCGAGCCCGTCGTTGATCGGCGTGACGCCGAAGCAGGCGACAGCCGGCAGACCGGCCAGTGTCCAGTGCTCCGCCGACCCCTTGGGGATCGTGCTCACGCGCAGCTGGGTCGTATCGGGCTTCGGCTTACGCGCGGCACGCCGCTGACCGGTCCGGTACAGGATTCGGTAGATCCAGCCGGGAAGGCGGGGCAGAGCTCCGTACATCGCGGCGAAACTCGGCAGGTTCAGGCGGTCGCGCTCGGCCCGCACCTGTTCGTGGACGGCGACGACCTGCTCGGGGAACGGCAGGTCGGGCCGCAGGGGGACGGTCCCGAAACCCAGTGCGTTGCGCATCGCGGGGTCCAGGAGCGAACGGACGGAGACCGGGACGCTGGCCGCTATCGCCTGATCCGGGTCGCCGAGGTGAGCCGCGATCGTGCGGCCGATGACGCTCAACACCACATCGTTGACCGACACCCCGTGAGCCCGTGCGACGACGCGCAGGCCGGCGACCGACTGGAAGACGATCGCCGACTCCCGTCTGCCGCTCAACGACCCGTTGAGGCGGGTCGCCCGCGGCTGCGCGTCGGGCATCGACCACAGTCCCGCTTTGCGGTCGCGTGAGGCGCGCCGACTGACGCCGATCAACCGCCACAGGTCGGCGAGGACGAGGAACGGCCGGAGCGGGACGCGGGCGAGTTCGAGGGCGGCCAGTCGCGCACCGCTGTCCGGCGAGGCCGGCGACGGCGTGCCGACGTCGGCGGAGAAGAGGGAACGTGCGATGGCCGCGACACCCATTCCGTCGGCCATGGAGTGGTGGAACCGCAGGACGACAACTGTGCACGGCGCGTGCATCGCGCCGACGCCGATCACGTTGCGCACGATGTACAGCGACCACCGCGGGCGTGCCTCGTCGAAGGTCTGCTCGTGCAATTCGGTGATGAAGTCGACGAGTTGATCCCAGCCCATCGCGGGCAGGTGGTCGATGTGGTCGCGAGGGTCGAACTCGGGGGTGTCGGTCCAATACGCGTCGCCGATCCCGCCGAGCGGGATCACCAGTCGCTGCCGCAGGACCTCGATTCCACCAGCGCGTGCGGCGAGCCACTCGGTGAGGTCCTGACTCGAGGAACTGCTCTCGGGGAACGCGTACGCGGTGACGATGGACGATCGGACCCGAGGCGACTCCGCATATGCGAAGTTGACGTCATACGGGGATACTCGGGAGGTTGTCACTCTTCGAGACTAGGTTGTTCGGACGATGAAATGTAATCCGAATGATCCAATTGGTCGGTGTTTCTGTCCTCGATGCCGGTCTCAGCGGGTCAATGCGACGGGATGTCGAGGACGGTGGACAGTGGCTCGGAACTCATGGGCAAGCGAGTCATCGGCGCGGGGGCATGACATCTCCCTCTCCTCGCGGTGATCGCGGAACACCTCGACGAGGGCACCCGCGCGCATACGGGTGACGGACGCAGGTCGGGGGCGGGTGCCAGCTGAACGCGGCACGGCGGTGGCCCGCTTGCGGGTGGTCCGGGCCGACCGCAAGCATACGTCGGACTCTATGCCCGATACGGACGTACTGCTGCCATCGCACGAGAATCGGGACCAAAGGATCCGAGCGTGCCAGGACATGGGAGGCAGGTGTGCCAGACCGAGCATGCACAGGCGTCTCGGTGGCACTGTTACGTTCGCGGGGGACGAGCCGAAGGAGACGTGGTGAGGACAGTCGGGCGAGGCGTGTGGAGTGCTCTGTGCGGGCTGAGGCTCGAGCACTTCACGTTCGTCATGGCGACCGGGATCGTCTCGACGGCGGTCGCCAACTCCGGTGCGGACGATCTCGCTCGGGTCCTGTTCTGGATCGGGCTCGTCGGCTATGGCGTGCTCGCGGTCGGGACGGTTCTGGGCTTGGTGCGGCGGCAGTGGTCCGTGCGCGCCGAACTCCACGACGGTGCCTGCTCCGCACTGGCGTTCGTCGCCGCGGGCGGCGTGCTGTCGGCGCACGCGACGTCGACTGGATCGACCACGCTCGCGCTGGTGCTGATCGTCGTGTCGGGTGTCGCCTGGTTCGTCCTCCAGCACGGCGTGCTGGCGTCCCTGGTGGTGCGTGCGAGTACCGGTGACGGGCCGCGCTCGTTGTCGATGTTCGACGGCACCTGGTTCCTGCTGGTGGTCTCCACTCAGGCGCTCGCCGTGTCGCTTGGTGCGTGGTCGAAGATCGTGCACACCGACGTGGGTGCGACTCTCGCGGTCCTCGCGTGGGGGCTGGGTGTGCTCCAATTGATCGTGATCGCGTGTCTCGTCTCCGCGCGGCTGCTGGTCGTCGGCGTCGGACGCGACGACGACGTCTCCCCCTATTGGGTGTTCCTCGGCTCGGGCGCCATCACGATTCTGGGGGCGGCCGAGGTGCTGGGCGCCGCCTATGATCAGATCCTCCTCTCGCCCGAGCTGATCGGCGGTGTCGCGATGGCGATCTGGGCGTTCGTCACCTGGATGCTGCTGCCGACCGTGGCTCTGCAGGTGTGGCAGGAGTTGCGCTCCGGATCGCGCGGACGTTATCGTGCCGCGCTCTGGTCCGCGGTGTTCCCCATCGGCATGTACGGCGAGTCGAGTCGTCAGCTCGGATTCATCCGCGGCACGTCGTGGCTCGACACGCTCGGCACCTGGGAGGCGTGGGTCGCCCTCGGTGCGTGGATCGCGGTGGCGCTCGGGTTGGTCTCAGCGATCGGCGGACTCGTCGCCGGCGGTGCTCCGCGGTGGCGACGTTCGTGATCCGTGTGACGGACTCATCGGGCGGCTCCGTGGTCGTGCAGAACGGCGACGACGGCGGTCTGCCCCCGGTTCAGTGCGTTGGTGAGCACGGTGCGACCGTCGGCATCGCGGATATCGGGATCGGCACCGGCGTCGAGCAGGTCGGAGACCACCTGGCGGTGGTTCTGCGAGCCGTCGCCGTAGACGACGGCCTCGTGCAATGCCGTCCACCCGGGAGTGTTCACATGATTCACGTCGACACCGGCGTCGATCAGCGTTCGGACGGTGGAGACGAATCCGTGCTCGGATGCGGGAATCAGTGCGGTGCCGCCGAATCGGTTCACACTGCGCAGGTCCGCGCCGTGGTCCAGGGTCATGCGCAGGATGGTGTCGTAGCCCTCGGCGCCCGCGTAGAGGTAGGCCGAATCCTCGATGTCGTCCTTCGCGTTCACATCGGCGCCCGCGTCGATGAGGACGCGAGCGGCGTCCACCCCTCGATTCTTGGTGGCGGTCACCAGTGGTGTGCGCCCCTGGCCGTCGCGGCTCTCGATCTCAGCACCGCGCGCGAGCAGGTCGCGCACCTGTGCGGCGTCGTTCGCGGCGGCCGCGCTCTGCAGCGGGCCGTTGAGTGACGGGTCGACGATCGTCGGCGGTGCGGTGGTCGGCGGCGGCGTCGCGACGACGCCGCCGGTCGTGGCATGTGTGCGGCTGGTCGAGGGAGCGGCGGCCGTCGACTCCTCCGATGAGCAGGCGGTGACGCAGACGGTCGTCGCCGCGACAGCCGACGCCAGGATCAACGTCCGGCGAATCGCACTCCTCATGAGAACCTCCGTGTCTGCGGGTCGAACTCCAGCATGCCCACCGATTTCGATAGTGTCCAAGTCGCACTTGCCATGATTTCAATAGATGTCATCTATCGTCCCCGTATGGAGTTGCGCCACATCAGGTATTTGCTCGCCGTCGCCGATCACGGCAACTTCACCAGGGCCGCGGAGGCGCTGCACATCTCGCAGCCGACACTGTCTCAGCAGATCAAGCAGCTCGAACGGAGCCTGGACGTCGAGCTACTGGATCGTTCCCATCGAGTAGTGACGCTGACCGATGCCGGCGCCGCCTACGCTCATCACGCGCGTCTGGCTCTGCGCGATCTCGATGCCGGCAGTCGCGCGGTGCACGATGTCCTCGACCTGTCTCGCGGGCACGTGCGCGTGGCGATGACACCCACCTTCTCGGCCTATCTGGTGGGGCCGCTGATCAAGCGGTTCCGTGAGGAGTGCCCGCATCTCACGCTGACGCTTCTCGAGACAACTCAGGATCGGATCGAGACCGGTCTGATGGCCGACGAGATCGACGTCGGCATCGCGTTCGCCCGCCCGCATCTTCCGGGAATCCTGGCCTCCGGCTTGTATGTCGAGGGCCTGACGCTTGCGACTCGGCGCGGACACGGGCTCGTCCGACGGTCGTCGGCGACGCCGATCGACGCACTCGACGACGTGCCTTTAGCGCTGCTGAGCACCGACTTCGCGACGCGTACACACATCGACCGCCATTTCGTCGACAGCGGAGTGACGCCGAAGGTGACGGTGGAGGTGAACTCGGTGAGTTCACTGATCGAAGTGGTGCGAAGCTCCGATCTCGCGACCGTGCTGCCGACTCTCGCGACCGATGCGCACGACGACGTCGCGCGCGTGCCGGTGACGCCCGCTCTTCCCGACCGCGCTGTCGAGCTGTTGGTTCGCGAGGCCGGTCACCGATCGAGCGCCGCGCGAGCATTCGTCACGGTCGCACACCGCGTCTCGGGCGAGGTGACGGTCTCCTCCCGTGGCGGCATGGATCCCTAGTCGAGACGTCCGTCGATCGCAATCGGCCCGCCCGGTCTACGGGCGACGACGTACTGTCCTCGTCGTGACCCGACTGTCGGTGCGGATCGCCGTGAGCGTCAGGCGGGCACCTGGTCCAGGAATCCTCGGACGTCCTGGATTCGTCCCTGCTCATCGAGGACTATGACGTCGAAACCGATGATCGCCGGTTCTGCGCCCGCAGGCCCGAGTCCCCATCGGAACCGGAGCTGCCGATGGTGGGCGTCGACCTCGCCGATCCTGGAGAACACGAAGTCGGGAAACTGGTCGTGCACGCCGTCGATCACCGCACTCATGCCGGAGTGGCCGCTGACCTCGGCGAGCGGATCGACATAGGAGACCGACGGCGACCAGGCCGCCGTCAGAAGGTCTGCTCGGTCGGTCCCGCTGGCATTCCATGTCTTCAGGTACTTCTCGGCGATGTCGTTCATCGTTCTTCCTTCCAGAGCCGGTCATGTCGACGTGAACAAAGTCTGACGAGAGCGAGCCGTGTGGACCATGACCTCGGAGGTCATAGCCCGTCACGGCGGTGTTCGGCCGCTCGACCCCGACTGCCGCGCGCATCGCTCCGCAGATCGGCCCTATGTCTTCAAGACGACTTCGCCGGAGGGTTTGTAGTCCGAACCGCTGAGGAGTCTCATCGACCGGTATCTGCCGCCGTTCTCCTTGACGTAGCCGATCAGTTCGTCGTCGAGGTTCTCGTTGTAGACGAGAGCTCCCGGACGAAGCTTGTGCTCGATGGTCTTCAGGACCTCGAGTGAGACGGCCGGTATCCATCCGTCGATGACCGCGAGATCGATTCGGTCTGGAACCGAGGAGAGCGCTTCTCTTGCGTCGCCCTCGAGAATCTCGACGTAGTCGGACAGTCCCGCGCGATCGATGTTCCTCCTGGCTTGCTCGACCTTACTCGGCACCAGCTCGGCGCTGTACACGATGCCCGCGCCTGCCTCTTTGAGTGCGGCCGCGATGAAGATCGTCGAGAAGCCCAGCGAGGTCGCGAATTCGACGACGTTCGTCGCCCGGCCGTATCGCGCGAGCAGGTACAGCTGGTCGCCTTGCTCCGGGCTCATCGAGAATCCTGTCTCCGGATGCGCGTAGGGGTCGAGGTCGAAGTCGTAGCTCCCCCACTCGATATGGCGCTCGCGCTCATAGAGCTCGTGCAGAACCGCCAATACTCTCTCATCTGTTATCAGTGCACTGCTGAACTCTGGTCTTGGCACGGTGTGTCACTCGCCTTCTGTCGATGCGTCCGGTCGGATGTCGGTGGTCGTGATCTGGAGGTCGGTCGCCTCTGCGCAGTGCGGCTCGTCAGGCCGAGCCCCCGAGGAATGGTGGCGTCCGACGGGAATCATCATCGGCTTCCGGGAGATCGGGTCGCGGCCGACTCGGTTGGCCAGCCCGAACACTCGGGTGATGTTCTCGGCGGTGAAGACCCGGCTCGGCGGCCCGGCCGCTTCGCATGCTCCATCGGACATCAGTACGAGATGATCCGCATAGCGGGCCGCGAGGTTCAGATCGTGCAGGACCATGATCACCGTGGTGCCGTGGTGACGGTTACGGTCGGTGAGCAGGTCGAGCACTTCGATCTGATGGCTGACGTCGAGGAATGTGGTCGGCTCGTCGAGCAAGAGGATGCTGGGTTGTTGCGCCAGGATCATCGCGATCCATACCTTCTGCCGCTGACCACCGGACAGTTCGTCGATGGCGCGATCGGCGAGTCCGGTGATGCCGGTGTCGGCGAGGGCGTCGGCGACGGCCGCATCGTCCGCCGCGCTCCACCGCGACACGATGCTCTGGTGGGGGTGCCGGCCCTGCCCGACCAATTCGGCGACGGTTATGCCCTCCGGAGCCGTCGGCGACTGCGGAAGCAGCCCGACGACGCGAGCGAGCCGTTTCGCGTTCACCCGATGCAGTGGCTTGTCGTCGATCAACACCCGGCCGCTGGTCGGGCGGAGGATGCGCGACATCGACTTCAACAACGTCGACTTTCCACACCCGTTCGGGCCGATGATCGCGGTGGTCGCTCCGGCCGGGAACGCGAGCGTGAGGTCGTCGATGACGATCCGCTTGCCGTAGCCCACAGTCAGGGACTCGGTGCGCAGGGAGTGGTCGGCGGTCATAAGGCTCCTCCTGACCGGTTCGACCGGACGATGAGATAGACGAGGTACGGGGCACCGAGAACGCCGGTGACGACCCCGACCGGGAAGCGGTTGTCGAAGGCGAACTGGCCGCAGAAGTCCGCGACAGTGACGAGCAGTGAGCCGACGAGCGCCGCAGGCAGCAGCGGCGCACCGCCCGCCGGTCCGAGCATGCGCACCGCGATCGGCCCGGCGAGAAACGCGGCGAAGGCGATGGGGCCGGCGGCCGACGTGGCGAACGCGATGAGGACCACCGCGACGACCGTGGTCAGCAGTCGGCTCCGGTCGACGCGGACTCCCAGCGATGTGGCGGTCTCGTCGCCGATCTGGAGCAGCCGGAGAGTTCGGTCCATATAGACCAACACCGGGGCGAGGACCGCGAGTGCTATCACTACCGGAACGACCGACGGCCAGGCGGCGTTGTTGAGACTTCCCGACAGCCAGCGGGTCGCCGCCTGCAGGTCCCAGTCGGTGGCGAGCGTCAGAATGTACGACGTCGCACTGTAGAGCATGGCGGCGACGCCGATGCCGATGAGCACGAGCCGGGCGCTCGCCGAGCCTCCTCGATACGAGAGCAGGTACACCACGAGCGCGACGACCAGTGCGGCGACTATGCCGAACACGGACACCACGGGGCCGCTCAGCGAGAGAACGATCACCGCGAACGTCGCGGCCGTGCTGGCTCCCGCACTGATACCGATGATGTCGGGACTGGCCAGTGGATTCCTGAGCATCACTTGGAAGGCTGCGCCGCCGAGTCCGAAGCAGGCCCCCGCGACGACGGCCAGGACGGTACGTGGAAGACGAAGGGTACCGACGGTGTAGCTGGCGCCCGGCACGGTCCTGCCCGCGATGACATCGATGACGTCGGCAGGCGGATAGTAGGTTCGGCCGCAGGTGAGGGAGACGACGACGGCGGCCAGTACGGCGAGCGACAGGCCCGCGACGACGAGCCCGCGGCGGGTACGTCGCCGCCGACGTGCCCGACGGACGACGATGAGTGCGGCCGACCGCTCCGGTGCCGGCGAACTGGTGGTCATAGACTGCGAATCCTCTGACGTCGAACGATGTAGATGAACACGGGAGCACCGATCAACGATGTGATGATGCCGACCTCCACCTCGGTGTCGCCGGCGATGACACGGCCGACGATGTCCGATGCGGTCAGCAGCGCTGCACCGACGACGGCCGCTATCGGCATGGTCCACCGGTGGTCGACCCCGAGCAGCAGTCGGCAGACGTGCGGGACGACGAGCCCGACGAACCCGATCGGACCGGCGATCGCGGTCGCCGCGCCGCACAGCACCACCGCGCCGAACGATGCGACCACGCGAGTGCGGGTCACGTGCTCACCCAGCCCCGACGCGGTCTCGTCGCCGAGAGCCAACGAGTTCAGAGACCGGGCGGTCGACCAGCACACGACGAACCCGACCGCCAAGAACGGGGCGATGAGCCGAAGCGAATTCCATGTGCCGCCGCCGACGCCGCCGATCTGCCAGGAGCGCACGCTGCCCGCGATATCGTTGCGCGGTAGAACGGTGGCGATGACCAGGGACGACAGTGCCGCGGAGATCGCGGCTCCGGACAATGCCAGCTTCAGCGGGGTCGCACCGCCGCGGCCCATCGAGCCGACCGCGTAGACGAAGACCGCGGTGACCGCCGCCCCGACGATGGCGGTCCAGACGTACGAGCTCGCCGTGGTGAGCGAGAAGAACGCCATTCCGACGACCACCGCGAGCGATGCGCCCATGTTGACGCCGAGGATTCCCGGGTCGGCGAGCGGATTGCGGGTGACCGCCTGCATCGCGAGGCCGCTCACCGCGAGTGCCGCCCCCACCGCCATCGCCAGCACCGTGCGTGGAATCCGGCGAGCCACGACGGCGTGCGCCAAGGCGTCGCGATCGCCGAACAGGGCGGCGAAGAAGTCGTCCGTCGAGATGTCACGCGACCCGAATCTGATCGACAGGACGGCCATGACGAGCAGGACGACGGCGGCCGCCGCGGTCCACGCCCACCGACCGCCGCGTCGTGCCGGGGCGGACGCCTGCTCGACGAGACGGTCGGCGACGCTCATGACTTGGCCGGCGACGCTTTGTCGAGGAGGTCGAGGTAGTCGTCCAGGGTCCAGGTTATCGACAACGGTGTCGGGTTGGCGGCCGTGCCGAGCGCACTGTCGCCCGGGAGGTTCACCACCGCGTCGTTGGCGATCGCGGGGATTCGGGACAGCAGGGAGTCCTTGCGCAGAGCGGAGATCACATCGTCGCCCCCGTACGTGACGATGATGTCGACGTCGGCCAGGGCATCGATCTGTTCGGCACTCTTGGTCAGCGAGAACTTGTCGGTCTCCGCTGATGCTGCGGCGATGCTCGGCGGGGTCTTCATGCCGAGGTCGGTGAAGAACATCGCACGCGTGTCATGGGTGGTGTAGAAGCTCACCGTGCTCAGGTCGGTGGTGTCGACGTGCGTCAGGAACATCACCGACTGGTCCTTGATCGCCGGGTGCTCGGCCGCCTTCTCGGCGACGGTCTGCTCGATCGACGCGATCAGACCCTCGCCCTCGTCGCTCTTGCCGATGGCCTTGCTGTTGATCCGGATCATCTCGCGCCACGGCGTGCCCCACGCGGTCTCCGGGTACGCCACGGTCGGCGCGATCTTCGAGAGCTTGTCGTAGTCGTCCTCCGACAGCCCGGAGTACGCCGCGAGGATCACGTCGGGTCGGCTGTCGGCGACCGCTTCGAAGTCGATGCCGTCGGTCTCATCGAACAGGACCGGCTTCTCGCCGCCCAACTCGTCCAGCTTGTCCTTCACCCAGGGGAGCAGGCCGTCCCCGTCCTCGTCCCCGAAGTTGGCGCGGGCCATTCCGACCGGCACCACGCCCAGAGCGAGGGGGACCTCGTGGTTCGCCCAGGCGACAGTCGCCACGCGCTCCGGCGCACGATCGATCACCGTCGTGCCGAGGGCGTGTTCGATGGTGATCGGCTGCCAGTCCTGATCGGCGCGGCTGTCGTCGTTCGACGAACATCCGGCGGCGAGCAGAGCGACGATGAAGACAGCGAGCGCGGCGATGGCGCCGCGCGGTGTCGTTCGCATCAGAGTTCCTCTCGGTGAATCGCACGACCATGACCGCACCCGACGTGCGGGTACGCGGTGATGACGTGCGGAGTGAGGGAAGCACCAGTCGGATTCTGACTGAGTGCAACCTAAGTTTTCTTAGGCTAAGCAACAGAAAGAAGGGCCGCAATCAATCAAATTGGACGACCACTAGTCCGTTTCGGACACCGACATGGCCTCATCGTGGTCGTATGTGGTGTGGCGCGATCGGAACTGGCCCGGTGTGAGGCCTGTCACCTTGCGGAACGCGACACTGAAGGACGTTGCCGTGTGATACCCGCACGGCTCGCACAGTTCCTCGAGTGTCGCGCCGTCCAGCAGCAGCGGGATCGCGTACTGAATCCGCGCTCCGCGCACCCACTCGGCGAAACCGCAGCCCGCGTGCTCGACGAACTGCCGCCGCAGAGTTCGACTGCTCACGCCGAGTCGCTGGGCCCAGCCGTCGAGGGTGGTCTGCGTCGACGGGTCGGCGAGCACCGACTCGATGATCGGAGTCAGCGACATGTCGGTCGGCATGCTGACGCGGAGTTGGCGTTCGGCTGGACTGATGACGTCGAAGACCATCGCTTCGGCGACGGTGCGCGAGTCGCTCGACAGGTTCGGTTCACTCAGACGCAGCAGGAGCAACCGCAGCAGCGGAGTCACCTCGACCGCGACCGGTCGAGTGGAGAGCGCGTCGAGCGAGTCGATGTCGAAATGAGTCGAATACGACGTCGAGGACGCCATCATCCAGCCCGAATGCGGCGTACCCGCGGGGATCCACAGGCCGAGCCCGGGCGTGGTCGTCCACCGCTCGCCGTCGGCGACCACCACGCCGGCTCCCCGGTCCTTCCACACGAGTTCGTGGGTCGGGTGCGAGTGGGTGTCGAAGTACACTCCGTGATCGGAGTGCTCGTGGTGATTGTGAATCGCGACCGGCATGGCGATCTCGCCGGCTCGATAGTTCGGCAGGGTGCGATACTCACTCACGCCGCTGACCGCACGCCACCGCACGGGCGGCCGCACCTCTGGCATACGGACAACCTTCCCTCGCGTCCAGGTGACGGGTCTCCATAAGCCGGCGACCTGAGGTCACGACGGCCCTGATCGACGGGCCGACCCATCTGTACCGTAGACGGCTCCGGAGCGTCGTCGGCCGGGGCCTCGGGGTGGATTCCCGACCCACTCGATGCGCACGCGTCGAACGGGCTCTCGTCGTCGGGCTGTCGACGTTCGGCGGTCAGCCGTAGACCTGCGTCGATCGCACCGAATCACGGCCGAGTAGGAACCACAGAAGTGACCCGATCAACGGGAGGCCGATGACCGCGACAGCCCACACCGACTTGCTCAGCACCGACAGGCCCTTGATGCCCATGATCTGCGCCAGGGCCGACATGACCAGCCCGAGCACAGCGAGCCCGGCCAGCAGGCCCCCGATGACGAGTCCGGTCGCATATCCCGATGTCAGACTCTCGCCCGAATCGGCCACAACCGGAAAAGTGTCTGCGTTCATGAAACAGGCCCCTTTCGGACACGCCGGCACAGAGCCTCGCTCCGGGTGCCGCCACTACGGTGTTGGTGTTCATGTAGTCGCGGTCTCGAGGGTCTTCTGCACGAAATAGTGAGAAGACTCACACTCGGGAGCTTCTCGCAGGCGGGCTCGATGTCGACTGACGGCGTGAGTCGACCGTTAGAGACGTACTGTCGCGGATCGTTCAGAACCGGTGCTGCCGCGACGACGGTTCGGGCTGCTGGTATTCGATGTTGCCCACGAACACGAGCCCGTGGAGGTCATGTCCGGCACCGCGATAGATGTGCTGTTCGAGGATGATGTGAGTGTTCGCGACGGTGCTGTCGTGCCGCGTGGCGCCTTCTCTGAGCGGTGCGAGATCCTCCGGCCCGAGGCTGTGTGTCCGCGATCTCAGCAAGGACGTCGTCGACCGGCCGATGTTCCCGGTGCTCTGCGTCGCGGAAGTCGGGGTCGTACAGGCGTCGGCCGATCGGCCGGTCGTGAACGGGTGCTGTTGAGCGCGGATTCACTTCTCGACGCGGCTGTGCAGGGCGGCGTTGAGATCTCGGCGTGCTCGCGTGGCGGAGGCGGTGATCGAGGTCGGCCCCGCCAAGGCTAGAAGCCCGTCGACGACAGCGCTCGGGCCAGACTTGTCCCACTGATGAACATCGGGTGAATCCTCGCGGAGTGACGAGAAGGTCGATCACCGGCTCGCGGCAGCGGTAAGGCCCGCGCGTCTGGAGGCGGGGGTGCGCCCGGCCGATGCCGTACGCCGTTGCTTACTCGGGGGAGAGACGACTTACGGGAACACAGCACATCCCTCGATGTGGTGTGTTCCCGTATTGCGCTGCTGTGGAGCTAGGGAGAATCGAACTCCCGACCTACTCGATGCGAACGAGTCGCGCTACCAACTGCGCCATAGCCCCGGGTGTCACCGAAGTGAACCGTGAACCACTATAACAGCGCCGTATGCTGACAGTGGAATCCGGGTCGCGTCCGCTGCGACCCGGATTCCACTCAGGCTGTATGTCAGGCGCCGAAACCGAAGGTCAGAGCAATCGACAGGAAGTCGCCGCCGAAGACGGTGATGTCGTTGAAGAACTGGGTGAGGGCGGGGAACATGGCGTTCCTTTCGGTTGGATTCCAAGCGCATCGTTTGATGCACGAGAATCGTTACATGAGGATTGCCTAAGTTGTAGATGTCCCGGCGTACGTCACAGCCGGTTACATGTTGTGACGGGGCGCAAGTTTCCTCGATCGTCGCCTCTCGCTGCCGCGCTGAGCTGGTCTTATTCGACGATCAGCATGGTTATCGCGGTAACTGAACGTTAGCGCGCAACACGGCGTTCATGTATCCGAAGGTTACGGAAATATTCAGACGATTGCCGAGATCTCAACTGCTGCTTGAGATTCAGCACGCGGCGAGGACTCGCTGCATCGCCTCCTTCTCCGCCTTCGTGACCCACAGACGGTAGGAGGCCTTCACCTCGATCTGCCGCGAGACGTAGGTGCAGCGGTATGCGCGGTTCGGCGGCAGCCACGTCGCGGCGTCTCCGTCCTTCTTGCGGGCATTGGTCGGTCCGTCGACGGCCTGCAGATTGAGCGGATCGTTGGCGAAGGACTTCCGCTCGTCCGCGGTCAACTGCTGTGCGCCTTTCTGCCAGGCGTCCGACAACGCGACGACGTGATCGATCTGCACCGCGTTCGACGTCGTCTCGCCGCGCTGGAAGTCGATCACCTTGCCGGTGTACACGTCGTCGAGAATGCCGGTGAGGATCACGCAGTCGCGCGTTTTCGGCTTGGTCGTCAGATCGATGAGATCTCGGCGGAGGATGTCGTTGCGGGTGTCGCAGCCGTTGTGCCCGCCCTCGACGTCGACGTCGTCGATCCATCCCTTGCCGAACTGGCTGCGCGTGTAACCGGTCTTCGGTGCGCGCCCCTTGACCGGGATCGTCTCGAGGGTCGCGAGCGCGTTCGAGGCGGGACCCGTGGTCGGCGTCGCGGGCTCGATCGGCGTCGTGGGCTCGACCGGTGACGGCGACGCACTGGTGACCGGCGCATCTTCGACGATGGAATGACCGTCGATCGCGGTGCTCGACCACGACACGTCCGTCCGGGCCTCATCGGGCAATGCGCAGCCGGAGACGACGAGACCGGCGGCGGCGACCGCGGTGACGGCTGCGAGGCGGACGGAACTGTGATCGGAGAACAGCGACATGGCTCCCATTGTGCCGACCGCCCCCGACAATTCCGGCTCGGCGCCCGCCGGGCACCGACGGTCACCGCACGAACGGCGCGAACGGAGCGATGAGGCTGTCGAGGATGACGCGGCCGGTGAACTCTGCGTAGAGACCGACACTGTCGTGGAGTGTCTTGTTCGCGTCGTCGATCTCGTGCATATCGGGCACACGTTCGACGTAACGATCGGGGTCGTCGCCCCGGATGACGCTCGCGATGGCATTGAACGCATCCGAGTCGGTGTCGTCCAGATACGCCGAATGGGAGTCCCTGCCCTCCAGCAGCCGACGATGCCCGTGTTCGTCGGGGGACAGGTATCCGCTGTCGAGACGGATGACGCCGTCGGCGTCGTCGGGGTCCCCGCCGTGCAGTGGTGTTCCCGCCTCTTGCGCGTAGTGGATGACGTCGCCGGGCGGGGTGATCGAATAGCGGATCACGTCCGGGGCCGCGTTGTGCCATTCGCCGGGCAGTGCGCCGGTGCCCGCGGCCGACGCGTAGACCACGCGGTCGGCCCGTACGCCGAGTTGTTCGGCGGTACCCACGATCGTGCCGCCGTACGAGTGCCCGATGAGAGTGGTGGCGGCTCGCGGCGCCGCGACGGCCAGCTCTGTGTCGAGTGCATCGACGAACTGTTTGAGCCTCGGGGCGGCCTCCACGGCCAGGCGCGGGTCGACGGCCGTCGTCTTGAGCGGGGCCTTCCACGGCGCCGCCACGATGCTCTGCGGGAACTCGGAGTCGGCCCACACGATCACCGGGGAGCCGGTCTTCTCGTTCAGTGCCACCGCCCGCCTGCGCAGCGCGTCGGCGTCGTCGCCCGCTGTACCGGTGCCGGGAACGAAGACGGCGACGCCCGTCGACGACGCGTTCAGATCGCCGACGATCTCGACGAACCGTCCTCCGGCGTCGGGCTCGTAGGCGAGGAAGGCTCGGCGGTCGTCGAGCATCGACTCCAGGCGCTCGCGTTCGTCCGGATCGGATGTCGTGTCGGCGCGCATGAGCATCGTGTACCGGTTCGCGGCGACTCGATCGTCGAACGGAATGCCGTCCAGGTTGCCCACGACCGCCGACGAGGCTGTGATCACCCGGTCCTTCTCGTGCTGGGACAGCGACTCCCAGTACGACCTGCGCAGTATTGTCGGCAGGCTGCGCAACCGGTCGGCGGCCTCGGCCGGAGTCTGCGTGGTCCCGTCGGGCAGGGTGACCCGGTCTCCTGAGCCGTCGAGGTGTCCGACGGCGTCGGTGACGATGTCGTGCAGCAGCCGGTCGGCCATGTCCGCCTCGGTCAGGAGTGCGCGGATACGACCGGCGAGGTACCGGGCGTCGGTCCGCTTGGCCGGGTCCGGATGAGTCACCGTGCCGTCGGCGGCGACGGTGTAGCCCTGCGAGCGGGCCAGTTCGACGCGCTCGCGCAGCGTCGTCTGGATGTCGGCCAGCACCGAGGTCCGGGAGCGGACGGCGTCGGCCGCCGTGTCGATCGCGTGCGCCGAGCGCCCGAGCGACGACCCGACGACGAGCGTCTGCGTCAGTGCCGCATCGTGGGTGCTGCCCGACCATTCCGGATCGGCGCCGCACGCGCGCAGCGAGCGTCCCGCCGCGTCGACGAGCCGGTCGCTGAGAGTCTCCAACCGGGTGGCGACCTCCCGGAGGTCGTCGAGCCGCCAGGAGAGGACGTCGTCGACGCCGGTCATCGGACGTCCGCGTCGCCCGCGTCGCCGAGGGCGACCGCCGCCTGGGCGTCCGACTGCTCCGTCTGCGCGTTGAACACGGCGAGCGCGTCCCCGAGCGCTATCAGCCGTCGGCCGTCGGCGTCGCAGATCGTCGTGGCACGTGAGCAGAACGCGGCCACCGCAGCGACACCGATCGATGAGCCCGCGGTCGGCTGCGGCACGCGCACGTCGACGATCGCGTCGCCGACCTCTCTCCACACCGACGCGATCACCGCGATCCGGTCAGGAGTGATCCCGAACGGCGACATGGCTCCCCCTGCAGCAGTAGTGCGCCCGTATCGGGCCTCTACAGGGTCAGACGCACGCGAGCCCCGTGCGGTTCCGTGGTTGTCCACAGACCCGCGCGGGGCTCGTCACGCGGTGGCGTCAGCTCAGTACCGACGTCCTCGCTTCGACGTCGGCGAGGAGGTTCGCCACCGTCTCGCCGGAGTCGGTCTTGTTGGTGCCGATGAAACCGGACGGACCGCGCTTGATCCACCCGGTCACATACACGCCCGGGACCGGGACGTCGCCGTCGACGACGCGACCGGCGACATTCGCCACGGTGCCGGTCGCGTCGTCGAACGGCAGTCCAGGAACGGGAACTCCCCGGTAGCCGATCGAGGTCAGCACGACGCCCGCGTCCATCGTCTCGGACCGGTCGGTTCCGGTGTGCACGAAGCGGACGCCCTCGACGCGGCCGACGCCGACGATCTCGGCGGGCGTCCGGCCGAACGTCAGCCGGATGAACGGTTCGGCGGGCCGGGGCCGCTCGGAGATCTCACGCAGCACGGACACCTTCGCGGCGACGGTCGGATCGTCGATGTCGTCGGCGTTCGTCCCCGCCAGATCGGCCGGGTCCACCCAGACGCGGGCGTGGCCGTCGGCGAGTCCGATCAGTTCGGGCAGGGTGAACGCGGCGTGTTCGGGTCCTCGGCGTCCCGCGACGACCACCTCGCGCACCGACGACGACCGGAGAGCGGCCAAAGCGTCGCGTGAGATGTCGGTCTTCGCGAGTTCGTCGACGTCGCCGGTCAGGATGCGAGCGACGTCGAGCGCGACGTTGCCGTTGCCGACGACCACCACGCGCTCGGTCGAGAGATCGGGACCGGCGTCGAGGAAGTCGGGATGACCGTTGTACCAGCCGACCAGCGATGTGGCGCTCTGAACGCCGGCCAGCTCGATGCCGGGCACCGCCAGCGGCTTGTCGGTCGGTGCGCCGCCCGCCCACAGCACCGCGGTGTAGCGGGACCGCAGTTCGTCGAGCGTGACGTCGCGTCCGACCTCGGTGCCGAGGCGGATCTCGATGTTCGGATGGCGGGCGATCTCGTCGAACAGGTTCATCACAGTGCGCGTGGCGGTGTGATCCGGTGCCACGCCGAACCGCGACAGGCCGAACGGCTGCGACAGGCGTTCGAAGACGGTGACGCGCACGCGCGGCTGCTTGAGCAGTTCGTCGGCCGCGTACATCGCCGACGGTCCGGAACCGACGATCGCGACGTCGACGACCTCGGGACCGCCGCGGATGGCGCGCGGTTTGGAGATCGGCGCGAGCGGCAGACGCTTGGACTTCTCGACGGGGAACCGGACGGCGTCCTCGGGCGGAATGCCGTAGTGCGCGGCGTTGACGTCGACGAACCGTTCGGCGGCGTCGGCCAGCCGATGGCCGGGGACGATCGCGCCGACCGGACATGCCGAGACGCATGCACCGCAGTCGACACAGGTCGACGGATCGATGTACAGCATCTCGGCGACGCCGAAGTCTGGCTCGTCCGGGGTGGGATGGATGCAGTTCACAGGGCATGCATAGACGCACGAGGCGTCGCCGCAGCACGCCTGGGTCACGACGTGAGGCACAGGCGTATCAACTCGCGGTGTAGGCGGGCTCGCTGCGGAACCGCGACGAGCGGCCGTCGATGCCCAGCGCCTTCCACACGCGACGCGACACCGGGTTCATCAGTCCGCACTGGTCGGCGAGCATGCGGACGTCACCGAACACGCCGGACAGGAACACTCGCGACTGCTCGGACTCCCAGAAGATCTCCTTCATCACCTCGCGCGGGACGTTGAACTCCTTGGCGAACTCGGCCGGGGGAACGACGATGGCGCCGCACAGCACGCGCATCACGAGCGGCATCACGAGCGACAGCACGAACTTGGCGAGCCGACCCTTCTTCGGGATGGTGGTCCGCAGGTGATTGTGCGCGAACGAGATGTGCCGTGCCTCCTCCGCGACGTGCAACTCCATGACCGCGGACATCGCCGGGTGCATCTCGCTGTCGCGGCCGGCGCGCAGGAAGTCCTTCTGGATGTGGTCGATCGGCTCCTCGCCGGCCAGAACGCCGAAGAAGAACACGGTCGGGGTGAGAGTGGAGAACAACGGGATGATCGGCGAGAGAAGACGCAGCCAACGGCGCATGCCCGGCGTCGGCATGTCGATCCGGTTCACCAGCTCCTGGAACATCAGGGTGTGATTGCACTCCTCCTTGGATTCGTGCGTCACATAGCGGAAGCGCTTGTCGCCGTTGTCGAGACGGTCCGCGTACTGGATGAGTCCGCGAATCAGGATCGACTCGAACTGCAGGCCGACCTTGGCGACGTTGGCCTGGCGCCACATGCCGATGCGGATCTGCTCCGATTCCGGCAGGGCCTGGTACCACGGATGGCGGCCGATCGGGTCGACGGTGTAGTTCAGGATCCACCGGCTGTCGTTCGGAACGACCGCCATGTCGGGTGCGTCCCAGGCGATGTCGAGATACGGATCGAAGTTCCGGTGCACCGATGCCGACGAGAGGTCGTCGAGGACCTGCTCGTAGTCGAGCTTGTCGTCCTGCTTCACTGGCGGCTGGTAGGTGTGCGGCCGCGGCTGCGTCGAAGTCATCTCGAATCTCCTCACTGGTGACGGCCGGGTCCCGGCCGCGTCGACCTTCTGACACCAACCGTGACATCAAGCGTTGATCTTGTCAATGGCCGATGACACGATGGGGATTGTCGGACGGGTCCGTTCGGATCGAGTCCGTCGCCCGCGTCGCCCCGACCGTGAGCGATGCCGGATAATAGCCGACGTGGAACTCGTCCTGATCGTCGTCTTGTGTGTTCTCGCGATCGCGGCCGCCAACCTGCTCGCGCCGCGGCTGCGGATCGCCGCACCGCTCCTACTCGTGATCTTCGGTGTCGTCGTGAGCTACTTCCCGGGTGTGCCCCGCATCTCGGTCGACCCCGAGATCATCCTGATGGGGGTGCTGCCGCCCCTGCTCTACGCCGCGGCCGTCGCTATGCCCTCGATGGAGTTCAAACGCGACTTCCAGGCGATCAGCGGTCTGTCGGTGGTCCTGGTGGTAGTCAGTTCGCTCGGGTTGGGCGTCGTGTTCATGCTGATCCTGCCGGAGGCCGACTATGCGACGGGAGTCGCGCTGGGCGCGATCCTCAGTCCCACCGACGCGGTCGCGACGACGACGGTCAAACGAGTCGGCGCACCGAACCGACTGATCACCGTCCTCAGCGGCGAGAGTCTGTTCAACGACGCGAGTGCACTGGTCATGCTGCGCGCGGCGATCGCCGCCATGGCCGCGAGCGTGTCCCTGTGGGGCGTCGCCGTCCAGTTCGTGTGGACGGTGGTCGCCGCCGTCGTCGTCGGTGCCGTGGTCGGCTGGGTGTTCATCCGCATCCGCGCCAAGATCGAGAACGCGGTGGTCGCCACCGCGATCTCGTTCGTCACGCCGTACGTGGCGTACGTGCCCACGGAACTGATCGAGGGCTCGGGCCTGGTCGCCGCGGTCGCTGCCGGGCTGGTGTCCGGTCGAGGCGCGGTCCGACATCTGAACGCCGCGCACCGTCGGTCGGATGTGCAGAACTGGCGGCTCGTGGAACTGCTCTTGGAGGGCAGCGTCTTCCTGCTCATGGGTCTGGAACTCAAAGACCTGGTCTTCGACGTGCACGAGAGCCACGAGACGATCTGGCACGCCCTGTGGCCGGCCGCCCTCGGATTCGTCCTGCTCGTGGTGCTGCGGCTGATCTTCGTCATCCCGCTCGTCCACTGGACCGAACGGCGTGCGCAGCGCGTGATCGCGCGCGAGGAACGGCTCGAGCAGTTGCAGAGCGACCTGGCCGACGCCGAACACCTCGACAAGCGTCGCGCCCGACTGGTGCAGAACCGCATCGATCGTCGACTCGCCGACATCGCCTACTACCGGATGGAGTCGATCGGCACCCGCGAGGGATTCGTCGTGGTCTGGGCGGGGATGCGCGGTGTGGTGACCCTGGCCGCCGCTCAGACGCTGCCCGCCGACACCCCGTACCGCTCGATGCTGGTGCTGTCGGCGTTCTTCGTCGCCGTGGGCTCGCTGATGCTGCAGGGTGGCACGCTCGGCTGGTTCGTCAAGAAGATGAGACTGCCCGACCAGGAGGCTCAGGAGGCGGCCCAGCGCCGGGCGATCGGCCGCGAGATGGCTTCGGTGACCCAGCGGGTGATGATGGAGCCGGACGCGTGCGGTGCCGATCCTCAGCTCGCCCGCAGCATCGAAACGGTACGTCGGCTCGAGTCGGCCGACGGGGAGGACGAAGTCGGCGAGATCGACTATCTGGGCGACGAGATGGTCGACCGCCGCCTCGAGACCGCCAAACAGCTGCGCCGCGTCCGACGGCTCATCGTGGCCGAACAGCGTAAACATCTGCTCGGCCTCCGCGAACGCGGCTCGTACAGTTCCAGCGCGCTCACCGCGGCGCTGGACCGTCTCGACGCCGAAGAGCTCAGTCTCGACGCGCAGGCTCCGCCCGCATCGACCACCTGACGACGCGCGAGGCGGTCAGACGACGGCGGGGACGGCGCCGAAGACCCACGTGACGGTCAGCGCGAGCAGGAACCACGACGCGCCCTGCCACACCTGCCAGCCGACGTTCGCGCGCCAGGCGAGCGCGGTGCGGATCATCGCGGCGATCGCGCCGATGCCCACGACGACGGGGCCGGCGATGATCAGCCCGTCGCGCAGACCACCGGAGGTGTTCATGGCGGCGATGAGGACGACGATGCCGACGGCGAAGGTCACGAGAATGTGGATTGCGGCGTCGCGTGCGGGGCCGGAGCGTCTGGGGGAAGTCATCTGCTGGTGTCCTGAAGTCGGATGAGCGTGCACCATCACCCTACCGAGGACTTTCGACCCGACGTCCGACGGTGCAATTCGGGAGCGATTGCGACAGAATGGATTCAGGCGCACCGAGGGAGCCGAGACCGCGGCTTCCCGGCCTCTTCGAGAAGGAGTGCATTCGAGATGAGCTTGATACTTGTCGGCGTGGACGGTTCGGACACATCGAAGGACGCGGTCAAGTGGGCAGCGAAGGCCGCTGCGGCGGAGAAGCTTCCCCTGAAGATCGTGGCCGCTTACACCTCGACGACCAGTGACTATGCGCCCGGGCTGGTGATCCCGCAGGACGTGATCGACGCGATCCGTGCCGAGGCCACCGAAGCCGTCCAGAAGGCCGCCGACATCGCTCGCGAGGAGGCCGACGGCATCGAGGTCTCCGGATCGATCGTCGAGGGCGACGCCGCGCGGGTCATGCTCGAGATCGGTGAGCACGCGCACATGATCGTCCTGGGCACCCGCGGACTGGGCAGCGTCAAGGGACTGTTCCTGGGTTCGGTCAGCACCAGCGTCGCCGCGCATGCCAAGGGACGCGTCGTGATCGTGCCCGCCGGAAGCACCGACAACGACGGCCCGATCGTGGTCGGCGTCGACGATTCGGCCACCAGCGACCCCGCCGTCGCCGAGGCGTACCGCCAGGCAGGTCTGCGGAACCGCGAGCTCACCGCGGTGCACACGTGGACCCCGCTCGACGCGGACGCCCTCCACGGCTTCGGGCTCGACCAGGCCGAGATCGACGAGATGTCGCGGCAGGCCGTCGAAGCGGTCTCCGAGCGCATGGCCGGATACTCCGAGGACTACCCCGACGTCGAGGTGAACCGGGTCGTGATTCCCGAGGAGCCGGCCAAGGCGATCCTGGCGGCCGCCGAGGACGGCGCGTCGATGATCGTGATGGGCAGCCGCGGTCGTGGCGGCTTCACCGGTCTGCTTCTCGGCTCACGCAGCCAGAAGGTGCTCCATCACGCACATGTGCCGGTGATGATCGTCCGCAAGTGAGTCGACCGAACGAGGACGGGCGCCGGCCGGAAGGTCGGCGCCCGTCGCTATCTTTGAAGGCATGAAGCAGCTCCCACGCGGACTATGGGTCCTGCTGGCGGCGAACGTCGTCATCGCTCTCGGCTACGGGCTGATCGCTCCCGCCCTACCGATCTTCGCCAGTGACTTCGGTGTGGGCGTCACGGCCGCGACCGTCGTCGTATCCGCCTTCGCGATGATGCGGTTGCTGTTCGCGCCGCCCACCGGTCGCCTGGTCTCCTTGTTGGGGGAGCGGCGGATCTATCTGACCGGTCTGCTCATCGTCGCGCTCAGCACCCTGGCCTGCTCGTTCGCCCAGGCCTACTGGCAGCTGTTGGTCTTCCGCGCGGCGGGCGGCATCGGTTCGACGATGTTCTCGGTGTCCGCGATGGCACTGCTCATCCGTCTCGCACCGCCGCAGATCCGTGGCCGGGCGTCCGGTTACTACTCGGCGGGCTTCCTGATCGGCAACCTCGCCGGACCGCTGCTGGGCGCCGCACTGGTCGACGTCCTCGGGCTGCGCCTGCCGTTCGCCGTCTACGCCGTCGCCCTGCTGATCGCGGCAGCCGTGGTGGCGATCGCGATGCCCGCCGTCCCGCCGCCCGCCCAGACCCAGCCCGGCGCCGCGGCGCCGCTGCCCGCCGCGACGTTCGCCGAGGCGATCCGATGGCCCGAGTACCGCGCGATCCTGGCGGCCAATTTCGCGCAGGGCTGGGCGTCGATGGGCGTCCGCGTCGCCGTCGTCCCGCTGTTCGTCGAACAGGGACTCGGCCGTTCCGGAGGGTGGGCGGGCATCGTCCTGGCCTGCTACGCGGCCGGGAACATCGTCGCGATCATGGTGTCCGGTCGGCTGTCTGACCGGTTCGGGCGGCGCCCCGTGATGATCCCCGGACTGACCGTCGCCGCCGCGTCGACACTGGTGCTCGGCTGGTCGCCGAATGTCGAGACGGTCCTCGTGCTGACCGCCGTCGCGGGTGTCGGGTCGGGGCTGTTCGCACCCACTCACCAGGCGGCGTTGGGCGATCTGCTCGCCAAGCGAGCGCGCGGCGGTTCTGCGCTGGCCGCCTACGGCATGTCGTCGGACATGGGAACGGTGGCCGGACCGATCGCGGCGGGGTTCGTCGCCGATCGGTGGGGGTACGGGCCGTCGTTCGTGCTGACCGGATGCGTCGTCGTGCTGGCGCTGATCCTGTGGCTCTTCGCGCGCGGCGACACGACGCGCGCCGTGACCGTCACGTCCAACTCGGCAACCACATCTGACGACCCCACTCCACGTTCGAGATAGGCGCGCCGGTCAGAATCGGCCACAGCCAGATGAAGTTCGCGATCACGAGCGCCACGTAGACGGCGACGATCAGCACCGCCAGGGTCCGCCGGTCCGGCCGTCTGCTCTTGGCGCCCCACGCCAGGACGTCGCTGCAGCAGAGCGCCAGACCCATCATGAGGAAGGGCGCGAACGCCGTCGCGTAGAAGAAGTACATCTGCCGGTCGAGTTCGGCGAACCACGGAACGATTCCGGCGGCGTACGCGACGAGGACCGCGACATAACGCCAGTCGCGGCGGGAGGCGATCCGCCACAGCGCCCAGGCGATCATCGCGAGCGACAGCCACCACATGGCGGGGGTGCCGACGAGCATCTGTGCGCGGACGCAGTCGCCGCCACCGCACTGGTCGGGCCCGTAGTCGATCGCGTACAGCATGGGACGAAGGCTCATCGGCCACGTCCACGGCTTCGACTCCCACGGGTGATGGTTGCCCGCCGAGTTCGTCAGTCCCGCGTGGAACTCCAGAATCCCCGACTCGTAGAACCAGAGGGAGCGCAGCGCGGCGGGCACCCAGGCGAACGGTCCGCCCGTGCCGACCTCGGTTCCGACGACGTACCGGTACACCGACGACTCGGAGGCGAGCCAGGTGGCGAAGGTCGCCAGGTAGATGCCGATCGGCATCACCGCGAGCGAGAGCCCGGACGGGATCAGGTCGCGACGTGCGACGCCCGCCCACGGGCGTCGCACGTGGTAGGCGCGGCGGGCCGCCACGTCGAATCCCAGCGACAACAGGGTGAAGAAGATGACGAAGTACAGGCCCGACCACTTGGTGCCGCAGGCCAGACCGAGCATCGCGCCCGCGGCGAACCGGTACCAGCGAAAGCCCAGTCGCGGACCGAACGGCGAGTCGTCGATGCGGCCCTGCGTCCAGACGCGGTGCAGGCGGGCGCGCATCTGATCGCGGTCGGCGACGATCGCGGCGAACGCCAGCACGATGAACAACGCCTGGAAGATGTCGAGCATGCCCATCCTGGACTGCACGAACAGCACGCCGTCGCAGATGGCGAAGATGCCGGCGAGCGCGCCGACCAGTGTCGATCGCGCCATCCGGCGGACCGTCAGATAGACGGCGACGACGATGATCACACCCGAGACCGCCGACGCGAAACGCCACCCCATCGGTCCGTAGCCGAACATCCACTCGCTGATCGCGAGCATCCACTTGCCGACCGGCGGATGCACCACCAGCCCGTACCCGGGGTTGTCCTCGATCCAGTCGCCGCCGGTCAGCGTCTGCCAGCCCTGCGGGACGTAGTGCTTCTCGTCGAAGACCGGGGTTCCGTCGGACGTCGGATGCGTCAGATCCCAGAGGCGCGTGGCGACCGCGATCAGCGCGATGACGACCCCGACGATCGTGCCGCGCAGACGGTCGGTGGGTCCGAAGACCGGCTCGGGCACGGCGGGACCGGGACTGGTGCCGAGGTCCTCGGTGTGCGGCCTGGGCGCGTCGGGTGCGCGGTCGGCGGCGAGATCGGCGGTCGTCACTCGATACAGCCTAGTGGCTCGCGTCGCGGCCCGGCTCGGCCCGCGGCCCTGGCACGTATTGTTAGAACGCTTGCGGGTCGATCTGAGCTGTGACTACGGTCGAACCGCAGGGCCGATCGATCGAATTCGACAGAGGGAGCGCGGGAATGGCACGGTTGACCCTGGAACAGCGTCGGGAGGCGGCGATCGAGGCCACCCTGCGCGTGATCGCCGCCGACGGCGTGGAGGCCGCGACCACGCGCCGCATCGCCACGGAGGCGAAGATGGGCCAGTCGAGCATCTTCTACGCGTTCTCCTCCAGGGACGAGCTGCTCGCCGCCGTCGTCGAACACGGTGTGGCACAGGAACTCGAGTCGATGAACGAGTGGCTCGAGACGCTGGTGGACTTCCCGACGAGCGGCGCACCCACCGAGGACCTGATCCGTGGTGCACTGGGCGCCTTCGCCGAGAACGCGATCTCCGACACCGCACGTCAGCAGGTGCTGATCGGACTGGCGCTGTACGCGCGTCGCACGCCGGGTCTGGAGCATCTGGCCGAGCGCCTCTACGAGGGCTACTACGAGGTGGCCGCCGGACTCCTCGACCAGGCCTCGCGCATCTCCGGTTGCGTGTGGACCAGGCCGACCGAGGAACTCGCGCCGATGGTCATCGCGCAGACCGACGGCATCACCCTCTGCTGGTTGGGCACGGCCTCGCGTGATCACGTCGACGCCGTCATCGACAGTGCGGTGACCTTGATCCTCACGTACCTGGAGTAGGCCCTACCCTGGAGCGGGTGAACAGTTCAGACGGGTCCGGCGTGCTGATCCTGGCGGGCACCCCGATGGGGCGGTTCGACGACGCGTCGCCCCGCCTGCGGGAGGCGTTGACGACGGCCGACATCGTAGCCGCCGAAGACACTCGCCGCACCAAGGCGTTGGCGGCCTCGCTCGGTGTCGAGATCGGCGGACGGATCGTCAGTTACTACGACCAGGTGGAGGCCGTACGCGCGCCGAAGCTGGTGGAGGCGATCGTCGGCGGAGCCACGGTCCTGCTGGTGACCGATGCGGGTATGCCGTCGGTGAGCGACCCCGGCTATCGGGTGGTCGTCGCATGCGCCGATGCCGGACTCCGCATCACCTGCCTGCCCGGTCCGTCCGCGGTGACGACGGCGCTGGCCCTGTCGGCGATGCCGTCCGAGCGGTTCGCGTTCGACGGTTTCGCCCCGCGAAAGTCCGGCGCCCGCCACGACTGGCTGACGAGCCTGCGCTCCGAGCAGCGGACCGTGGTCTTCTTCGAGTCGCCACACCGCCTCGCGCAGACCCTCGCCGACGCCGCAGAGGTCCTCGGGGCCGACCGGCGCGCCGCCGTGTGCCGCGAGCTGACCAAGACTTACGAGGAGGTCCGCCGCGGCGGGCTCGGCGAACTCGCGCGGTGGGCTGCCGACGGGGTCAAGGGCGAGATCACCGTGGTGATCGCCGGCGCCGCGGAGATCGACGAGACCGTCCCTCTCGAGGCGCTGGTCACGCGCGCCGAAGAACTGGCCGACTCAGGTGTCCGGCTCAAGGACGCGTGCGCGCAGGTCTGCGCCGGGACGCCGTTCTCCAAGCGAGACGTGTACGAGGCGGTGCTGGCGGGGCGGTAGGCGACGGCCTACGCCGCCACCCGGTCCCGGCCCGCCAGGTATCCGGCGGCGATGATCACGCACGTGCCGACGAGCAGGATCACCAGCACCGGCGTCCAGGAGTCCGTGGCGTCGTGCAGCGCACCGGCGAGGACGGGGCCGACGGCGGCCAGGACGTAGCCGAAGCACTGGGCCATGCCCGACAACGATGCGGCCTGCCGGTGGTTCGCGGTGCGCAGCCCGAACAGCGACAGCGACAGCACGATGGCGGAGCCGCCGCCGACGCCGAACACGCACGCCCACACGATTGACGCCGACGGTGCGACGAGGACACCGACCACGCCGATCAGCAGAACGGTGCCGATGGCCGCACCGAGGTAGCGCTGGTCGGCGAGCCGGGCGATCAACGCCGAGCAGCCGAGTGCTCCGACGATGCCGCACGCGTTGAGCATGAACTGGTGTGCACCCGCGGCGCCGTCGCTGACTCCGGCATCGGTCTCGATGGTCGGCAGCCAGGTGATGACGACGTAGAACACCGTGGACTGCAGACCCATGAACAGGGTGACCTGCCAGCCGAGCAGTGTCCGCCACGGCGAGCGCGCGGCCACTGGGGCGGGCGTGGGCTGCACAGACACGTCGACGGGTTCGGCCACCGCCGTGGTACGCCGCAACTGCGGCGCCATCACACCCAGGGCGACCAGTGCCAGGCCCGCCCACATGCCGAGCGGCAGCCGCCAGCCCAGCGCGGTCGCGCCCGCGACGGGTACGGCGACGCCGGCGGCGATCGCGGCGAACGTCGACTGCACGGCCGAGTACGCGCCGGTGATCTGGCCGATCCTCGTCGGGAAGTCGCGCTTGACCAGTGCGGGGAGCACGACGTTCAAGACGGCGATCGCGACGCCGATCAACGCCGTGCCGATCCACAGCATGGCCTGCGGCGGAACCGAACGGAGCACCAGACCCAGCGCGAGCACGCCGAGCGAGGCTCCGATCGCTCGTTCGAGACCCATCCGGTCGGCCAGCCGTGGCACGAACGGCGAGACCGCCGCGAACGCCAGCAGCGGCAGACTCACCAGGATCGACGCCGCCGACGACGGGAGGCCGAGATCGTCCTCGATGTCGGTCAGGACGGGGCCGACGGTGGTGATGGCGGCACGGAGATTGCCCGCGACCAGCAGGACGCCCGCCACGACGAGCGCGGTCGGCAACGGATGCGAGCGCGCGGCGGCGCGGACGTCGACGGTGCTCACCGGTTATCCTCCGCCCAGGCGTGCACCATCACGACGGTGCGGTCGACGGCCGCGGCCGCGGCCTCGGGGTCTCGTGCGGCGACGGCGTCGAAGATCGCCTGGTGCGCGCGGTCGATCTCCACGACCTCGGGGGCCGACGTGATGGGGAAGTCGCGGGAGTTGAGATGTTCCAGCGCCTGCTCGTTGCCGCCCACCCCGCGATACAGCTCGGCGAGCAGCGCATTACCCGACGCGTCGAGGAGGATGCGGTGAAAGGCGATGTCCGCGGCCGCATAGGCGGCGCCGTCGACGGCCTCCGCGCGAGCGGCGAGCGCCTCCCGCAGACCGCGAAGGTGATCGGCGGAGGCGTTGCGGGCCGCGAGCCGGGCGCCTTCGCGTTCCAGGATCGACCGGACCTGTTCGACGTCCGCCGTCCGGTCCCGGTCGACGCGTCGTGCGAGGGCGGGCGCGACGTCGCTCGTCGCCGTGACGAACGTGCCGTAGCCGGGGCGGGCACCCAGCATCCCGGCGAGGACCAGCGACCGCAGCGCCTCCCGGACGCTGCCGCGGCTGACACCCATCTCCGCGGCGAGGGCGAGTTCGCCCGGCAGCAGTGAGCCGACCGGGAACTCGCCCGCGGCGATGCGGTCGCGGAGCTGATCGGCGACCTGCTCGGGCAGAGTCCGGTTCTGTGCGATACGAGGCATGATATCGACGCTATCTCTTTGACCAAATGTAGGACAATCTGTGCGAGCAGTGTGATCGATCACCGTCCGACTGGTTCGGTGACATGCGTTTCGAGTACTTTCGTGAGGTGCTCGAGAAGACGATCCGCGGCCTGAACCCGGCCGGCTTCGCCATGGTGATGGCCACCGGGATCGTCTCGATCGCCATGAACGTACAGGGGTGGGACGTCGGATCGTCGATCCTGATGTGGATCGGCATCGTCGCCTACGCGGTTCTCGTCGTGGCCTACCTGGTCCGGTTCGTCCGGTACAGGCACGCGGTGGCCACGGACCTGCGCATCCCGTCCCGCACGTTCGGCTTCTTCACCGTCGTGGCGGGCACCGGGGTGCTGGGTTCGAGGCTGCTGCTCGACGGGGCGATCCGGTGGGCCGAGATCGCGTTGATCGTCACGACCGTCCTCTGGGCGATCCTCGGCTACCTTCTGCCCGCGGTCGCCTTCGGCGCGCGAAAGGACGAAGCGCCGCTGCGCACCGCCGACGGGAGCTGGTTCGTCTGGGTGGTCGCCACACAGGCGGTGGCGGTCCTCGCGTCGAGTCTGCAGCCTGAACTCGAGACATGGCGCACCGAACTCGCGCTGCTCGCGGTGTTCTGCTGGGCGGTGGGCGTGTTCCTTTACGTGGCGGTCGCCGTGTTCGTCGCCGCTCGCCTGCTGTTCTCGCGGCCCGCGCCGGCCGACGTGTCGGGCGCCTACTGGGTGGCGATGGGGGCGACGGCGATCTCCGTCGTCGCCGGAGCCCACATCGGGGACATGACCGACGTTCCGCTCTTGGACGTCGTCGGGTCGACGGTCGCGGCGGCCACCTTCCTGCTGTGGGCGTTCGGCACCTGGCTGGTGCCCGCGCTGCTCGTCGCGGGGTACTGGCGGCATGTGATCCATCGTGTGCCACTGCGTTACGACGTGTCGCTGTGGACCATCGTCTTCCCGCTCGGCATGTACGGAGTGGCCAGCCGCACCCTCGGCGATACGCACGATCTGCCGATCGTCGACGGCATCGGGCACGCCGAGATCTGGCTCGCCGTGATCGCCTGGGGCGTCACCTTCCTGGCGATGGTGTGGTCGCTGGGGCGGCGGTTGTCGGCACGGGACGCACGCACGCCGTAGCGTGCGGTCAGCGGGCCGCGAAGCCGACGATCGACGCGGCCTTGTCCAGGCACTCCTGCCATTCGGCTTCGGGGTCGGAGGCTGCGGTGATGCCGCCGCCGACACCCAGCGTCAGGGCGCCGTCGGGGGTGACGGCCACCGTCCGGATCGCGACCGACAAGTCGAGCAGTCCGCCGGGCCCGGCGATGCCGATCGCCCCGCAGTACACGCCGCGTTCGTGCTCCTCCCATCCGGTGAGCAGGTCGGCGGCGCGGATCTTGGGGGTGCCGGTGACCGAGGCCGGCGGCAGCGTCGCGGCCAGGAGGGCGTCGTGGCCGATGTCGGGGCGCAGTGTCGCCGACACCGTCGACACCAGATGCCACACGCCCGGGGCGCCCATCACGTGCAGCAGTTCCGGGACGCGCACCGATCCGATGGTCGCGACGCGGCCGAGGTCGTTGCGGACCAGATCGACGATCATCACGTTCTCGGCGATGTCCTTGGTCGACGCCGACAGCACGGCCGGGTCGACGTGGACGGGCACAGTGCCCTTGATCGGCGACGACGACACCTCGTCGCCGCGCCGGTCGAGGAACTGTTCGGGGGACAGACTCGCGACGGACCCCCAGTCGCCGGTCAGCCAGGCGGCCTTGGCCGGGGCAGTCGCCGCGGCGATGTCGGCGAAGAAGTCGAGCGGGTCGCCGTCGAGGCGGCCGGTGAACCGCGTGCACACGCAGGCCTGATAGATCTCGCCCGCGCCGATCGCATCGATGCACGCCGCGACGGCGTCGATGTGGGGTGTCTTGGCCGGGGGAGTCCATTTCGCCGACCACGCCGTCGCCGACCACGCCGACGTCGGTTCGACGGCGGCGAGGCAGTCGACGACCCAGGCCGGGCACGGGGATCCGTCGATCGACTCCCACTCCCATGCGTCGTCGCGCAGCAGGAGGAGCCCGTCGCAGATGCCGCCGACCACATCGGGCGCCTGCCCGGGCGGCGCGTACGAGATCGCCCCCAACCAGAAGTGGTCGGGCCGATCGGGCGGCGCGACACCGCGTCGCACCTCGACCGACGGCGCGATCACGGCGTCGGCGTCGGCCCACCGCCCGATGAGCGCCGCGGGCGGCGCGAGCCCGTCGCGTCGTGTGCGAGCGTGCAGGGCGCGCAGAACGGGGAGCGGGGATGGGTCAACCACCGGGCCGCCTCATCGCCGTCGCGCGAGCACTACGCCTCGTGGCGCGGGAACACCGGGCTGGGCTGGGGCAGGACGGTCCCCGGGGCCAGCCGGTCGCCGAGCGAGGCGAAGGTGCGCGCATCGGCGTCGACGGCCAGGTAGTCGAGGATCGTCGACGTCGAGCCGGGCATCGTCGGCTGGGTCAGCAGCGTGACGATCCGGACCACCTCGGCGCACACGTACAGCACTGTCCCGGTGCGTTCGAGGTCGGTCTTGGCGAGTTTCCACGGCTCCTGCGCCGAGATGTACCGGTTGGCGTCGGCGAGCGCCGACCACAGGGCTTCGAGGCCGAGGTGGATGGCCTGGACGTCGAAGTGCGCGCGGACCTTCTCCAACAGCGCGTCGGCGGTGTCGAGCAGCGCCCGGTCGTCGGCGGTGAACTCGCCGGGCGTCGGGAGCACGTGGTCGAAGTACTTGCCGACCATCGACAGGGTGCGCTGCGCGAGGTTGCCGTATTCGTTGGCCAGGTCGGCGTTCTTCCGGGAGACGATCGCCTCGGCCGAGTACGAGCCGTCCTGTCCGTACGAGACCTCGCGGAGGAAGAAGTAGCGGACCGGGTCGAGGCCGAACTCGGAGATCAACACGTGCGGGTCGACGACGTTGCCGACCGACTTGCTCATCTTCTCGCCCTTGTTGAACAGGAAGCCGTGCGCGAACACCCGCTTGGGCACGGCGATCCCCGCACTCATCAGGAACGCGGGCCAGTACACACAGTGGAAACGGATGATGTCCTTGCCGATGACGTGCAGATCGGCGGGCCAGTAGCGGTCCATCGTCGCCGGATCGTCGGGGAAGCCGACACCGGTCAGGTAGTTGGTCAGTGCATCGACCCATACGTACATGACGTGTCCGTCGGCGCCGGGAACCTTGACGCCCCAGTCGAAGGTGGTGCGCGAGATCGACAGGTCGGTCAGTCCGCCCTCGACGAACCTGACGACCTCGTTGCGTCGCGAGTCCGGTCCGATGTACTCGGGGCGGTCGCGGTACAGGTCGAGCAGTGGCTCGGTGTACTTGGACAACCGGAAGAAGTACGTCTGCTCCTGCGTCCACGTCAGCTTGTGGCCGTTCTCGGTGGCGATCCGATCGCCGTCGTCGTCGAGGCTGGTCTCGTCCTCGGTGAAGAACGCCTCGTCGCGTACGTCGTACCAACCGGCGTACGTGTCGAGATAGATGTCGCCCGCGGCCTCCATACGCTTCCAGATCTCCTCCGACGCGCGATGATGGTCGGCGTCGGTGGTCCGAATGAACCGGGTGAGGTCGGTGCCCAGCGCGTCGTGCAGCGCCTGGAAGCGGTCGGAGTTCCGACGCGCCAGCTCGGCGGTCGACACGCCTTCGGCCTCCGCCGTCTGCTGCATCTTCTGACCGTGCTCATCGGTGCCCGACTGGAAGCGGACGTCGAAGCCGTCCAACGCCTTGAACCGGGCGAGAACGTCCGCCGAGATGAACTCGTAGGCGTGCCCGATGTGCGGGGCGCCGTTCGGGTACGCGATGGCGGTGGTGATGTAGTACGGCCGGGAGGCGTTTTCGGGGGCGTTGACCATAATGTTCCCAGGATAGTCAGAGCGAGCGACGGTACGGCTCGCACCCCGCGGGAGCGGCCGGAGCCTGTCGCGGGAGAGGCTGGGAGATCGGCTTGCGGACCGCGACGTCGCCCAGCACGAAGCGTTCGCCGTGATGCGCGAGTTCGATGGTCGGACCCGACATCAGCCGGTACGTCGCCGAGTCGGCGGTGATCGCGACCACGATGCGCGACTCGCCGATCGTCATCCGGAAGCTCATGTAGGTGAGCTGGCGCGGCAGCTGCGGGGCGAACGTGATGTCGCCGCCGAAGTCGCGCATCCCGCCGAAGCCCGCCACGCAGTCGGTCCACGCGCCCGCCAGGGCCGCGATGTGCAGACCCGACGACACATTGGAGTGCAGGTCGTGCAGATCGGTGAACACCGATTCGCTCATCAGGTCGTAAGCCAGGTCGAGGTAACCGACCTCGGCGGCGGTGACCGCCTCGCAGCATGCCGACAACGACGAGTCGCGCACCGTGATCGGGTAGTAGTAGTCGAAGTTCTTGAGTTTCTGCTCGGCCGTGAAGTGCTGGCCGAACAGATACATGGCGAATACGAGATCGGCCTGTTTGACGACCTGCTTGCGGTAGAGGTCGTAGTACGGATAGTTCAGCAGCAGGGGGTAGCGGCCGCGCGAGCGGTCGAAGTCCCAGCGGTCGAGCAGGGTGAAGCTCTCGGACTGCTGGTGCACGCCGAGGGACTCGTCGTATCCGACGGTCATGTCGTCGGCACACGCCGTCCAGTGCGCGGTCTCGGCGGCGGTGACCCCGAGATCGCGTGCCACGCTGGGGTGTCGCCCGGCTGAGGCGACGGCGTCGCGCAGCGCCTGCTGGGCGGCCAGATTCGTGAACAGGTTGTTGTTGACGATGGCCGTGTACTCGTCCGGTCCGGTGATGCCGTCGATGCGGAACTTCCCGTTCGCGTCGTGGTGGCCGAGACCGGTGAAGAAGCGGGCGATCTCCACCAGCAGCTCGACGCCGCACTCGATCTCGAACGCTTCGTCGCCGGTGGCGCGGATGTAGCGGGCCGTCGCATTGGCGATGTCGGCGGACACGTGGACGCCCGCGGTGCCCGCGGGCCAGTACCCCGAGCACTCGTCGCCGTTGATCGAGCGCCACGGGAACATGGCGCCCGATGCGCCGAGTTCGGCGGCGCGGGCCTTGGCCTTGTCCATGGTGCCGTGCCGCCAGCGCAGTTCCTCGCCCGCGGCCGCGGGCACGGTGTAGGTCAGCATCGGCAGGACGAAGGTCTCGGTGTCCCAGAAGGTGTGCCCGTCGTACCCGGGGCCGGTCAGGCCCTTCGCCGGAATCGCCCTGGACTGCCCGCGTGCACCGGCCTGCAGAATGTGGAACAGCGAGAACCGGAGAGCCTGCTGCATCTCCGAGTCGCCGTCGATCTCGATGTCGGCGTCGGCCCAGAACTCTTCGAGGTAGGCGACCTGTTCGGCCTTGAGCGCATCCCATCCCGTCTCACGGGCCATCGCCAGCGCGGCATCGACCTGCGCGCGGAGCGCGGGCACGCTGCGTCGCGCCGACCAGCCGTAGCCGAGGAACTTGGTGAGCACGATCTTGCTGCCTTGCGGCACGGTCGCCGCGACGGTCAGTCGGGCGAGGTCGCCGTCGGCGCGGATCGAGGTGTCGCCGGTGGCGGGCAGTTCCAGTTCGTGGTCCATCGCGGCGGCGACGGTGAGTGCCGAGCGTCGGGTGTGGTGGACCAGGACGGCCGAATAGTCTTCACAGTCGGCGAGGTCGGCGACCAGCGGCTTGTCCAGGGCGGCGGCCAACCGCGGATCGTCGGCCGCCGACTTCCCGCCCGGGCCGCCGATCGGCTCGTTGGCGAGCAGATCGGACTGCAGCACCAGTTTCATGTCCTCGCCGACCGGCTCCACCTCGTAGCGGATCGCGGCCACCGTGCGTTTGGTGAACGAGACCAGGCGCTCGGATCGGATGCGGACGGTGCGGCCGGTCGGCGAGGTCCACAGGGTCTCGCGTTTGAGGGTGCCGGTCTTGAAGTCCAGGACGCGCTCGTGTTCGACGGTGCTGCCGTACCGCAGGTCCATCGGCTCGTCCTCGACGAGCAGGCGGATGATCTTGCCGTCGGTCACGTTCACCACGGTCTGCCCCGACTCGGGGTAGCCGTAGCCGCTCTCGGCGTACGGCAGATCGCGCAGCTCGTAGAAGCCGTTGAGATAGGTGCCCGGGACGTCGACCGGCTCACCCTCCTCGAACGTGCCGCGCAGACCGATGTGGCCGTTCGAGAGCGCGAACAGCGCCTCGGTGCGCCCGATGGTGTCGATGTCGAAGCCTCGCCACCGCAGTTCCCACGGACTGACGTCGAATCCGTGGTCCGGGCGCGTGCCGTGGACGGGCACGTTCAGTGTGTCCGGATGGCTCGACGTGTCGCCGTGGGTGGTGTGCGCGAGGTCAGCGGAGTACTGGTCCATGTGTTCGGGAAGATCCTTCAGCTCTGCAGGAGGTCGGCGAGGTCGGTCACGACGATGGAGGCGCCGGCGGCACGCATGGCGTCGGCCTGACCGCCGCCGACGCGGTCGACGCCCACGACGTAGCCGAAGTGCCCGGCGACGCCCGCCTGGACGCCGGAGATGGCGTCCTCGAAGACGGCGGCCTGTGCGGGCGTGACGCCCATCAGCTGAGCGCCGCGCAGGTACGAATCGGGTGCGGGTTTGCCGGGCAGGTTCTCCGCGACGATGGTGTTGCCGTCGACGCGGTGCTGCGCGAACTGCGCCAGGCCTGCCGCGTCGAGCACCTTCGCGCCGTTCTTCGACGATGTGACCACCGCGACCCGCAGTCCGGCTTCGCGCGCAGCCTGCAGATAGCGGAGCGAGCCCGGGTAGGCCCGTGCGCCGTCGCGGTCGAGCGCGGCGAGGAACTCCTCGTTCTTCGCGTCGCCGATCGCGGCGGCGGCCTCGTCGTCGACGGTGATGCCGCGGGAGGCGAGAAAGCTGCGGACGCCGTCGAGTCTCGGCCGACCGTCCACATAGTCAAGGTAGTCGCGGTCGGTGAACGGACCCGACGTGTCGCCGCGTTCGGTCAGGAAGGCGTCGAAGGCCTTCTTCCACGCGGCCTGGTGAAGGACGGCGGTGGTCGTCAGGACCCCGTCCATGTCGAAGAGGGCGACGGTGACGTCATCAGGTAGACCCAGCACCGATACGAGGCTACCGGGTACGGAGAGTTTGCGCGCGTGCGGTGATCGGGCACAGTGGTTCCCTGTGAGTTCCAGCAAGAAGGACCGTCGTCGCACACCCCCGCCCGACCCGGAGCCGCTGCCCGGTCTGATCGACGCCCACACCCACCTCGCGGCCTGCGGCGGGCGCACCGCCGAGGACGTCCGCGCGATCCTCGACCACGCCGAGGCGGTCGGCGTGTCGCAGGTGGTGACCGTCGCCGACGACATGGTCGACGCCCGCTGGGCCGTGGCGGCCGCGCACTGGGACGCTCGCGCATTCGCGGCGGTGGGGCTCCATCCGACGCACGCCGCCGACCTCGACGACGCGGCCCGCGCCGAACTGGAGGAGATGTCCGGCGACGAGCGGGTCGTCGCCATCGGCGAGACCGGCCTGGACTACTACTGGACGACGCGCTCGTACGACTGCGCCGACCCGGCGGTGCAGCGCGACGCGTTCGCCTGGCACATCGACCTGGCCAAGCGGACCGGCAAGGCGTTGATGATCCACAACCGGGAGGCCGACCGCGACCTGCTCGACGTCCTCGCCGCCGAGGGGAGCCCGGAGACCGTGGTGATGCACTGCTTCTCCGGCGACCGCGCGATCGCGGCCGAATGCGTCGACCGCAACTACTACTTGAGCTTTTCCGGCACTGTGACGTTCGGCAACTCGGACGAGTTGCGTGCCGCGGCCGACATCACCCCGGCCGAGCTGATGCTGGTGGAGACCGATGCGCCCTTCCTGACCCCGCATCCCTACCGTGGCCAGCCGAATCAGTCGTATTGCGTGCCGTACACGGCTCGGGTTCTGGCCGCCGTCAAGGGGCTCGACGAGCAGGAGACGGCGCGGATTCTGGGGGCGAACGCGCGGCGTGCGTACTCGTTGCCGTTGCGCTGACAGCACCCTTTTCGTTACCGTATCGTGATCCCGCAACTGATCAGGATGAATGAACCTTGTCTGTTTTCACTCGTATCAACGCGTCAACGTCCATGCGTGCCCGCCTCGCGGTGGGGGCTGTGGCCTCCACCGTCGCAGCAGGCGCCGTCACCGGTGCCGTCATGCATCGCGAAGTGACGCTCGCCGTCGACGGTGAGCAGACCACGGTCAGCACCATGGCGTTCTCCGTCGAAGGCGTTCTGAAGGAGAACGGTGTGGAGCCGGTCGGTGGCGACCTCGTGAGCGCACCGCTGGCGAGTTCGCTCAGTGACGATCAGACCATCACCGTCGATCGCCTCAAGCAGGTCAAACTGGTCGTCGACGGCAAACCCGAGGTCGTCACGACCAATGCCTCCGACGTCCGTCAGGTGCTCGCCGAACAGGGCTTGAGCACCAGCAAGGTGGACGATCCGCTCGACGCTCCGCTGCCGGTCGACGGTGCCGACCTCGACGTCACCCTGCCCAAGCGCGTCGTGCTGCACGACGGCGGCGACGTCTCGCGGCCGACGATCGCCGCGAAGACCGTCGGCGATCTGCTCGCCGAGGCCGGCGACCCGCTCGAGTCCACCGACACGGTGGTTCCCGCCGCGACCACGCCGGTCGCCAAGGACATGGTCATCAAGGTGACCCGCGTCCGGACCGAAGAGGTCACGGTCGACGAGGCGGTGAAGTCGCCGGAGATCGAGAAGAAGGATCCGAAACTCATCAACGGCAAGCGTGAGGTGATCGAGAAGGGCACCCCGGGCAAGTCGAAGGTCACCTACAAGGTCACCAAGCGCAACGGCAAGGTGGTCAAGAAGGAGAAGGTCTCCGAGCAGGTCCTGACGAAGCCGACCGCGAGCACCGTCCGCGTCGGCACCAAGCCGGGCGCCCCGGACGTCCCGTTCGGCGTCTGGGACCGTCTGGCCCAGTGCGAGTCGACCGGCAACTGGGCCATCAACTCCGGCAACGGCTTCTACGGCGGCATCCAGTTCGACCAGAACACCTGGGACCGCTGGGGCGGCCAGGAGTACGCGCCGCGCGCCGACCTCGCCACCCGCGAGGAGCAGATCGCGATCGCCAAGAAGACCCAGGCGGCACAGGGCTGGGGCGCCTGGCCGTCGTGCACCTCGCAGCTGGGCATCGGCTGACGCCTATTCTTGGCGGTATGCCTCCTCGACTCCTCGGTCCCGCCGAGATCCGCGCGCTCGCCGCGGAGTTGGACGTCCGGCCCACCAAGACACTGGGTCAGAACTTCGTCCACGATGCGAACACGGTGCGTCGCATCGTCACCTCGTCCGGTGTCGGCGCCGACGACGTGGTCCTCGAAGTGGGGCCCGGACTCGGGTCGCTGACTCTGGCACTGCTCGGTGAGGCGGGGCGCGTCGTCGCGGTCGAGATCGACTCCAAGCTGGCCGCCCGGCTGCCGCGGACCGTCGCCGATTTCGCGCCCGAACAGCGCGGATCGCTCGACGTGGTGACCGCCGACGCGCTCACTGTGACCCCTTCCGACCTGCCGGCGACGCCCACCGCGCTGGTGGCGAACCTGCCGTACAACGTCGCCGTTCCGGTGCTGCTGCATCTCATGGCCCAGCTCCCGACGCTGCGCACCGCGCTGGTGATGGTGCAGGCCGAGGTCGCCGACCGCCTCGCGGCGACCCCCGGAGGCCGTATCTACGGTGTGCCGAGCGTCAAGGCGCGCTACTACGGCGACGTCACGCGCGCCGGGTCGATCGGCAAACACGTCTTCTGGCCCGAGCCCAAGATCGAGTCGGGTCTGGTCCGTATCGAACGGACCGACCGGTTCGGGCTCGACGAGGACCGTCGTCGTCGCACGTTCGCGGCGATCGACGCCGCATTCGCTCAGCGACGCAAGACCATGCGTTCGGCGCTGGCGGTCTGGGCCGGCAGTCCGGTGCGCGCCGAGGAACTGCTGCGCGCCGCCGACATCGACCCGCGGATCCGCGGCGAGCGCCTCGAGGTGGACGACTTCGTGCGCCTCGCCGACGTCGCCGCATCGGCGGATATCATCGAACGATGATGATCGGCGGTGCCACCGCACGAGTCCCCGCGAAGATCAACCTGCATCTGGGCGTGGGACCGCTGCGCGACGACGGGTTCCACGAACTGTCCACCCTGTTCTGCGCCCTGGGCATGCACGACGATGTGACCGTCCGTCCGGCCGAGGAGCTGACGGTGACGGTGACCGGCGAGAATCGTCGTGCCGTGCCGTCGGATGCGTCGAATCTCGCGGCGAGGGCCGTCGTCGCCCTGGCGGATCGGATCGGGCGGTCGCCCGACGTCTCGATCACCATCGACAAGCACATCCCCGTCGCGGGCGGCATGGCGGGTGGATCGGCGGACGCGGCCGGTGCATTGATCGCCGCGGCGCGTCTCTGGCGCGTCGACCGCGATCAGGTCGACCTGCACGAGATCGCCGCCGAACTCGGATCGGACGTGCCGTTCTCGCTGACCGGCGGCGCGGCACTCGGCACCGGTCGCGGGGAGAAGCTGCTGCCGGTGCTGCACCGCGGCGAGTTCCACTGGGTCCTCGCGGTGTCCGGGACCGGACTGTCGACGCCGGACGTGTACCGCGAGTTGGACCGGCTCCGCGCGGCGGGCGACCGCACCACCGACGCGGGAACCGCGCGTCCCGACGGGTTGATGGTGGCCATCGCCTCCGGTGACGTCCGCGCGGTGGCTCCGCTGCTCCACAACGATCTGCAGCCCGCGGCGCTCTCGCTGCGGCCGCTGCTTCGTCGCACGCTCCGCGCGGGCACCGAGGCCGGAGCCCTGGCGGGCATCGTCTCGGGTTCGGGACCGACGTGCGCCTTCCTGTGCGCCGACGCCGCTGCCGCGGTGGACGTCGCCGCGGAGCTGTCCGGCTCCGGCGTCGCCAAGGCGGTACGGACCGCGTCCGGTCCGGTCGCGGGCGCCCGACTGGTGCCCCACTGACGTTCCTACGCCCTCGCACCGATCTCACCACCCACAACCGTCACACGACACAGAACGGAACCCATGGCCTCGGTCAACAACGGCACCAACACCTCACTGATCACCGCGGAGAAGATCAGTAAGAGCTTCGGGATCAAACCGCTGCTCGACGAGGTGAGCGTCGGCGTCCACGAGGGCGAGCGGATCGGCGTCGTCGGACTCAACGGAGGCGGTAAGACCACGCTGCTGGAGATCATCGCGGGCATCACCGAACCCGATGAGGGACGGGTGTCCCGCGTCGGGGGCGCCGTGGTCGCCACGGTCACCCAGCGCGGGGAGATGCCTGCCGATCACACGGTGGCCGATGTCGTGGTCGGGGTCGGGGTGGCCGAACACGAGTGGGCCGCGGACGCGAAGATCCGCGGCATCATGGAGGGCATCGGTGTCGACGAGATCCTCGACCGCAAGGTCGACGAGCTCTCGGGCGGGCAGCGTCGTCGCACGGCGCTCGCGGCCGCGCTGGTCACCGACGCGGACCTGCTGATCCTCGACGAGCCGACCAACCACCTCGACATCGAGGGCGTGCACTGGCTGGCCGAGCACCTGAGCAACAGGCGCAGTGCGCTGATCGTCGTGACGCACGATCGCTGGTTCCTCGACACCGTCGCCACCCGTACGTGGGAGGTCCACTCCGGCCGCGTCGACGAGTACGAGGGCGGCTACAACGACTGGGTCTTCGCCCGCGCCGAACGCGCCCGACAGGCCGACGCCGCCGAGGAGCGCCGCCGCAACCTGGCCCGCAAGGAACTCGCCTGGCTGCGCCGCGGAGCACCCGCGCGCACGTCCAAACCCAAGTACCGGGTGGAGGCCGCCGAGAAGCTGATCTCCGACGTCCCGCCGCCCCGCGACTCGGTCGCGCTCTCGGCGTTCGCCAAGCGTCGACTCGGCCGTGTCGCGATCGAGCTGGAGAACGCGCAGTTGCGCACGCCCTCGTCCGACGATCGGCCCGGCCGCGTGCTGTTGGAGGACACGACGTGGCGGTTGGCGCCGGGGGAGCGGGTCGGTCTGGTCGGTGTGAACGGCTCAGGCAAGACCACACTGCTTCGCGCGCTCGCCGGCGACGCATCGGTCGAGCCCGGCAAGCGCATCGAGGGCAAGACCGTATCGATCGGTTGGCTGCGGCAGGAACTCGACGACCTCGACGAGTCGCTCCGGGTGCTCGACGTGGTCGAGAGCGTCGCGGGCCACATCATGCTCGGCGACAAGGAGCTCTCGGCGAGCCAGCTCGCCGAACGCCTCGGCTTCTCGCCGGCCCGCCAGCGGACTCCGGTCCGCGACCTGTCCGGTGGCGAGCGTCGTCGCCTGCAGTTCACCGTCGTCCTGATGGGCGAACCCAACGTCCTGTTGCTCGACGAACCGACCAACGACCTCGACATCGACACCCTCCAACAGGTCGAGGACCTCCTCGACTCGTGGGCGGGCACCCTCGTGGTGATCAGTCACGACCGCTACCTGATCGAGCGGATCTGTGATTCGACGTGGGCGCTGTTCGGCGACGGGAAGCTCACCAACCTGCCGCGCGGCATCGAACAGTATCTGGAGCGACGTGCGCGGGACGCGCAGAAGCCGACCAAGTCGGCGGTGCGACCGGCCGAGGCCACGGCCGCCGCGGACGAGGCGAAGGTCTCCGCGGCCGAGCATCAGGCCGCGCGCAAGGAGTTCAACGCCGTCGAGCGGAAGATGGAGAAGCTGTCCGGGCAGATCTCGACGCTGCACGAGCAGATGGCGGCGCACGACCAGAGCGACTACACCGGCCTCGGTGAGCTGACCGAGAAGGTACGGGCCGCCGAGATCGAGAACGAACAGCTCGAGGAGCGGTGGCTGGAGTTGTCGGAGATCATCGGCTGACGGCGCCACCCGGCGAAGCACGCGTGTACGTGGACATCGCCGGTAGCCGCTCCGGTCGCTCGCCGCGCCGGACGACGGCGCGGCGAGCGCAGGGGAGTCGGATCAGAGGAACGAGTCCTCACGAGTCAGACCGTAGCGGGGGTGTTCGCCGACGATCGACTCGAAGATGCCGTAGCCGGTCGCATCGCCCTCCTTGGTTCGGATCACGCAGTCGCGAAGCTGGTGCGCCTCGTCGATCGTCTCCCGTCGTGTCATGTCCTCGTACCGTTCACCGGCGGTGTGGTCGACACCGTGCCACATGCCGTGGCGATCGCCCTTGAAGCCGAAGTACAGGGCGGTTCCGAGATGGAATCCGGTGTCGGACACCGGCTCGATCTCGATGGTCCGCTTCTCACCCCACCCGGCGTCGAAGGTCATCGTGCCGCCGAGGAGGCGTCGGGTGGCCGGATCGTACTTCAGGTCGTCGACGCATCCGTGCAGCGGTTCCTGCCTGCCGTCCGGGTAGTTGACGAACCCTGAGAAGTAGTGCACCTCGCCGTCGACCCACTGGAGGTAGTGGTGGATCTCGTATGGATCGCTCCCGTCGGCGGGTTGAAAGTACATCGGACTCCAGGTGAGCAGGAAGTCCTCGTTCATCCTGTTCGGCGCCTTGACGTCCGGCGCCGGTTCGCCGACGTCCATCCGGACGCCCCACGAGCGGTCTCGGTAGCCGAGCCACGTCTCGTCGGTGATCTCGGTCCGTTCGCCGTCGATCTCCAACCACCCGGAAACAGTGCACAGCTGGTGGAAACGGCGCAGGTCGGAGGCCACCCGGAAGCCGTCGGACCCGCGTTGCGCGTCCTTGCGCTCCAGGAACGGCGGCAGCACGGCGGTGAGCGTGACGTCGAAACTGATCGGCTGCACGTCGTTGGCGCGCAGCACGGCGCGCACCTTGTTCATCGGCTCCACGACCTCGTAGTCGATGGGTCCGACGCCCACACGACTGAAGTCGGTGTCCAGTTCGGTGCTGGCACGCACGGTGATCTGCTCGACGCCCCGGGAGACGCCGGCGAAACCGTCGATCACATTGCGGTTGTGATATTTGCCGATGCCGAAGTCGATCTGTACGGAGCCGTCGCGGGCGAACAGCGACAGCCAGACCTTCTCCGTCCACGAGATGTCGGCGTTGGAGACGGTGGCGAAGGTCTCGGGGGTCTGATGGACGAGGTACTCGTCGGCGGGGACGACGACCTGCATGATTTGGCGCATGGGTGTTCCTTTCGGGAGGTCTCGGAGTCGAGTCGTGAGTCAGCGGGTGGCGCTGAAGGCGCTCGGTCGGTCGTGCCCGACGAGCGCACCGCCGAAGATCGCGGCGGCCTGGTCGTCGTCCCCGAGCGGTTCGGGGAACAACGCCATGGTGGCGGGGGAGATCTGCCAGTCGATCGCGTCCTCGACTCCGGCGACCCGAGCGAACGGGCGCAGCCCCCAGGTGTACATGCGGGTCGCGGACAGGATCCGGTCGTCGCGGCCCATGTCGCTGAACGTCTGATACAGCTTCAGGTGCTCTTCACCGATACGGCCGGCGAGGTCGGGCCATTCGCTCGGCGTGAGGACTCGACTGGAGCCGTCCGCGTAGCGCGCGATGACCGACGCCGAGGTCACGGTCGACAGGAAGTTCTCCGGCTCGGTGAACGTGGTGCCCCAGTCGTTGATCTCGAACTCGCGGAATCCCTCGGTCGGGAACGACAGCACGAGCGTCACCCCGGCTACGCCGGGATCGCACTCGGCCGCCCACGGATACGAGAACTGCCCGGAGTCGAGGCTGAGGAAGTCGCGCACGAGCGTCGCGCGACCCGGCTCCTCGGGATACGGTCCGTTGTCGCAGATACCGACGCGCGAGTCGGTGAAGTACATGAAGCAGTACCCGGACAGCGCCGCATTCAGTTGCCGCAGCGCGCGATTCGCGTCGTCGTCGAGAGGTGCGATGCGGGAGCGGAGCGATGCCACGTCGGCCGCGGGGAGGAAGCGGTTGGTGAAGCCCGCGTCCTTGTAGTCGAGTGTTCCGTCCCCGCGATGTGCCAGTGCCAGTCGCCGCCAGAAGTCCAGCACGGTCGCGACGTCGTCGAGGGCCTCATCGGGGGCGAGTCTGCCCATCGAGATCAGCAGCTCCCGTCCGCACAGGTAGTGGTAACCGACCATCCAGATCCACAACGGGCTGATCTGCCCGGCGTGGCGTAGCCGCGCGCCGATCTCCTCGGCGGACAGCGCCGCGTCGATGGCGCGAACTCGGACCGGATAGCTGTGGAAGTCCTCGACCACCGACATCGACATGTACGGCATCATCGGGAAGATCTCCGAGGTGAAGTCCGAACGCCGTGTCATCTCCGGTTTGAACGACCGACCCATGTGACTGATCAACTGGTCGAGTCGGTCTCGGGTCAGCTCCTGTCCGAACAGGGCGGGCAACGCGAGCTCGTCGACTGAGGCCGGGAACGGTTTGCGGCCTATCTCGTCACCGGCCGCGTCCACGTAGTCCCACCAGTCGGTCGCCGGATCGCCGGAAGTCCGCGCGGTGCGCGGTCGGTCGGCGGCTGCCGCGTTCCCGGTCGGCACCGTCGAGCTCGTCCCGCCGGTCTCCGGAGCCTCAGGCGGTGTCGGCGGTGCGACCGCCGACTCGTCGCGGCCGGATGTCAACCATCCGTCGCCCGAGCTCGCCGCGCGTAGCGTCACCTCGTCGCCGTCGGCGGGACGCCAGCCGTCGAACTCCACGGACAGCAGACAGGGCACCTCGTACTCGCGCGAGACGATCGCCAGATGCGAGCGGGTGGTTCCGGACTGGCAGACGATGCCGCCCAGACGTCCCAGAACCGGGGAGGAAGGTGGTGCCGCCCGATTCGACGAGTGCGATCACCTCGTCGAGGTCGTCGCCGAAGGCGTCTATCACGTCCTGTGGGCTGCTGAACGTGCGTATCCGGCCGCTGCGCGCCCCGAAGTCGTACGAGCTGATGCCGGCGGCCGCCTTCTCCGACGTGGTCATCGTGCGCCCCCGATCGGCCGGAAACAGCTGTCTCGGTCGGGAGGCACGAAGATCCCGCCGATCAAGCCGAGCGCCACATCGGGATCACTGAATCGCTCGTACGAGTCGGCGACCGACTCACTGACCGACCAGTCGATGTCGTCGTAGCACCCGGCGATGCGCGCCCACGCCTTGAGCTTCCAGCTGTACATCTGGGTGGCGTACAGATTGCGTTCACGCGCGGGCGTCTCGGCGAGTCGTGCGTAGAGTGCGCGGTGCGCCGTGCGGATGTGTGCGGTCATCTCCGTCACGTCGGTGTGCGACAGGGGCCGCAGCCGACCGTCGCGGACCGCGAACACGCGGGCCGCGAGCACGTCTGCCAGATAGTCGTCCGGTTTGAACCAGGCGGTGCCCCACACGTTGTTGTCCATCGAGACCGAGTCCGGCAGCCGGTACGCCAACACGAAGTTGTGCTCGGGCAGAGTCTCCCGGATGCCGTCGAGCCAGGGGAAGTCGCCGACTCCGTCACAGGACAGTTCCCGCAGGGCGACGAACGTGCCGTCGCCGAGGTCGTACGGACCGGTGTCGCAGACCGCGGTCCGGGCATCGCAGTTCTCCAGGAACGCGTACGCGGTGAGGCGCGCTGCGAACTTGCGGATGGTCGCGGTCGCGGCGGCGTCCACCGGCTCGAGCTGGTCGACGATGTTCGCGAGGAGGTCGCCGTCGACGATGTGCGAGCTGTTCGCGGGATCGGCGTCCATGTTGTAGAGGACGCCGTCGGTGCGCATCGCGATGGTGGCACGGCGCCAGAACCGCAGCACGGTGAGTTGGTCGTCGAGACCCTGTGCGGCGTCGTTCTCGCCGAGGTCGACGAACAGTTCGCGGCCGGTCATGTAGTGCAACGGCATCGCGGCGAGATTGATGAAACTGCGCTTGGAGCCGATCGGCAGTCCTGCGGCCACGATCTGTTCGGGTGTCGCGTGCGCGGCGATGGTGCGCAGCCGGTCCGGCACTTTGAGGTAGTCCTCCATCATCGACATCACGATGTAGGTGTTCATCCCGAAGAGTTCGGATTCGAAGACGGTGCGCAGTGCCAGCTCGTTCTTGTACGCACGACCGCCCTCGTCGATGAGCTGATTCCACTCCTCGAGGGTCGGCTCGTAGTCGGGATCGGTGAGCAGTCGCGGGTGCGTCACGGCGGTCATGCGGTCACCGCCGATTCGACGACGTCGATCGTCGCGGTCTCCGAGTCGGTCAGGCCCAGCCGGACCCGGGCTCCGTCGGGGATCTCACCGGCGATGGACGCGACGAGTACGCACGGCACCGCGGATTCACGCGACAGGATCGCCAGGTGTGATTCGCGGCTGCCCGCGGTGCAGACGATCGCCTTCAGATCGGGAAGGATCGGCGACAGGAACGTCATCCCGCCCTTGTGGACGAACGCGATCGTGTCGTCGAGGTCGTCGTCGTCGATCTCGAGCACGTCAGTACGACTCGATCCTGTCGGTGGGACCCGCCGACGGCGGCGGGACCCTCGTCGTATGGACCGCGGCGTTGTCGGCGGACGAGTCGGTGATCGCGATGGTCGAGTCGATGTACGACGGCGGGCTTGCGGAATTGACGTCGACGGCTGCTCGGGGCTTCGGTGCGCACGCGGACTAGCGTGAACACCATGTCGTACATCCGCACCGCCGTGCAGAACGGTATCGGGGAGATCGTCCTCGACCGACCGAAAGCCCTCAACGCACTCGACCAGAGCATGATCGACGACCTCCACGACACCCTCACCGCGTGGGGTGACGACGATGCGGTCGACACCGTGCTCGTCACCTCCGCGAGTGACCGCGCCTTCTGCGCGGGCGGCGACATCCGGGCCGTCCGCGACAGTGCCGTCGCGGGCGACGCCGCGGCGGTCACGAAGTACTTCGCGAGCGAGTACCGCGTCAATCAGCTGATCGCCGAGTATCCGAAGCCGTACGTCGCCCTCGTCGACGGCGCCGCGATGGGCGGCGGCCTGGGCATCAGCGTGCACGGCGAGATCCGCGTCGTGACCGAGAAGGCGCTCATCGCCATGCCGGAGACCGCCATCGGTTTCGTCCCGGACGTCGGCTCGAGCTACTTCCTGCCCCGACTGCCTACGGGTGTCGGCATGTGGCTGGGCCTGACCGGCGCCCGGCTGCGCGGCGCCGACGCCGTCGCGGTGGGGCTCGCCACGCACTTCGTTCCCTCCGATCGAATCGAGAGGGTCGCCGAGACGATCCGCTCGGGCGCGGGCATCGCGGCCGCGCTGGCCGATCACCGTGATCCGGTGGAGGCGACGCTGCCGCTGCGCAAGATCGCCGACTACTTCGGCGACACCAACGTCGAGGGGATCGTCGGCGGTCTGCGCGGAGCGGTCGGCGACGAGTGGGCGGAGGAGATGCTGGCCCTGCTCGGTGCGGGGTCGCCGACCAGCTTGTTCGCCACCGCGCGCCTCATCGAACTGGGCGAGTCGTCGTCGCTGGCCGAATGTCTCGAGCGTGAGCTGTCGACCGCGGAGAAGATCACCGCCCACCCGGACTTCGCCGAGGGCGTCCGCGCGGTACTCGTCGACAAGGACCGCGACCCGTCGTTCGCTCCGGCGACGATCGAGGAGGTCTCGGCGGCGTCGATCGCGGACCTGGTGGGGTAGCGGCCGGACTCCTCCGCTACGCCTGTACCTCGAATCGCCCGGACAGACGCGCGGTGGCCGGCGGCGCCGTCGGGGTCGGTGCTTCGTCGTAGGGGACGTCGTCGGACGGGGCGAAGGGGTTGGCGTCGTCGGCGACTGCCTCCGGGCAGTCGAAGCGGCCGGCCGCGGCGGCGGCGCCGACCCGGGTGAGGGTGAGCGAGCAGGCGGTCGCGGAGTAGTAGAGGCCGTCGACGGAGACGCCGACCCGCGCCGGAATCGGCGCGGTGAGCTTCGGCGCCGGAGGCGATCCGGGCACCCGGCCTCCCGTGAGGGCGGAGGCGAGGAACTCGAACTGGCCGCCCTCACCGTCGGTGCCTGCGAAGGTGAACAACAGGGTGTCGGGCGGCACCTCGACCGAGGGGTTGCCACTCTTGGCGAATTCGACGCACCTCGCCTCTGCGTCGGTCGGCTCGACGCGGATGCGCATGGTTCCGCGCGTGTAGCGCAGTCCGTAGGCGCTGCGGTCGACGTCGCCGACAGGTGTCGGAGCGTCGCAGCGCGCCGGATCCAGACGCGGGGCGTCCGCGCGTTCGGGGACGTGCTGGTCGCCGGACGACGCGCATCCGCCGACGAGTAGTGCGGCGGCGGCGACGCCGACCGCGTACCGGGCGTGCACGTCAGTCGGCGGCGGCGACGAGGGGCTCCAGCAGAAGGTCCTTGTGCTCCTTCTCGATGTACTGCAGTCGCCACTTGTCGCTGAAGAGGGCGAGGATCGCGCCGTCGCTGCGGGTGAAGACTTCCACACCGCGCTGCTTGCCGAGTTCGGGAGCGCTCGCGTCGTCGGTGCGGCGGGCCAGCGAATAGCCGAGCGGCTCGATGATCGTGTCGACGTTGAACTCGGCCTTCATCCGGGCCGTGACCACCTCGAACTGCATGGGGCCGACGGCGGCCAGCACCGGTGACGCGTCGCCGCGCAGGTCGTTGCGGAGCACCTGGACCACGCCCTCGGCGTCCATCTGGTCGATGGCCTTGCGGAACTGCTTGTACTTGTCGGCGGTCGTCACCCGCAGCGCCGAGAAGTGCTCGGGTGCGAACGACGGGATCGGCGGATACTGCACCTTCGGATCCAGGTACAGGGTGTCGCCGGGTGCCAATGCCATCGCGTTGACCAGACCGACGACGTCGCCCGGGTACGCGGTGTCGACGGTGGCACGGTCGCGGCCGAACACGGCCTGCGCGTACTTCGTCGCGAACGGTTTACCGGTCTGGGCGTGCGTGACGACCATGCCGCGCTCGAACTCGCCGGACACGATGCGCATGTAGGCGAGGCGGTCGCGGTGCGAGGAGTCCATGCCCGCCTGCACCTTGAACACGACGGCGCTGAACGGATCGGTCACCTCGCGCGTCTCATCGTCGATGCAGACGCGTCCGCGCGGCGGGGGAGCGAACTCGACGAGGGCCTCCAGCAGTTGGCGGACGCCGAAGTTGAGCATGGCCGAGGTGAAGATCATCGGCGAGGTCTGACCGGCCAGGAACATCTCCTGGTCGTGATCCTGGCCGAGTTCGCCTAGCAGTTCGCTCTCCTCGACCGCGGCCTCCCAGGCGTCGCCCTCCGATGCGGCGGCGGCGTCGGCGTCGAGCAGTTCCTCGGGGGCGATCTTGGCGCCGCCCGCGGTGCGCGTGAACTTGATGAACCGCCCGGTGCGTCGGTCCAGGAGTCCGCGGTAGTCGCCCGCGATGCCGACCGGAACGTACAGCGGAGTCGGGATGAGGCCGATGCGCTCGCTGATCTCGTCGATCAGCTCCAGCGGCGTCTGGCCGGGGCGGTCCCACTTGTTGATCACGGTGATCACCGGGATCCCGCGATGGCGACAGACCTGGAACAGCTTCAACGTCTGCGGCTCCAGGCCCTTCGCGGCGTCGATCAGCATGACGGCCGCGTCGACGGCGGTCAGCACGCGGTAGGTGTCCTCGGAGAAGTCCGAGTGACCGGGCGTGTCGACCAGGTTGATGACGTGCGGCCACTCCTTGTCGTCGTCGGTCGCCTCGCACGCGTAGTTGAACTGGAGGGCCGTCGAACTGACCGAGATGCCTCGCGCCTTCTCCATCTCCATCCAGTCGGAGACGGTGGATCGTCGCCCGCCCTTGCCGTGCACGGCGCCCGCTTCGCTGATCATGCGCGCGTGCAGCGCCAACGCCTCGGTCATCGTCGACTTACCCGCGTCCGGGTGGGAGATGATGGCGAACGTACGACGGCGCTGCACTTCACGGGAGATGACGTCAGAACTCACCCGTCTACGCTATCGGGCCGCAGGTCGCTGCGGCAAAAGCGAGGCGCGTCGCGCGCTGCGGCCGATGCCATCGGCGTGTCGTGGAACCGACCCGCGGCGGCGTGCGTCTGACCTTGCATGAAGGACTCGGGGATCTACACGCGGAAGCAACTGCAGGCACGCGACTACACCGACGCCGACCTTCGACGGGCGGTCGCCTCCGGTGATCTGATCCGGCTCAGATCCGGGTGGTTCGCGGCTCGCGTCCACGACGCGACGGCGGCCATGGCCGTCCGCGACGGCGGAGTGCTCGCCTGTGTTTCGGCGTTGACCTTCTACGGGCTCTGGGTGCCTCCCGGCTCCGTCCACGACCTGCACCTGAGACGGAGTCCCGGCATGTCGGGCAAGACCTGCGCGTGTCGTCCGTTCCACGGGCCGGTTCGAGAGACCGTCGAGGCGGTCGATTCGATTCCTCTGGCCCTGAAGTACGGGGCTCGCTGTATGGGCGTCGACGAGTGGATCGCCGTCTGCGATTCGTACCTGAACACGACTCGAACGAGCATCGAGGATCTGATCACGGCGATGGGCGAGGTCGGGGCGACCGTCTGCGACCTGGCGTACCGGACCGATCCCCGATCGCAGTCGGGCACCGAGTCCATCGTCCGGGTTCGTCTCCGTGCTCTCGGGTACGACGTGGTGGTCCAGCCGCGCATTGCTGGAGTCCAGTGGTCGGACCTCCGGGTGGGAACGTTGATCCTCGAGTGCGACTCGGTCCTGCACCACGCGTCGCGCGAAGACTATGAACGCGACCATCATCGCGATCGTCGGGCCCTGGTCGACGGGTGGCTGACCATGCGCCTCACCTACGACGACATCGTGTACGGGTGGGCGGAGACGCTGGCGGACATCCGCGCGATCACGCAGGCTCGTCGGAACCGGCCGCGAAGCCGTCGTGATCGTGCGATGGTCCTGAAATCAGTCCGCTCGTCAGCCGCTTTGGACGAATAGTCCAGACAAGGCGATGAGCCGACGGATTTCAGCAGAACTCGATCACCGGTCCCGATCGGGCCGTGCTACTCGAACGGGATCGGCGGCATCTTGACGACCTGGGCGGCATAGCTCAGGCCTGCACCGTAGCCGAGGAGCAGAGCGGTGTCACCGGGTTTGGCGGCGCCGGTGGAGAGCATCTCCTCCATGGCCAGGGGGATCGACGCGGCCGACGTGTTGCCGGTGTGTTCGATGTCGCCGGCGACACGCGTGGTCTCCGGGAACTTGAGGCTCTTCGCGAGCAGCTCGTTGATCCGCGAGTTGGCCTGGTGCGGAACGAAGACGTCGACCTCGCTCGCGTCCACCTTGGCGACGTCGAGGGCGCGCTGGGCGGCCTTGCCCATCTCGAATGCGGCCCAGCGGAACACCGCGGTGCCCTGCAGGCGGATGTACGGGCGCGCGGTGTGATCGTCGCCGTCGAGATAGGTGAGCCAGTCGATGTCCTGGTGGATGGCGTCGAACTGGGTGCCGTCGCTGCCCCACACCACCGGGGCCAGACCCTGCTGCTCGGTCGGTCCGACGACGACGGCGCCCGCGCCGTCGCCGAAGATGAAACAGTTGCCGCGGTCGGTCATGTCGAGGGTCACCGAGAGCTGCTCGGCTCCGATCACCAGGACGTGGCTGGCGCTGCCACCCCGGACCATGTCGGCGGCCAGTGCCATCGCGTAGCCGAAGCCCGCGCAGCCGACCGTCACGTCGAACGCCGGGACACCGTTCGCGCCGAGTTCGGTGGCGATCTTCACCGCGCCGGCGGGGGTCTGGAGGAGGTGGGTGTTGGTGGCCAGGATGACCGCGTCGATGTCCGATCCGGACAGGAGCGCGTTCGCGATCGCGGTGCGGCCCGCATTGACGCCCATTTCGACGACGGTCTCGTCGCGGCGGGCGAAGCGTCGGGACTTGATACCGGTCCGCGTGTAGATCCACTCGTCCGACGAGTCGATGTTCTCGCAGATCTCGTCGTTGGTGACGACGCGTTCGGGTCGGTATGCACCGATGCCGAGCATTCCGATGTTCTTGATACCGACGGCTTCGTTCAGTTCCACCATGGACGATGTCCTCTCCAGTCCTGCGTCTGTACTCCATACGGTCTCATGCACAGCGGCCTACCGGGAAGTACCGGATACCGTAACGGGTATGTCTGCAGGAACGACGCGGCTGTTACTTCTGGGTGCCGTGAGCCTGTTCGAGCCCGTGAACGGATACCAGATCCGTCGCGAGCTCCTGTCGTGGCGGGTCGACGAGTGGGCCAGCATCCGCCCGGGCTCGATCTATCACGGGTTGCGCGCACTCGCCGGGCAGGAACTGCTCACCGCGACCACGATCGACGACGACGGCCGCGACGTCGTCGTCTACGAGATCACGCCGGAGGGGCGATCGAGGATGGAGACGATGATCGTCGACGCCATCGAGTCGGTGAACGTCTTCGATCGTCGGGCGTTCCTGGCCGCGTTCAGCCTCCTCCCGACGCTCGCCGAGGAGCAGGCGCGTGCGTCGCTGACCAATCGTCGCGCCGCGCTCGTCGACGGGCTCGCCGAACTGGTCGCCGGGCAGTCGAACGAGTACGCGCCGCCGCACGCCCGCCGCACCCTCGACTTGTGGACGCGGCTCGCGTGGACCGAACTGACCTGGCTCGACGGTGTCTTCGCCGAGTGGGAGGGCGGCGACCTCCGCGCGACGTTCCATCATTCCTGGGCGCCTCCCGCCGACGATCCGGGCACCGAGATGATCGCGGAGCGCGAGCGCTATCTTCGTGCGCTGGGACGGTCGTGACCCCGGCATCGATGTCGGACCCTCGTGATATCTCTGTTGACACGTTTGAATGACGACCATCACACTGATCGTATTCAAATTTGAACACAGCTCATCATTCGAAGGGGGACACCTCGCATGATCCATGCCAGAGGACTCGCCGCGACGTTCACCACGGGTCGCGGCAAACAGACCAGGGAGGTCCGTGCCGTCGACGGCGTCGATCTCGACATCGCCGAGGGGGAGGTGGTGGGCTTCCTCGGCCCGAACGGCGCGGGAAAGACCACTACGCTCCGCATGTTGACCACGCTCCTGCGGCCCACCGCGGGTACGGCGACGGTGAACGGATACGACGTCCTCACCGAGTCGGTTCAGGTGCGCCGCAGCATCGGTTACGTCTCCCAGGCCGGTTCGACGTTCTCCCAGGCGCTCGCCGGCGACGAGGTCAGCGACCACGGGCAGCTCTACGGGATGTCTCGACGCGATGCGATCGCCCGTGGCAAGGAACTCTTCGAGCACCTGCAACTCGACGGACTCTGGGACCGGATGCCCAAGAACATGTCCGGCGGACAGAAGCGTCGCCTCGACATCGTCATGGGACTGGTCCATGATCCGTCCCTGGTGTTCCTCGACGAGCCGACCACCGGCCTCGACCCACAGGCGCGTGCCAACCTGTGGGAGCACATCGCTCGTCTGCGCACCGACCGTGGCGCGACCGTCTTCCTCACCACGCACTACCTCGACGAGGCGGATGCGTTGAGCGATCGGATCCTGATCATCGACAACGGCCGCATCGTCGCCGCCGACACTCCGGAGAACCTGAAGTCGCAGGTGTCCGGCGACCTGATCCGCCTCGAGTTCGACGACCACGCCGACGTGCCGGCCGTTGCGTCGATCCTGGAGTCGGTCGGCACCGACGTCGAGGTCGACGAGGCGACGGTCAGCGCACGAGTGCGCGGATCGGCGCGCGTGGTCCCCGGCCTGCTGCGCGACCTCGAATCGCGCGGTGCGGTTCTGGCCGGCATCGAGATCGTCAAACCCACGCTCGACGACGTGTTCCTGACCCTGACCGGCAGATCGTTGCGCGACGACACGCCGACCGAGACCGAGAAGGAGGCCGTGTGATGGCATTCGCCACCGAGTCGTACGTCGTGTTCCGCCGACAGCTGCGGATGAACCTGCGCAACCCGGCCTGGGTGCTGATCGGCATCATGCAACCGGTCATGTACCTGCTGCTGTTCGGTCCGTTGCTCAAACCGTTGGTCAGTCAGTTCCCCGGGGCGGGCGACAACGCCTACACCTTCTTCGTGCCGGGACTACTCGTCCAGCTCGGCATCTTCGGCGCGATGTTCGCCGGCTTCAGCCTGATCGGCGAGTGGCGTGAGGGCGTCATCGAGGCCGAGCGCGTGACTCCGGCCAGCCGTACCGCGCTGCTGTTCGGCCGTATCCTGCGCGACCTGCTGCAACTGCTGGTGCAGGCGCTCATCCTGATCGGACTCGGCTATGCGATGGGCATGCGCGGCGGACTCGGCGGTGTGCTCGTCGGACTGATCATCACGCTCCTGGTCGGTGGAGCGTGCGCGGCGGCTTCGAACGCGTTGGCGCTCACCACCAAGAGCGAAGACGTGATGGCGCCGGTCATCAACATGGTGATGATGCCGATTCTGCTGCTCTCGGGCATCTTGCTGCCGATGACCATCGGGCCGCAGTGGCTCCAGCGGATCAGCGACTTCATCCCGTTCCGGTGGATCACCGACGCCGTCCGCAGTTCGTTCCTCGGCGATGTGGTGAATTCGCAGGTCGGCTGGGGCCTGCTGGCCGCTGTCGTCCTCGGCGCCCTCGGAACATGGTGGGGCACCGCGGTGTTTCGCAAGGAGAACGCGTAGGGGCGGTGATCAGGCGATGTTCCGCTACGCCAGCCGCAGATGCGTGGCGAGCGGGCCGACGGGTTGGTCGGCGAGTCCGTCGAAGCTTGTGATCGTCGGGGCGGGGGGCAGCGTGACGACGCCGCCCGCATAGCTCAGTCCCGCACCGAATCCGAGGAGCAGAGCGGTCTGCCCGCCCTGAGCCTTGCCGGTCGCCAGCATCTCCTCGATGGCGAGCGGGATCGACGCCGCCGAGGTGTTGGCGGTGTTCTCGATGTCGTTGGCCATCGGCAGTTCGTCGGCGAAGCCCAGGTTCTTCTTCATCAGGTCGTTGATGCGGGCATTGGCCTGATGCGGAACGAACACCTCGATGTCCTCGATGCTCGCGCCGGAGATCGCCAGCATGTTGCCCAGCGCCTTCGGCAGGGTGATCGCGGCCCAGCGGAACACGGCCGGACCGGCCATGCTGATCACCATCCGGCCCACCGGATCGGTCTCGGGGTCCTTGCCCTGGTACTCGACGGCGCGTGCCATGTACGAGACGGTGTCGAAGTTCTGGATGATCGCGTCGGCATTCTGACCGTCGCTGCCCGAGACCATCGGCGACATCCCGTTGGTCTCGCTCGGTCCGACGACCACCGCACCCGCACCGTCGCCGAAGATGAACCCCGTGGACCGGTCGGTCACATCGAGTCCCACCGACATCGTCTCGACGCCGATCACCACGACGTACGTGGCGCTGCCCGCGCGGATCGCGTCGGCGGCCACCCCGAGCGCATAGCCGAAGCCGCCGCAACCGGCGGACACGTCGAACGCCGAGACGCCGTTGAGACCGATGTCGTCGGCCACGAGCGGAGCGCCGTGCGGAACGTTGTACGGCCAGCTGCTGGTGGCCAGGATGACCATGTCGACCTTCTCCCGGTCGACGCCGGAGTTGTTGATCGCACGGTCGGCCGCGGCCGCAGACATGCTGCGGATCGACTCGTCGCCGCTGATCCAGCGGCGCGCGCGGATGCCGCTGCGCTCGTGAATCCACTGGTCCGACGAGTCCAGGACGGTGCAGAGTTCATCATTGGTCACCAGGCGTGCAGGTCGATACGCGCCGATGCCCAGCATCGCCACGTTCTGATGTCCCGACGGAGTCGCCAGTGTCGCCAAGTCGCTGTCCTTCGCTGTCTTCCCGCCACCACACTCCGGGCGGGGTCTGGACGGATTCTACGTCTGCCGTTCTCGTCGGGTCGGGCCAGGCATGTCGTGGCGGGGTTCGCGGGCCCGCAGCGTGATCAGTCCGCCGGCCGCCGAGAGCGCGAACGACGCCACGAACATCAGCCAGAACCCGCCGACGGCTGCGACGAGGCCGGCGCCGATCATCGGCCCGAGGAGTTGACCGAGGGCCGCCGCGACGTTGACGATTCCCAGATCGCGACCGTGGTCGCGTTCGCGGGGCAGGACGTCGGTGGCGAACGCCAACCCGGCGGTGGAGAACGCGCCGTAGCCGACACCCATCACCGCGGCCGCGATCATCGCCGCCACGAACGTCGGGTCGACGAGGACCACCAGTCCCGACAGCGACTGGAACAGTGCTGCGAGCACAGTCAATCTGCGACGGTGCCCGTACCTGTCGGCGATCGTGCCGGACACGATCGAGGCGATGACGACGAAGATCGTGTACACGACCACCAGGATCAGCAGGTTGTCCTCGGCATCGGTGTCGGACTGGCCGAGACCGTACATGAGGAAGAACAGAAGCAGCGACGTGATCAGCGCGTTGCCGATGTTGGCCACGAGACGGCCGGTGAGCATCCAGGCGAAGTCGCTGTCGCGCAACGACGCCCACACGCGGGTGGGATCGGCGGGCCGCACGTCGGCGGCGGGCGCCGCCGGATCCGGCAGTCCGAACGCCGCCCAGGTGCCGACGGCGCCGATCAGCACCGCGAGAAGCAGATAACCCGGAAGCACGCCGAGCCCGAGCATCACGACGGTGCCGACACCGAGGACGATGCCCAACGCCTGCGACGAACCGACGGCGGCAGAGGCGGCGCCGCGTCGTTCGAGGGGGAGTTGGTCGGCGATCAGCGCGGTGAACGCCGCCGATGCGACGGCCACGCCGACACTGACCCCGATCCAGGCCAGCGCGACGAGCGCGGGCCTGTGCGCGAAGCCGGTCAGGACCAGTGAGACCGCGGTGAGCCAGGTGCCGGCGAGCGCCCAGATGCGACGTCGACCGCCGAACGCCGCGGGCATGCGCGTGCCGTCGGTGCGGTCTGAGAACGCGCCCGACGCCGGTCCCGCTATCACGCCGGCCAGGCCGCCGATCCCGAGGATCACACCGGACACCACGACGCCGCGGATCCACTCGTCCCCGCCGTCGGAGAGCTGATCGTCCAACTGGAGTGGAAGGAGCAGCTGCAACGGGGTCAGCTGGACCATCCAGATGACGAGCCAGACCAGCGTGAACAGGGACAGCCAGCGGCGGCCGCCCGGCGTCAGGCCCGTCACCGGCGGTTCTCGGCGATCACCGCGCGGTACCAGTCGTAGGAGGATTTCGGAGTCCGCGTGCCGGTCGCGAAGTCGACGTGGGTCAATCCGAATCGTTGCGTGTAGCCGTCGGCCCACTCGAAGTTGTCCAGCAGCGACCACACCGTGTACTCGTCTATCCGCACACCCGCGTCCATCGCCTCGGCCACTGCACGGAGGTGCCCGTCGAGGTACGAGATGCGGTCGACGTCGTCGATCGGAGACGAGCAGACGTCGGGTTCGGGGAACGACGCTCCGTTCTCACTGATCACGATCGGCGGCAGATTCTCGTAGCGAGTCGCGAAGTCGACGAGCAGATCGCGCAGGGCGGCGGGCACGATGGGCCATTGCTCGCCGAAGCCGGTGACCGGTGCACCGGGCGTGGGCACCATCTCGAACGGGATCGGGATGTCCGGGGCCGGTGCGGTCACCGTCGTCGGATTGTAGAAGTTGACGCCGTAGAAGTCCGGTGGCGTCGAGATGATCTCCATGTCACCGTCGCGGACGGGGATCCGCGTGTCGATACCGGGCAGATCGGGATACGTCCCGGTCAGGATCGGATCGGCGAACATCCGGTTGTGGATCGCATCGTAGGCCGCGGCGGCCGCCGCGTCGGCGTCGGTGTCGTGCAGTCGCAGGACGCGCGTGTGGTTGTTGGGCAGTCCGACGGCGGTGGCGCCGTGTTCGCGCAGTACCCGCATCGCGTGCCCGTGCGCGAGCAACTGGTGGTGCGCTGTGCTCAGCGCGTCGAACAACAGGAACTCGCCGGGTGCCAACTCGCCCACCGCATAGCCCTGCAGAGTGGTCATCGCAGGCTCGTTGACCGTGTACCAGTCGTGCACTCGATCGCCCAGACGCGCGGCGACGAGTTCGGTGTACTCGGTGAATCGGGCGACGGTGTCGCGCTCGGTCCAGCCGCCCGCCTCATGAAGCGGGATCGGCAGATCCCAGTGATACAGGGTGGGGAAGGGGGTGACTCCGGCGTCGAGGAGGTCGTCGACGAGTCGGGAGTAGTAGTCCAGACCGGCGGTGTTCACCCGACCCGAGCCGTCGGGCTGCACCCGCGTCCATGAGATGGAGAACCGGTAGCGGTCGACGCCCAGCCCGGCGAGGAGGGCCACGTCGTCGGCCCATCGGTGATAACTGTCGGCGGCCGGGTCGGCGGTCGCGCCGTCGACGACCTTGCCGGGAGTGTCGACCCAGGCGTCCCAGACCGACCGGCCTCGGCCGTCTTCGGTGCGGGCGCCTTCGATCTGGAACGCGGCGGTCGCCGTGGACCAGCGCAGCGGCTGGGGAAGTGCTGGGACGTCAGGCATGCGGCGTCGACTCCTTCGACCTCGACAATGTTGATCGATCGATCAACAAGTGATCGGCATCATCATCGCCGATGTCGCCGCCGCGCGGGCCGACTCCGTGAAATCGGTGGTGACTACCAGGCGTGCACGGTGTTCTGCGCGGCTTCCAGACCCTGCTTCACCAGGAGTTCGGCGGCGTCGACGCCGTTCGCGATCAGGAGTTCCACCTCGGCCTTCGCGGCGGCCGGAAACGTCTTCAACACGAAGTCTGCCGGATCCTGCCTGCCCGGCGGACGGCCGATGCCGAGCCTCACGCGGAGATAGTCGCGCGTACCGATCGCCGAGGTGATCGATCGCAGACCGTTGTGTCCGCCTTCGCCGCCGCCGCACTTGAGCCGCACCTGACCGAAGTCGATGTCGAGTTCGTCGTGCAGCACGATCAGATCCTCGGGCCTCACCGAGTAGTACGCGGCCAGCGGGCCGATCTGTCGGCCCGTCACGTTCATGTAGGTGCGCGACTTCGCGACCGTCACCGGCTCGCCGCCGATGCGGACGGTCGCGGTCTCGGCGCCGGAACGCTTGTGCACCGAGAACTTCTCGCCGTACGAGAAGACCAGGCTGTCGGCGACCATGGCCCCGATGTTGTGCCTGGTCTTCTCGTAGGTTGGACCGGGATTGCCCAGTCCGACGATGAGCTTCACTTACTCGGCTGCGGCTTCTTCGGCCTCGGCCTCGTCCTCGTCGTCCTCGACAGCGACGACCGTGGCCTCGTTGACGGCGACGACAGCGTACTCGGCCGGGGTCACCAGGGTGACGCCGTCCTGCAGGTTCAGATCGCCGGCGGTGACCAGGGTGCCGGCCGGAGCGTTCTCCAGGTCGACCACGATGTTCTCCGGGATGTGCAGAGCCTCGGCCTCGATCTCCACCGAGCCGAGCTCCTGCACGATCAGGGTGCCGCCCATCGGGGTGCCCTCGACCAGGACCGGAACGTCGACGATGACCTTCTCGCCGCGACGCACGACGAGGAAGTCGACGTGCTCGATGTAGTCGCGCAGCGGGTGGATGTCGACCTGGCGGGTCAGAGCGAGCTGCTTGCTGCCTTCGATGTCGAGGTCGATGACGGCGTTGAGGCCGTTGTTACGCAGGATCGCGTTCAGCTCGAGGCGGGGGAGCAGCAGGTGCTTCGGGTCGGTGCCGTGGCCGTAGATGACTGCGGGGACCTGGCCCTCGCGACGAGCGCGGCGGGCGGCACCCTTGCCGCGACCGGTGCGGATGGCAGCGGCGATGGACGGAGTGGTGTCCGACATGTGTGACCTCCAATGGGTTTCGATTGCTTCTGCGCCACGACGACGCAGCGTCGACAGGCAGAACCCGATCACCGAAACGGCGGAGGTGTCCGCAGTCGCGCCGATAACGGTGATCGCTCACCCTCGCCGAGACAACGGGATGCAGCTTACCATGTGGGCATGACGTCACAGAATCCGGTTGACCTGGTCCGACACTTTCTCACCGGTCTCGCCACCGGCGACGTCGACGGCGCCCTCGAGGACGTCGACGACGCGATCGTCTACACGAACGTCTCGCTGCCGACTGTCCGGGGCAAGGCGAAGTTCGGCGCGATCATGCGCGGGCTCGGCCGACCGGGCCTCGGGTTCGACGTGCAGTTCCTGGCGATCAACGCCGCCGACGACGGCGTGGTCCTCACCGAACGCATCGACGAGCTCGCGGTGGGGCCGGTGCGCATCCGTTTCTGGGTGTGCGGCCGCTTCGAGGTGCGGGAGGGGCGGATCACCGTGTGGCGCGACTACTTCGACTTCTTCGACGTGACCAAGGGCCTCGTGCGCGCCGTTCTCGGCGTCGTGGCGCCGCCGCTCAACCGGAAGATCGACGGCGTCGGCTGAGCCCGGCCTCCGCCGTCGAGACCGCTACAGGATCTCGTCGACGCTCTCGATCGGTCGGGCCAGGCGGGTGCCCTTGGCGGTCACCACGAACGGGCGCTCCACCAGGACCGGGTTCGCCACCATCGCGTCGAGGATCGCGTCCTCGGACGCATTCGCGAGGTCGAGTTCGGTGTAGAGGGACTCACGCTTGCGAACCGCTCGGCTCGGGGTGAGTCCCGCGTCGGCGAAGAGCTTCTCGAGCTGCTCGCGGGTCCAGCCCTCGGTCAGATACTTGACGACGGTGAGTTCGACGCCCGCGCCTTCGAGCTTCGCCAGGGTCTTCCGGGAGGTCGAACAGCGGGGGTTGTGATAGATCGTTGCGTCCACCGTCCAAACGTACCCCTACGACGATCTCGGCGGTGGGACCGTCGGATCAGCGACGAACGACCCCCGAGGGCGCCGTCCGCCGGGCCCTCGGGGGTCGCTCCCCGGAATACGAGACTGCTATGCGTTGCCGTTGAACAGGCTGGTGACCGAGCCGTTCTCGAAGACCTCACGGATGGTCTGGGCGAGCAGCGGCGCGATCGAGAGAACCGTGAGGTTCTCGAACCGCTTGTCCTCACCGATCGGCAGCGTGTCGGTGGCGATCACCTCGCGCGCACCGCAGTTCGCGAGGCGCTCGGCCGCCGGATGCGAGAACACACCGTGCGTGGTCGCGATGATGACGTCGCCCGCACCGGCCTCCTTGAGGACGCTGACGGCGCCTGCGATGGTGCCGCCGGTGTCGATCATGTCGTCGATCAGAACGCAGGTCTTGCCCGCCACGTCGCCGACGACGCGGTTCGACTTGATCTGGTTCGGCACGTCGGGGTCACGCGTCTTGTGCACGAACGCCATCGGTGCGCCGTCGAGGGAGTCGGCCCACTTCTCGCCGACCTTGACGCGTCCGGCGTCCGGCGAGACGACACAGATGTTGTCGGTGCCGTACTTGGTGCGGACGTACTCGGCCAGCTGCCCCTGCGCGTGCATGTGGTCGACGGGGCCGTCGAAGAAGCCCTGGATCTGATCGGTGTGCAGGTCGACCGTGATGATGCGGTCGGCACCCGCGGTCTTGAACAGGTCGGCGACGAGGCGAGCCGAGATCGGCTCGCGGCCGCGGTGCTTCTTGTCCTGCCGCGCGTACGGGTAGAACGGCAGGATCGCGGTGATGCGCTTGGCCGATCCACGCTTGAGAGCGTCGATCATGATGAGCGTCTCCATGATCCACTGGTTCATCGGGTACGGGCAGCTCTGCAGGACGAAGGCGTCGCTGCCGCGTACCGAGTCCTCGAAGCGGACGAAGATCTCGCCGTTCGCGAAGTCGCGTGCGGTCTGCGGTGTGATGGGGACGCCGAGCGAGTCGGAGACGGCCTGGGCCAGTTCGGGGTGCGCGCGACCCGCGAACAACATGAGGTTCTTCTGGTTGTCGGTGGTCCAACTCATCGGCTAGCTCTTCTTCTCCTGGTCTCGACCGTTCTTGGCTCGGACCGCCGCTTCTGCGGCAGCCGTTCCGGGGCGCTTGGCAGGCACCCAGTCCTCAATGATGCGCTGTGATCCAGCGCTCACCGAAAGTGCACCCGACGGAACGTTCCCCCGGAGCACGGTACCCGCACCGGTGTACACGCCGTCACCGATCTCCAGAGGCGCCACGAACATGTTGTCCGAGCCGGTGCGGCAGTGCGATCCGATGACGGTCTTGTGCTTGTCGACGCCGTCGTAGTTGACGAAGACGCTCGATGCGCCGATGTTGGTGTATTCGCCGATCTCGGCGTCGCCCACATAGGTCAGGTGCGGCACCTTGGTGCCGGTGCCGATCTGCGCGTTCTTGGTCTCGACGAAGGCGCCGATCTTGCCCGTGGCACCGAGGTCGGTGCCCGGGCGCAGATAGGCGAACGGCCCGACAGTGGCGCCGGCGTGGATCACCGCGCCGCTGCCGTGGGTGCGGATCACGCTGGCGCCCGCCCCGATCCGCACGTCGGTGAGTGTGGTGTCCGGCCCGATCACGGCGTCGTCGGCGATCTCACAGCGGCCGTGCAGCGCAGTGCCCGGCTCGATGCGCACGTCCTGGCCGAGCCGCACCGCCACGTCGATCCACGTGGTGGCCGGATCCACGACGGTGACTCCGGCGAGCATGTGGCGCCGCACGATGCGCCGATTCAGCTCGGCTCCGAGGTCGGCGAGCTGAACGCGGTCGTTGCAGCCGGCGACGACGGCCGGGTCGTCGACGACGTGCGCGCGGACCGTCCGGCCGGCGGCGCGAGCGATCTCGACGACGTCGGTCAGGTAGTACTCGCCCTGCGCGTTGTCGGTCGACAGGCTAGCGAGTCCCTCGCGCAGGACGGCGGCGTCGAAGGCGTAGACGGCGGCGTTGACCTCGGTGATGGCGCGCTGGGCGTCGGTGGCGTCCTTGTGCTCGACGATCGCGGTGACGTCGCCGTCGTCGCCGCGAACGATCCGGCCGTATCCGGTCGGATCGGCGGCGACGAAGCTGGTGAGCGTCACGGCGGCGCCGTCGCCTGCGGTGTGCGTGGCCACCAGGGCTTCGAGAGTGTCGGCGTCGAGGAGGGGCGCGTCGGCGACCGTCACGAGGACTGTGCCGTCGAAGTCGTCGAGGACGGTCATGCCCGCGCGGGCGGCGTCGCCGGTGCCGAGCGGCGACGCTTGTTCGGCGATGAGGATCCGACGGTCGAGTTCGTCTGCGACGGAGTCGATCTCGGCGGTCACCTTCTCGCGCTCGTGGCTGACGACGCCGATGAGGACCTCTGGCGCCAGTCCGTTCGCTCCGTGCATCGCGTGTCCGACGAGGGAGCGACCCGCGATGCGATGCAGGATCTTCGGCGTCTTCGACTTCATACGGGTGCCAGCTCCCGCGGCAAGCACGATGACCGCGATCGCGCTCCGGCCGGACTGTCTGCTCATCGATGATCCTTCGCTCGAGACGTTGACGGCTGCCGGGGAAATCCTACGCATCGAGGTGCCGACGAGCCGCCCGCACGCCGTGTGACATGCGACCCGCTCCTGATTCGTCGGTCGGGCGGCGCACCTCGTCGGTCGAGCGGCGTCGCGACCCGTCGAATCGCTCCGCGGGCGTGGTCACGCCGCTGCCCGTCGGCTGTGGCAGAATCTCAGACGCAGTAATCCGCCATGGTGTAATCGGCAACACTCCTGATTTTGGTTCAGGCATTTCAGGTTCGAGTCCTGATGGCGGAGCACAGGCGTGAGCGCAGTGCGACGCGGACGTGAACGACGGGCCGACAGGCGTGTTGTCCGTCGGCCCGTCGCTCTCAGCCCCCGGGGCGGTCTACTTGTATTCCGGATTGTTCGTATAGGGCAGCTCGATGTTGATCGGCATGCGCAGTTCGGAGATGTACAGCAGCACGAACTGACGCAGCATCTCGTCGAAGGTCCAATAGACCTCTTTGGGCATGCCGACATCGAGGAGTCCCTCGCGGACGAGCACGAACGGCCCCCACGACGCAGCGAGCAGCGGATCCCAGACGGGCTCGCGCGGGATGCGGAGTTCGGTGGCGATGCGGTCGCCGAGCATGAACCGTGTCAATGCGCCCAGCACGCCCGGAGAAAGGATCGACAGGTCGAGGTTGAAGCCGAGCTGCAGCAGCATGTGTGCCAGCTTCCGGCCCTCCGGCGTCCCCTTCAGGATCGGATCGAGAGCGACCTTCGACTGATCCTCCGCGTCCTTCCACGTCGCCGGGATGAGTCCGTCCCGGATACCGAGCATGTGACCGGCGACCTGCCACGAGTGCAGGAAACCCTCGGATTCACGGGCGTCGACCGGGACCTGCCAACGTCGCAGCATCCGCATCACCGTCGTGGGCAGGCTGTGCCAGGTGACCATCTGATCGGCCTGGGTGATCGGCTTCTCCTGATACGGCATGCGCGAGGACCACTTGTGCTGCTGGGGCAGGAGGTGCCGGACGGCGGAATGGATGAGCCGCGTCTTCACACAGGTCACCGCCATCTCGCCGCCGTCTTGGTACGCGTTCAGCGAGCCGATGTCGTAGCCGAGCTTGGCGGTCTTGGCGATCCGGTCCTTGAGCTGGGCTCCACCGCGCGAGTAGTACACGACCATCGCCTCATGCGGGATCACCGCGCTCATCATGCCGCTGGCGAATCCGTAGAGGGCCCCGAGATAGGTGCCGCGCTTCTGATTGAAACGGACCGCGTCGTCGAGCTTGCCCGCGTCGGCCCAGTCGGGGAGTTCCCGCGCCTTCTCGATGAAGGTCCGCAGATCGGCGGGGATCTCCTTCGACAAGCCCTGACCGTTCTTCTGCCACTTACGCATCGCGTTGTTGACCTTGGTGACCTGGCCGCTGGAGTAGATGTCGGCGATCAACTCGTCCGGCTCGTCGTCCCAGGTGTGCTTCGCGTCGATCCTCGGGCCGTCGCCCGGCGCGGCCCCGGCCCTGGCCGCCGTCCACCCGAAGGTGGGCGCTGCGAGCAGTGCCGCACTAGCGCCGGCACCGACCCGGAGTACTCGGCGACGTGACAGATCTTCCATGGCATTCCCCGTCCCAGTTGATCACTGCGTAACAAAATCGGCTATCTTGTAACATTGGTAGCACCTGGTGATCGCAGTCACAAGGGATTCGCATAAGAGAGGTACTATCAAGCCGATGACCATCGACGAGACGACCTCTGCGCCGCAGACACTGTTCGAGCGGGCGACGCGGAAGGCGATCAACGATCCCCGTCAGCGGCCGGCCGACCCGACTCGGGAGAAACTGCTCGTCGCCGCATACGAACAGTTCTGCATCGACGGTATCGCCGGAGCCTCGATGGAGGACGTCGCCAAGCGTGCGGGCACCTCGCGGATCACGATCTATCGGAAGTTCGACAGCAAGGACGATCTCGTCGACGAGGTGATCGCTCACGAGCTCGGTCGATACTTCGAGTACTTCCGGCGGGCGATGACGGAGGCCGATACCTTCGCCGAGCGTCTGGTGACGGGGTTCGTGACCTCTATCCAGCAGATCTGGTCGAATCCGCTCATCAAGCGACTGATCGCCGACGATCCCGCATTGGTGCCCGGCCTGGTCGGCGGAGGCGGCGGTCGCAACATGCACGCCGTGAGTTCTTTCGTCGCCGCGGCCCTCCATCGAGAACAGGACGACGGCAACCTCGATTCGTCGGTCGACCCGGACCTCGCCGCTGAGCTGATCGCGCGGATCACCGGATCGTTCGTGACCTTGCCCGGGGGACTCGTCGAACTCGACGACACCGAGCAGCTCGAACAGCTCGCTCGTCAGTATCTGCTGCCGATGCTCAAGGTGTCTGTCGACCGTTAGCCGCATGCGGCCGGCGCCGTCCCTCTCGCCCGCGTACGGGTGACGCCCGCGCGGACCCGTCCTGAACCCCTGTGACCTGGTGATTTGCTCTGGCTGGGGAATCTGCGTAACTTATGTCGAGTCAGCGCGGCTCCGGCCGCGCCGGCATCGACTATCCCCCTATGTCCGCGATTATGACTTCGCGGTCGGGTCGAGTACAGTCGAGAAGCGCTCAAAGCGAACATGAACGTTCTCCCCTGGAAACAGTGAATGAACTTCAGGTTTGCCGAGGGTATTCCAGTCTGGTAGGTTGGAAGAGTTGGCCTGAAACGGCCGATACACAATGAAATATGTTCACTGGAGGTCGACCCGACCATGTCGGGGTGGTGCTGGTGGGTGTGTGTTCTTTGAGAACTCGATAGTGTGTGACAGAGATTTTCTTGTGCCACATAAAGATTGTTTTTTGTGGCAGGAAAACTATTTTGTGAACAGGCATGACACAACCTTGTGTGGTTGTTGTCGTGTTGTTTGATGATTGTTATTCTTGTCAGTTTTTTGGATTTGGTCAGGCTTTGCTTTCTGGCTTGTGTTGAAAACTGTGTTTTCAATATTTTTTGTTGGAGAGTTTGATCCTGGCTCAGGACGAACGCTGGCGGCGTGCTTAACACATGCAAGTCGAACGGAAAGGCCCCTTCGGGGGTACTCGAGTGGCGAACGGGTGAGTAACACGTGGGTGATCTGCCCTGCACTCTGGGATAAGCCTGGGAAACTGGGTCTAATACCGGATATGACCTGATGCTGCATGGTATCGGGTGGAAAGCTTTTGCGGTGTGGGATGGGCCCGCGGCCTATCAGCTTGTTGGTGGGGTAATGGCCTACCAAGGCGACGACGGGTAGCCGACCTGAGAGGGTGATCGGCCACACTGGGACTGAGACACGGCCCAGACTCCTACGGGAGGCAGCAGTGGGGAATATTGCACAATGGGCGCAAGCCTGATGCAGCGACGCCGCGTGAGGGATGACGGCCTTCGGGTTGTAAACCTCTTTCGCTAGGGACGAAGCGCAAGTGACGGTACCTGGAGAAGAAGCACCGGCCAACTACGTGCCAGCAGCCGCGGTAATACGTAGGGTGCGAGCGTTGTCCGGAATTACTGGGCGTAAAGAGCTCGTAGGCGGTTTGTCGCGTCGTCTGTGAAATTCTGCAACTCAATTGCAGGCGTGCAGGCGATACGGGCAGACTTGAGTACTACAGGGGAGACTGGAATTCCTGGTGTAGCGGTGAAATGCGCAGATATCAGGAGGAACACCGGTGGCGAAGGCGGGTCTCTGGGTAGTAACTGACGCTGAGGAGCGAAAGCGTGGGGAGCGAACAGGATTAGATACCCTGGTAGTCCACGCCGTAAACGGTGGGTACTAGGTGTGGGGTCCATTTCACGGATTCCGTGCCGTAGCTAACGCATTAAGTACCCCGCCTGGGGAGTACGGCCGCAAGGCTAAAACTCAAAGGAATTGACGGGGGCCCGCACAAGCGGCGGAGCATGTGGATTAATTCGATGCAACGCGAAGAACCTTACCTGGGTTTGACATACACCAGACGCGCATAGAGATATGTGTTCCCTTGTGGTTGGTGTACAGGTGGTGCATGGCTGTCGTCAGCTCGTGTCGTGAGATGTTGGGTTAAGTCCCGCAACGAGCGCAACCCTTGTCCTGTATTGCCAGCGGGTTATGCCGGGGACTTGCAGGAGACTGCCGGGGTCAACTCGGAGGAAGGTGGGGATGACGTCAAGTCATCATGCCCCTTATGTCCAGGGCTTCACACATGCTACAATGGCGCGTACAGAGGGCTGCGAGACCGTGAGGTGGAGCGAATCCCTTAAAGCGCGTCTCAGTTCGGATTGGGGTCTGCAACTCGACCCCATGAAGTCGGAGTCGCTAGTAATCGCAGATCAGCAACGCTGCGGTGAATACGTTCCCGGGCCTTGTACACACCGCCCGTCACGTCATGAAAGTCGGTAACACCCGAAGCCGGTGGCCTAACCCCTTTGTGGGAGGGAGCTGTCGAAGGTGGGATCGGCGATTGGGACGAAGTCGTAACAAGGTAGCCGTACCGGAAGGTGCGGCTGGATCACCTCCTTTCTAAGGAGCACACAACACTCTCGTGCTGTCCTCGAACGCAGGATGGGCGAGTGTGTGTTCATGGGTGAAACACAAGAAATCCACGCCTGCGGCGGGCACCCTGGTGGTGCCGGTCGTGCTGGTGAGCATCGATGTGGTGCTTGCTGGTGGTGGGGGTGTGTCGGGTGACCGGCATGCTGGGATGTCACACGCTATCGGGGTTCTGAGGGAATACACTGGGTGTGTTTCTTCGTGCTTGCTGGATGTCCGCGCACGTGTTGTGTGGTGGGTCGGGTGGGTGTGTGTTGTTTGAGAAGTAGATAGTGGATGCGAGCATCTTACATGTAAGGTGTGTATTGCAATTTCAATGAAAATGTGATGTCCACATTCGTGTCACAGTCGACTGTTTCCCGCACTTGTGGGGGTGGTGGTTGTGGTGTGTTTGTGGGTGTTGTTGTAAGTGTTTTAGGGCGTTCGGTGGATGCCTTGGTACCAGGAGCCGATGAAGGACGTGGTAGGCCGCGATAGTCCTCGGGGAGTTGTCAAACGAGCTGTGATCCGAGGGTGTCCGAATGGGGAAACCCAGCACGAGTTATGTCGTGTTACCCACTCGTGAATGTATAGCGGGTGTGGAGGGAACGTGGGGAAGTGAAACATCTCAGTACCCATAGGAAGAGAAAACAAGAGTGATTCCGTGAGTAGTGGCGAGCGAAAGCGGATGAGGCTAAACCATGCGTATGTGATACTCGGCAGGGGTTGTGCGTGTGGGGTTGTGAGGGCATTATGTCATCGTCTGCCGGCGGTGGGGTCAGTAAAAAATTGTTGTGTTAGGTGAAGTGGCTTGGAATGGTCTGCCGTAGTGGGTGAGAGTCCCGTAACCGAAAACGCGATGACTGGCTTTAGTGTTTCTCAAGTAGCAGCGGGCTCGTGGAATCTGCTGTGAATCTGCCGGGACCACCCGGTAAGCCTAAATACTTTCTGGTGACCGATAGCGGACTAGTACCGTGAGGGAAAGGTGAAAAGTACCCCGGGAGGGGAGTGAAATAGTACCTGAAACCGGACGCTTACAATCCGTCAGAGCCCTCTATTGTTGTGGGGTGATGGCGTGCCTTTTGAAGAATGAGCCTGCGAGTTAGTGCTCAGTGGCGAGGTTAACCCGTGTGGGGTAGCCGTAGCGAAAGCGAGTCTGAATAGGGCGTGTAGTCGCTGGGTCTAGACCCGAAGCGGAGTGATCTACCCATGGCCAGTGTGAAGCAGCTGTAAGAGGTTGTGGAGGCGCGAACCCACTTCAGTTGAAAATGGAGGGGATGAGTTGTGGGTAGGGGTGAAAGGCCAATCAAACTCCGTGATAGCTGGTTCTCCCCGAAATGCATTTAGGTGCAGCGTCACGTGTTTCTTACTGGAGGTAGAGCTACTGGATGGCCGATGGGCCCTACTAGGTTACTGACGTCAGCCAAACTCCGAATGCCGGTAAGTGAGAGCGTGGCAGTGAGACTGCGGGGGATAAGCTTCGTAGTCGAGAGGGAAACAGCCCAGATCGCCGGCTAAGGCCCCTAAGCGTGTACTAAGTGGAAAAGGATGTGGGGTCGCTTAGACAACCAGGAGGTTGGCTTAGAAGCAGCCATCCTTGAAAGAGTGCGTAATAGCTCACTGGTCAAGTGATCCTGCGCCGACAATGTAGCGGGGCTCAAGTACACCGCCGAAGCCGCGGCACTCACACGAGAACATCGGCAGGTTTTCCTGTCTAGTGGTGTGGGTGGGTAGGGGAGCGTCCTGCATCCGTGGAAGCGCCGGAGTGATCTAGGTGTGGAGGGTGTGGGAGTGAGAATGCAGGCATGAGTAGCGAAAGACAAGTGAGAAACTTGTCCGCCGAATGACCAAGGGTTCCTGGGCCAGGTTAATCCGCCCAGGGTGAGTCGGGACCTAAGGCGAGGCCGACAGGCGTAGTCGATGGACAACGGGTTGATATTCCCGTACCCGTGCACTCGCGACAAGTGGTGAATCATCTGTACTAACCATCCAAAAGCTGCTGTGGCTTTCTTCGGATTGTTGTGGTGGTGGCTGCATGGGACCTTGGGTGTAGTAGTCAAGCGATGGGGTGACGCAGGAAGGTAGCTGGGCCAGTCGTTGGTTGTGCTGGTGTAAGCCTGTAGGACGGGACATAGGTAAATCCGTGTTCTGTGTGTCTGAGAGGTGATGCGTAGCCGTTGTGGTGAATTCAGTGATCCTATGCTGCCGAGAAAAGCCTCTAGTGAGTTGGTGCATGGCCCGTACCCCAAACCGACACAGGTGGTCAGGTAGAGAATACTAAGGCGATCGAGTGAACTGTGGTTAAGGAACTCGGCAAATTGCCCCCGTAACTTCGGGAGAAGGGGGACCATTGCTGGTGAAGGACTTCGCGTCTGGAGTTGGTGGTGGTCGCAGAGACCAGAGAGAAGCGACTGTTTACTAAAAACACAGGTCCGTGCGAAGTCGTAAGACGATGTATACGGACTGACGCCTGCCCGGTGCTGGAAGGTTAAGAGGACCGGTTAACCACTTTGGTGGTGAAGCTGAGAATTTAAGCCCCAGTAAACGGCGGTGGTAACTATAACCATCCTAAGGTAGCGAAATTCCTTGTCGGGTAAGTTCCGACCTGCACGAATGGCGTAACGACTTCTCTGCTGTCTCAACCACAGGCTCGGCGAAATTGCAGTACGAGTAAAGATGCTCGTTTCGCGCGGCAGGACGAAAAGACCCCGGGACCTTCACTATAGCTTGGTATTGGTGTTCGGTACGGTTTGTGTAGGATAGGTGGGAGACTGTGAAGCGTGCACGCTAGTGTGTGTGGAGTCGTTGTTGAAATACCACTCTGATCGTATTGGGCTTCTAACTTCGGACCCTGATCGGGTTCAGGGACAGTGCCTGGTGGGTAGTTTAACTGGGGCGGTTGCCTCCTAAAGTGTAACGGAGGCGCCCAAAGGTTCCCTCAGCCTGGTTGGCAATCAGGTGTTGAGTGTAAGTGCACAAGGGAGCTTGACTGTGAGACGTACGTGTCGAGCAGGGACGAAAGTCGGGACTAGTGATCCGGCACCGGCGTGTGGAAGCGGTGTCGCTCAACGGATAAAAGGTACCCCGGGGATAACAGGCTGATCTTCCCCAAGAGTCCATATCGACGGGATGGTTTGGCACCTCGATGTCGGCTCGTCGCATCCTGGGGCTGGAGTAGGTCCCAAGGGTTGGGCTGTTCGCCCATTAAAGCGGCACGCGAGCTGGGTTTAGAACGTCGTGAGACAGTTCGGTCTCTATCCGCCGCGCGCGATTAGAAACTTGAGGAATCCTGTCCCTAGTACGAGAGGACCGGGACGGACGGACCTCTGGTGTGCCAGTTGTTCTGCCAAGGGCACGGCTGGTTGGCTACGTTCGGAAGGGATAACCGCTGAAAGCATCTAAGCGGGAAGCCTGTTCCAAGATGAGGTTTCTTACCAACTTTGGTTGGGTAAGGCCCCCTAGAGATGATGGGGTTGATAGGCCAGAATTGTGAGCGCAGTAATGTGTTGAGGTGACTGGTACTAATAGGCCGAGGGCTTACATACAATGCTCACACGTTTTTGTTTGGTTGTTTGCATCCACTATTTGCTTCTGAGGCAACACACGTGTTTGTGTGTGTCTTGTGTTTTTACGGTGGTTTTAGCGGTGGGGGAACGCCCGGTCCCTTTCCGAACCCGGAAGCTAAGCCTGCCAGCGCCGATGGTACTGCACTGTAATGGGTGTGGGAGAGTAGGACACTGCCGTAATTTACTTGGTGGGGCCCCTGATCTGTGACAGGTCAGGGGCCCCACTGCTGTCTGCACCCCGGCACCAGACCTGCTCTACGGTGACCTGCCGAGCGCGGACCGTCGCACCGATAGACTCACCACATGGCGATCGACAGGCCGGCCGACGGCGCAGAAGAAGTAGTCAAGGCGCCGCGCGCACGAATGACAGGCGCGCAGCGTCGCCTGCAGCTGATCGAAGTGGCACGGGGACTCTTCGCCGAGCGCGGCTTCGAGGGAACGTCGATCGAAGAGATCGCGCAACGGGCCGGTGTCTCCAAACCGATCGTCTACGAACACTTCGGCGGAAAAGAGGGGCTGTACGCCGTCGTCGTCGACCGGGAGATGGACAAGCTCCTCGAGATGGTGACGTCCTCGCTCACGAAGAATCGCTCGTTGTACCGCATTCAGCAGGTCGCGCTCGCGCTCCTCACCTATATGGAGGAGCGCACCGACGGCTTCCGGATACTGGTCCGCGGTGAGTCCGCGGTCGGCGACAACGGCGACACCAGATACTCGAGCCTGCTCAACGACGCGATCAGTCAAGTGGAGCACATCCTGGCCGGCGACTTCGAACGACGCGGATTCGATCCGGCGCTGGCGCCGTTGTACGCCCAGGCCCTCGTCGGCATGGTGTCGGTCACCGCCCAGTGGTGGCTGGACGTGCGGGAACCGGCGAAGGAGGTCGTGGCCGCGCATCTGGTCAACCTGTGCTGGAACGGACTCACCCGCCTCGACCCCGACCCCGTCCTCGTCTCCTCCGACTACCAGGAGGCGGCCCCGAAGACGACAGCCCTCGAACCGGGCACCGGAGACTGACGTCAGCGGTCGACGGCGGCCGACTGACGCCGATGCAGGAGCGTCCCCGCACCCCACAGCACGGCGGCCAGCACCGCGGTCGAGATGATCTGACTGCGGACTCCGTCGTCGAACAACCCCATCACCACGATCGCGATCAGCGCGAGGAACGTGACCACCGACAGATACGGGAACAGCCACATCCTCATCGGCAGCGCCGTACCCGTGGCGTCGGCGCGGCGTCGTAGAACGATCTGTGCGGCCGTGATCGACAGCCACGTGACCAACAGGGTCGAACCGACGACCGACAAGAGAGTGTCCAGGACCTGCTCGCCCCAGAGGTAGTTGGCGGGCACCATCAGGAACCCGACGACGACGCTCGCGAGAACGGCGCGGACAGGCACCGAGTTCGTCGACGTGCGCGTCACCGACGACGGTCCCATCCTCCGGACGCCGAGCGAGAACAGCATCCGTGAGGCTCCGTAGAGGTTCACATTCATCGACGACAACAGGGCGATGACGATGATCGCACCCATCGCGGTCGCGACTGCCGGGAGGCCGGCCTTCTCGAGGACGCCGACGAACGGCCCCGTGTCGAGGCTCTCATCGCCCGCCGGAATCACCAGCAGGATGACCAGCACTGATCCGATGTAGAACACGAGGATCCGCCAGACGATCGTGCGGATCGCCTTGGTGACGCTGGGCCCCGGATCGTCGGTCTCCGCCGCTGCGACGGCGATGATCTCGATGCCGCCGAAGGCGAACGCGATCACCAGGAGAGCGGCGGTGATACCGCTGAGCCCGTGAGGTGCGAAATCACCGAGGTGGTCCAGACCGGGCGACGGCTCCGACGTCCACCCGAGCAGGTAAGCCGCGCCGATGCCCAGGAAGACGACGATGAACACGACCTTGATCAGGGCCAGCCAGAACTCGAGCTCGCCGAAGTTGGCGGCACCGGTCAGGTTGAGCACGGTGAACACCACCATGAAGATCAGCGCCCACGCCCACGCCGGTACGACGCCGATCAGGTTCTCCAGGCCCTCGGCCGCGGCCAGCGCCTCCGCGGAGACGACGATGGTCATCTGCACCCACCACAGCCACCCCATCATGAACCCGGCGCCCGGTCCGAGCGCCGTCCCGACGTAATACGAGAAGGCACCCGGGTTCGGGTCGGCGGCGGCGAGTTCACCGAGCATCCGCATCACCGAGACGATGATCAGACCGATGATCGCGTAGGCGATCAGAGCTGCCGGGCCCGCGAGCGAGACACCTTCGCCCGAGCCGACGAAGAGACCCGCGCCGATCGCCGAGCCGAGGCTCATCATGATCAGGTGCCGGGGACGGAGACCTGCCCTGAGGTGACTCTCGTCGGTGACGTCGATGTGATCTTGTCCGGAGTCGGCCATTCGATACAGCCTACGGACCGTGCATACGACAGAATCGACTCCCATGGTGACGTTGCGCGATGCACGCGTCGACGACCTGAACGCGGTCGCCGACATCTACCGACACTACGTCGAATCGTCGACGGCGACCTTCGACCACATCGCCCCCGATCTGGCGACCTGGCAGCGGAAACTGGAACACTGTCGCACCGGACGGCTGCCGTTTCTCGTCGTCGAAGATCCGGAGGTCGCGTCCGGAGTCCTCGGCTTCGCGTGCCTGGGGCCCTATCGTGGCAAAGCCGGGTGGGCCCGAACCATGGAGGACAGCATCTATCTGCGGCCCGAGGCCGCCGGGCGAGGCATCGGCAGTCGACTGATGCGCGCGATGATCGACCAGACCGATCCGGCGGTGGTCCGCAACATCATGGCGGTCATCTCCGACGAGGTCCCCGAGTCCGTCGCCCTGCACCGGAAGGCCGGGTTCGTCGAGTCGGGTCGGACTCCGGGAGTCGGATACAAGTTCGGACGCTGGGTCGGCGTCGTCTACATGCACCTGTCACTCGCTCCGAGCGAAGTCGCCGAATCGGGCGATTGATAGACTCGGCGGCGTGCCCATCTGCCTGACCACCGCAGACTCGCCGGCCGACCCGGCGATGCACGGTGTTCTCGCCGCGGTGGTCTCGCTGATCCTCGGTGTCGCAGCGCACGGATTCGGGGGCGGTCTCACCGCGCACGGCCCGGCCACCTCGCATGTGCTGATCCTCGGCGCTCTCGCCGTCGTCGTCGGGTTGATCCGCGCGGGCCAGGTGAAGTCCGCCGATGCTCGGCGATCGCCGGGCGTCGGCTGGGTCGGCACCGCGGCTGCGCTCGTCGGCGGACAGGTCGTCGCGCACGCCTGTCTGGCGATGCTCGGCCACGGCGCCCTCATGCCCGACACCTCGATGCTGGTCTGGCACGTCCTCGCACTCCCGGCCGCCGTCGCGGTGCTGGTCGTCGCCGAACGGCTCACGCACGCGTGCCGACGGCGAATCCTCATCGTCCGACGACTGGCGACCGGTGTGGAGCCGGTCGAGCCGATCGTCCCCGCCGCCGTGCACTCGACACTCGCCCGGGTGCACACGCTTCTCCTCGTCAGCGCATCAGGCGTTCGCGGTCCTCCGGCAGCAGTGTGAACTCTTCGACTTTCACTCACACCTTGCTCATCTGAGGAGACCTCATGGCACGGCGCCATCAGGTGCGCTCGGCAGGACTGACCGCGTTCGCGGCAGCCGCCCTCGCATCCGCCACTCTGTTCACCGCCTGCTCGACCGATTCACCGGACACCCGTTCGGACGCCGACGCGATCACCGTGTCGCAACCCTGGGTCAAGGCGCTCGACGACGTCGCCGCCGACGGCGGTATGACCTCCGCCTTCGCGGTAGTCGAGAACGACTCCGATCGGGACGTCCGGATCGTGTCCGCGTCCAGCGACGTCGCCAAGACCGTCGAACTCCACGAAGTGGTGGAGTCCGGAGGCACCACCACCATGCGCGAAGTGGACGGCGGCATCGTCGTCCCGGCCAAGGGGTCGGCGACGCTCGACCCCGGCGGCGAGCACTTCATGCTCATGGGCGTGACGAAGTCGATCCGTTCGGGCGACACGGTGACCATCACCGCGCGCTTCGACGACGGCTCCACGGAGACCGTCGAAGCCATCGCTCGGGACTTCAATGGAAACCAGGAGAACTACTCGCCGGAGCACACCGGCGAGCGGAGTTGACCCGCGTCTCCCGGAGAACACTGCTGACCGGCGGAATCGGTCTTGCCGGTATCGGCGTGGGAGCGGCCGCCGTCGGCGTCGGACACGAGGTGTCCGCGTCGACGACGGACGCTCCGTCGACGCTGCCGTTCTTCGGAGAGCACCAGTCCGGAATCACCACGCCGATGCAGTCGCATGTGAACTTCATCGGCCTCGACCTGGTGGACCCGGCCGATCACCGCGTGCTGCAATCGATTCTGCGGATGTGGTCGCAGGACGCGGCGAATCTCACCCAGGGCCGCCCGGGATTCTCCGATACCGAACCGGAACTGGCTGGCGATCCATCGCGTCTGTCGATCGCGGTGGGACTGGGGCCCGGAGCCTTCGCATCCCCCGCACTGGCGTCTCGACGGCCGGGGTGGTTGACGCCGCTGCCCGACTTCGCGATCGACCGACTCCGACCCGAGTGGGGACAGACCGATCTGGTGGTCGCGGTGGCATGCGACGAGCCGATGACGTTGGCGCACACGGTGCGGCTCGTCATCGCGCCGGTGCGGACGCGCACACGGGTGCGGTGGATGCAGCAGGGATTCCATCACGGCCGGAATCTGTTCGGTCAGGTCGACGGCACGGTGCAGCCCGACGCCCGGCGCTACGACGACCTCGTGTGGAACGACGGTCGGGAACAGCCGTGGATGGCGGGCGGGACATCGCTCGTGCTGCGCCGAATCGCGATGAACATGGACACGTGGGAGTCACTGGATCGGCACGGGCGCGAGTTGTCGATGGGTCGCACCCTCGACAACGGCGCTCCGCTGACCGGTTCGCATGAGACCGACGATCCGGTGTTCACCGCGACCTCGGGCGGCATACCGGTGATCCCGGAGTCGTCGCACATCGCGCGTGCGCACCGGCGGACCGACCGGGAACAGTTCCTGCGGCGGCCGTACAGCTACGACGTCCCGCCGTCGCCCGGAAGCGGGGACACCTCCGACAGCGGGCTGATCTTCGCCGCCTACCAGCGCGATCCCGTCGTTCAGTACGTGCCGGTGCAGCAGCGACTGTCCGACCACGACGCACTCAACGAGTGGACGACGCCGATCGGGTCGGCCGTCTACGCGATGCTGCCCGGGCCTCGCGAGTACCTCGGCGAGACGTTGTTCGCATAGCTCGATTCGGGTGGCCGACACGTGTGTGCGATCCGCCGTCCCACGTGTCGGCGACCCGGACCCGGCGGGGTAATAGACTGATCCGAGTGTCGACCACCCACGATGTCCCGGGGACCACTCTGTCCGGCTTGACCGCGTTCGCGTTGCGCGACGACGCATTCGCCTCGATCAGGGAGCGGGTCGGCCGGTCCCGCCTCGAGATCACCGCACCCGACGCGATCAGACCGTTCCTCGTCGCGGCCCTCGCCGACGTCGACGAGGCACCCGTCCTGGTGGTGACGGCCAACGGTCGTGAGGCCGACGATCTGACCGCGGAGCTGGCCGAACTGCTGCCGCGCGGCGAGTCCGTCGCCCAGTTCCCGTCGTGGGAGACTCTCCCGCACGAGCGGCTGTCGCCGTCCGCCGACACCGTCGGCGCGCGCCTGGCCGTTCTGCATCGCCTCGCCGATCCGGGATCCGAACCGCTGTCGGTCGTCGTCACAACGGTCCGGTCGCTCGTCCAACCGATGGCGCCGGGTCTGGGTGAACTGCGCACGCTGACCCTTGCCGAAGGCGTCGAGTTCGACTTCGACGGCCTGATCGAGCACCTCGTGGAGATGGCGTACGAGCGTGTCGACATGGTGGGGCGACGCGGCGAGTTCGCCGTCCGCGGCGGCATCCTCGACGTGTTCCCGACCACCGCCGACTATCCGGTGCGCGTCGAGTTCTGGGGCGACGAGATCACCGACATGCGGGCGTTCTCCGTCGCCGACCAGCGGACCCAACCCGAGGTGGACTGCTCCCGTGTCCAGGTGCACCCGTGTCGCGAACTCGTCCTGACGGCGCAGGTCCGGGATCGGGCTGCCGAGCTCGCCGAATCGACATCAGACGAGTCGCTGCGCGAGATGCTGACCAAGTTGGCGGAGGGCATCCCCGTCGAGGGCATGGAGGCGCTGATCCCGGCCCTGGTCGACGGTGAGATGCAGTTGCTCACCGAAGTGATGCCGGACGGCGTGCGGGTGCTGATCCTCGACCCGGAGAAGGTCCGCACACGGGCCGTCGACCTCGCCCGTACGGGGGAGGAGTTCCTCGAAGCGTCGTGGAACGCGGCGGCGCTCGGGGCGGACGCGCCGGTCGACGCGCGCGCCGTCGATCTGACGGCGAGTGCGTACCGGCCGGTGGACGAGGTCGAATCACTGACCGTCGCCGCGGGGCATCCGTGGTGGACGTTGAGCCCGCTCGCGACCGGCATCGGTGACGAACTGGTCTTGGATGTGGAACCCGGACCCGCGCCGCACGGCGACGAACGGGAGCTCATGGGGCTGATGGCGTCGCTGCGCGCGCAGCTGGCATCGGGTTCGCGCGCGGCGATCGTCGCGGCCGGCCGCGGTACCGCGACTCGGTTCGTCGAGCGCCTCGGCGAGGCCGAGGTGCCCGCCCGGTTCATGGACGACGGCGCCGAGCCGCCCGCCGACGCCGTCGCCGTCTATCACGGCACACTGCGGCGCGGCGTCACGCTGGCGAGCGCCGGCCTCGTCGTCGCTACCGAAGCCGACATCACCGGTGCGCGGGTGACCGGAGTCAAGGACGGTCGCAGGCTGCCGGCCAAACGTCGCAACCAGGTGGATCCATTGGCGCTGACCGCCGGCGACATGGTGGTCCACGATCAGCACGGCATCGGCAGATTCGTGGAGATGATCGAGCGGACCGTGTCGGGTGCTCGCCGCGAGTACCTGGTGATCGAGTACGCGCCCGGCAAGCGCGGTCAGCCGGGCGACCGACTGTTCGTCCCGATGGAGGCCCTCGATCAGCTGTCCCGCTACGTCGGCGGCGAGCAGCCGTCGCTCTCGAAGCTCGGCGGATCCGACTGGGCCAACACGAAGAAGAAGGCGCGCAAGGCGGTCCGCGAGATCGCCGGAGAGCTGGTCCAGCTCTATGCGGCGCGCCATGCCGCGCCGGGATTCGCGTTCAGCTCGGACACCCCGTGGCAGCGTGAGATGGAAGACGCGTTCGACTACACCGAGACCGTCGACCAGATGACGGTGATCTCCGAGGTCAAAGCCGATATGGAGCGGCCGGTGCCGATGGACCGCGTCGTGGTGGGCGACGTCGGCTACGGCAAGACCGAGATCGCGGTGCGTGCGGCGTTCAAAGCCGTGCAGGACGGCAAGCAGGTCGCGGTGCTCGTGCCGACGACCATCCTCGCAGGGCAGCACCTGCAGACGTTCACCGAGCGCATGGCCGGCTTCCCGGTCACCGTGCGCGGGCTGAGTCGGTTCACCGATGCGGCGGAGTCGAAGGAGATCCTCGCGCAGATGGCCGACGGCGAGGTGGACATCGTCATCGGAACACACCGCCTGCTGCAGACCGGGGTCCGCTGGAAGGACCTCGGCCTGGTGATCGTCGACGAGGAGCAGCGTTTCGGCGTCGAGCACAAGGAGCACATCAAGTCGCTGCGGACCCACGTCGACGTACTGACCATGTCGGCCACGCCGATTCCACGAACCCTCGAGATGTCGATGGCCGGCATCCGTGAGATGTCGACGATCCTCACACCGCCGGAGGAACGGCATCCTGTCCTGACCTATGTCGGCGCGTATTCGCCGAAGCAGGTCGGCGCCGCCATCCGTCGCGAACTGCTGCGCGACGGTCAGGTGTTCTTCGTGCACAATCGCGTGTCGACGATCGACAAGAAGGCACAGGAGATCGCGGCGATGGTGCCGGAGGCGCGGGTCGTCGTCGCGCACGGCCAGATGGGGGAGGACCAGCTCGAACGGACCGTCGACGCCTTCTGGAACCGCGAGTACGACGTGTTGGTCTGCACGACGATCATCGAGACCGGTCTGGACATCTCGAACGCCAACACGCTGATCATCGACGGCGCCGAGAACTTCGGTCTGTCGCAGCTGCACCAGTTGCGCGGGCGTGTCGGACGATCGCGGGAGCGCGGGTACGCGTACCTGCTGTACAGCGGGGAGAAGCCGCTGACCGAGACCGCTTACGACCGTCTCGCGACCATCGCGCAGAACAATGAGCTGGGTGCGGGCATGGCCGTCGCCCTGAAGGACTTGGAACTGCGCGGTGCGGGCAACGTGCTGGGCGCGCAGCAGTCCGGTCACGTGGCCGGGGTGGGATTCGACCTGTACGTGCGCCTCGTCGGCGAAGCCGTCGAAGCCTATCGCGCGGCCGCCGACGGTCAGACCGTCGAGACGCAGGAGTCGACGGAGGTGCGGATCGATCTGCCGGTCGACGCGCACATTCCGACCGAGTACGTCGAAGCCGACCGTCTCCGACTGGAGGCCTACCGCAAGCTCGCGTCCGCCTCCAGCGACTCCGACGTCGACGAGGTGCTCGCCGAACTCACCGACCGGTACGGTCCGCCGCCGGAGGAGACGATGCGGTTGGCCGCGATCGCGCGGCTTCGACTGCGATGCCGTGAGCGCGGCGTGACCGAGGTGGGTCTGGCCGGTCAGTCGGTGAAGGTGTCGCCGATGGTCCTGTTCGACAGCCAGCAGATCCGGCTCAAACGCCTGTTCTCGTCGGCCCAGTACCGCGCGACGACGCACACGGTGACCCTGCCGATCCCCCGCACCGGCGGCGTCGGTTCACCTCGCCTGCGCGACACCGAACTGATCGACTACGTGGTCGGCCTCCTGCAGTCCATCGCGCCGCTGGAGGAGTGAACGCCCCGTCACCGGACCCGTCCGGTCACCGCACCGGTCGTCGTCCGGACAAAGCCACCAGCCGTTCCATCGGCGGCGCCGAGTCGGCGATCGGAACCGCCGGTCCGAACGTCTTTCCCTCACCCTGGAAATCGGGCGTTAGCATGCCCGGTGCGAACGCCAGCGATGCTTCGAGGGCCTCGTCGTCCGGATTCCAGTCCGCGCCGGCGGCCTGGGCGAGATCCCAGCCGTGGACCTGGTACTCCCACAGGATCATCGACGCCGCCATGTCGCCGGGCATGCCTGCCTCGCCGATGTTCAGCGGATGGGCGAGGGCGTCGGGCAGCGCGGCGCGCAGACGGCGAGCGGCGTCGCGGACCTGGTCGGCGCCGCTGCCCTCCACCGTGATCGAGTCGGGATCGCTGCACGTGTGATCGTCGGCCGTATAGCCGTCGGTGAACGCGGTGAGCCAGCCGACGACGTGTGCGCGCAGAGCGTCCACGTCGAACTCGGTACACGGAGTCGGTGCCGTTCCCGGAGTGTCGGCGGCCCGGTCGAGGAGGTCGGCGAGCTGGTCGAGGGTGCGGGGAAGTGCTGTCGAGATGTCCATGCGGTCGACGCTACGAACCGGGGCCGGGAGGATTCTTGAAGATTCGCGACAGATGATCGCGCTAGGCTCTGCTCGTGGCCGCCGATGATCACTCCACGACCTTCGACGGTCATACGCGCGGCATCCTCCAACCGGCGCGGATGTTCGCCGTCGTCGACTTCGACCGCTACGCGGTGCCCGATGAGCTCGACGGCCTCGTCGAATGGTTCTGGTCGGTGCGGTGGAGTCTGCCCGACGGGCAGGATCATCGGCAGTCGGTCCTCGCACCGCCCGCGGTGAACATCAGCGTCGGGACCGCGCCACCGCCCGGCGAGGATCCTCCACCGGGTCCGTATCCGCTGGCGGCGATGTTCAACGGCGTCACGACAGAGGTCACGGTGCGGACGCTGAGCGGAAGCGGGTGGAACGTCGCCGCGCGCTCGACGACCGGCGGATTCGGCGCGTGGCTCGACGATGTGCACGCGGTCAACGACACGCACCTCGACCTCACCGACGTGTTCGACGTCGATCCGGGGCTGGCCGTCGAGGTCGCCGACCGCCCGTTCGGAGCGGAGCGGACGGTTCCGATCGGAGAGGCACTCGTGCGCCTGCTCGATTCTCGGCCGCGGTCGAGAATCGAGCGTGCGCGCGAGGTCGCCGCGCTCAGCGCCGAGATCGAACGGAATCGGAGTGTCACCACTGTCGGACAGCTCGCCCGGCTCGGCGGAGTCACGGCGAGGACGCTGCAGCGGATGTACACCTCATGCGCGGGTGTCTCGCCGACCTGGGTCATTCGGCGGCATCGGTTGATCGACGCCGCCGATCGGGTGCGCGACGGGCGGACGCCCGACTGGGCGCAGCTCGCCGTCGACCTCGAATACGCCGATCAAGCGCATCTGACCAGGGATTTCACCGCGACGATCGGGATGTCGCCGGGTGCGTACGCGGCGGCGAACCGGTCAGAGTGACCTCTGGGCCGAGGCCCCCGGGCGACGGTCTCAGGCCGACTGCGCCTCCGCATGCACCGACAGCGCCGCGACGATCTGCGCGACCTCGTCCGGTGTCGCCTCGGTGAGCGGCGGGCGGACCGTCGGATGGTCGATCACGCCGAGCCGGTGCAGGGCGACCTTCGCGGCGACGGCGCCGCCGGTGGCGATCGAGTTCAGGGCGGTGGCCGACGGGATGAGGTCGCGGTTGATCTCGCGGGCGGTCGGCAGATCGTTCTTGGCGACGGCCTTGATGAGCGAGGCGTTCTCGGCGGAGCGGACGGCTCCGACGACGCTGACGACACCTGTCGCCCCGGCCGCGAGGTAGGGCAGGTTGAGTCCGTCGCTGCCGCAGTAGAAGGCCATCGGACATTCGGCCATCACCGCCATCGCCTGGGCGATGTCGCCGGTCGCGTCCTTGACCGCGAGGATCTTCGGGTGCTGAGCGAGGTCGATCAGCGTCGCCGTCGCGATCGGCAGCCCGGTGCGGTGGGGCACGTCATACAGCATGACGGGCAGGCCGGTGGCGTCGGCGACGGCGCGGAAGTGGTTCGCGACGCCGATCTGCGACGGCCGCGAATAGTACGGGGTGACGACGAGGAGCGCGTCGGCCCCGGCGGCCTCGGCCAGGCGGGCGCGGCGGATGGTGGAGACGGTGTCGTTGGTGCCGACGCCGACGATGATCCGTGCGCGGCCCTTCGCCTTGTCGACGGCCAGACGGATGACCGTGTCGAGCTCGTCCTCGGACAGGGTCGGCGACTCGCCGGTCGTACCCGCGACGACGATACCGTCGCACTTGTTCTTGACCACATACTTGACCATCGATTTGAAGCTCGACTCGTCGACGGAGTAGTCGGGCTTCATCGGGGTCGGAACGGCGATGAGATTGGTGCCGAAGGCGTGGGCGGGCGCGAGCATCATGGGAACCATTCTCACGGCGATCACCGTCAACGACAAGCGAGCAGTTCTATGTCACATTGTTTACGATTGCTTCATGATCGATGTATCGGCGCTGCAGGCGCTCCGTGCGCTCGCCGATCTGGGGACGATGGGCCGCGTCGCCGACGAACTGGGGTTCACGGCGTCGGCGATCTCACAGAAGATCAAACGGCTCGAGGCCGAGGTCGGCGTGCAGTTGATCTCGCCGGCCGGGCGACGGGTCGTTCTCACCGCGGCCGGTCGGGCGATGGTCGAGGCTACCCCAGGCGTGGTCGAGGCATTGGAGCTGTCGATGTCGGCGGCACGGTCGGCCGATGCGGGCGAACCGCGCGGCCGGTTCCGCATCGTGGCGTTCTCGACGGCGGTGCGCGGGATCGTCGCGCCCGCGCTGGCCGGTCTCGCGGTGCGATATCCGGATCTCCGCGTCGAGGTGACCGAGGCCGACCCGGTGCCCGCGGTGTACGCGGTGGAGTCCGGCGGCGCGGAGCTCGCGCTGGTGCACGACGCCGACGGGGTCCCGACTCCGGTGTCTCCGGGAGTCCACGCGTCACTGCTGCACACGGACGTCGGTGACCTCGCCGTCCCGTCCGGTCATCGTCTCGCCGCTGTCGACGGCCCCGTCCGGCTACGCGATCTCGCCGGATGCCGTTGGGTCACCAGCCCATCGGGAACCGTGTGCCATCAGTGGTTTCAGCGGATGTTCGCCGGCGGCGACGCCGAACCCGACGTGTTGCACTCGGTCGACGACTTCAGCACGCAGATGGCGTTGGTCGCCTCGGGAGGCGTTGTCGCACTGATTCCGCGGCTGGCGCGGCCCGTCCCGCCCGACGGTGTGGAACTGCTCCCGCTGCGCCAGGCGCCGCGTCGCGAAGTGCACGCGGTGTGGCGACGCAGCGGTGAGGAGGATCCGGCTCTGCGTGCGGTCGTGAGTGCGCTGCGGGAGGCGGAGTAGCCTCCGGGCGCGCTCGTGGCCTGAGACGTTCTGGGCGCGCCGCCGACAGGTCGAGGACCGAGTTCCTGCGCGATGCTCGGGAAGTTGTCCAGGCCAACCCCTTTCATCACGCGCATAACCGACTAAGGTTCTTCTGAAAGCCGTTCACTCCGGGGAGGAGTTCCGATGACCGTTGTCCTGCTTGATCCGTCTCGGCCCGACATGGTGCCCGCGGGGGCGGTGGGACTGCTGGCGTCGACGGTCGCCGTGACCGAAGAGGTTCACCCGAATCTGTTGTGGCAGTTGCCCGATTACGTTCTTGTGGGCGGGGACGAGCAGCACCTGGACGTACTCGTCACGTCCGACACTCGGCATCCCGCGGTGCGTGCGCGCCTCGACGCCGGTGAACGCGTGGTCCAGGGCGACCCGGTCCGCGGCGCTCAGATTCTTCACGCCGTCGATCTGATGGACCGTCTGCGTCGCATGGGGCCGTGGGAGCAGCGGCAGACGCACGATTCGCTGCGCCGCTATCTCCTGGAAGAGGTCTACGAACTGCTCGACGCGATTGACCACGGCACCAAGGACGATCTGAAGTCCGAACTCGGAGACCTGCTGTTGCAGGTCTTGTTCCATTCGCGGATCGCGGCGGATGCGCTCGACGGGTTCGACATCGACGACGTGGCACAGAGTTTCGTCGACAAGGTGTCGTACCGGACGCCCGGCGTCCTCGGTGGCGAGCATGCTGACCTGGAGCGGCAGATCAACGAGTGGGAGGCTGCCAAAGCCGCCGAACGCGAAGCGCAGCGGGGGAGCGTGCTCGACGGCATCGTCACCACGCAGCCCGCACTCGCGCTGACGCAGAAGATCTTCGAGCGACTGGCCGGTGCCGATTTCCCGATCGCCGCGCTCAGTCCGTCGCTGTACTCGGTGTCGGTTCCGTTCCGAAAGCATGCGACGGTCAGCGTCGAGGACGATGTCCGCACTCGCGCGATGGCTTTGATGGATCAGGTCCGCGCCGCGGAATCGGCCGCACGCGCAGACGGTGTCTGGCCGACCGATGAGAACACCTGGCGCAAGTATCTCGGCATGGATTACGACGACGATGCGGTCGACGAAGACGTCGACGCAGGCGAGGACACCGTCGACGACGAGTGGGTGTCGGACGACGTCGACGATTCCGATGACGAGGCCGAGTACGAGGACGTCGCCGTCGACGCCGACCCGATCGCCTCCGGGAAGAAGTCGAAGAAGCGGGTCAAGGGCGTCAAGGTCAGGAAGAGCGTTCCGGGGATGGTCGTGGTGGAGAAGTGGAGTGCGGAGGGGGAGTGAGCGGCAGACAGCCTGATTGGACGTGGCCGGAGATTGTGGTCGCCGGTGCGCTTCAGGACGCGGGAGGCTGGTCAGGGACGATTCGGCAGCAGGATCGTCGTGTGGTTGAACTCTCTGAACTCTTGCGGTCTGTCAACCCCGCTTATGCCGTGAACGAGAGATTCCGGAGTCCGGCGTCGTTGCAGCGCAAATTGGAGGACTTACGAACCGCTCACCCGACCTACGGCGGCGTGAAAACACGAGGCGGACGTGTCACTGTCGCCGTTGTGGAGGCGTACGCGCAGAATCCGACTCTCATGCGGACACTGGCGGAACGGTTTCGAAGTGACCCGTCGATGTTATCGGTCGACGCCGACGTTGGGGAAGACGCTGCCATCGACCTTGACGAGGTTGCCGAACATGGTTCGGCATCCGCCGTTGAAGGAGCTGTTAAGCGTCGAATCGCGACGTTTCGCGAACGCGATCCAAAGCTTCGGCAACGGAAAATTGACGAAGCGATGCGCGAACGCGGCCGCCTCGCCTGCGAAACGTGTGGATTCGACTTTCACGAGAAGTACGGCGGCCTCGGCGCGGGATACGCCCATATCCATCACATAGTGCCGCTGCACGTCACGAACGAGGTTCTTAACACGACCGAAGACCTGATTGTCCTCTGCGCGAACTGCCATGCGATGATCCACCGGCGACGACCGTGGAAGACGCCGAAAGAACTCATGGAAGCGATCGATGCGGCCAGTCAAAGCGGCGCAGTCTTGTCCCGGTCGTAACTGGCACCCGGCTGCGACCGGACCCGGCATCTGCACATTCACTATGTGCGTCTGTGGTCGCAGGGGTGGGACGACGACCGGCACGTCGATCCGTATGCGGTGACGCAGACCAACGGCGATCGGCTCGACCTCGGATACGCGACCGAAGTGTTGTACGCGGCGTGGGAGTGGAAGGCAGCGCTGACCGAGAGCGCGGAGATAGAGGGGACCGCTGCGGCGGCCTAGCGTTCCGCGGAACGCTAGGCGGACCGCGTAGGTTCGGCATTCGTCGATCTGTGCTCCGAGTCGTCGCGACGTGCTGCGGTCTTCTCGCTATTGCGCGACGATGATCAGTGTCGTCCGAACGATTGAAGAGGTGTGCGATGCCGGAATTGACCTCAGCCCAAGCCGACGAGTTCCTCCGAGGACTTCACGTGGGAGTCCTCGCGATCGAAAGGAAGTCGAATCCGCCCCTCGCGGTGCCGATCTGGTACGACGTCGACGATGCAGGCAACGTCGTCATCGGAATGGGCGTCGACTCGCTGAAGGGAAAACTGCTCCGTCGTGCCGGCCGGGCGACGTTCACTGTTCAACGCGAGGAGCCGCCGTACGAATACGTGAGTGTGGAGGGATCGGTGACCTTCGGCGATCCCGACAGGTCGGTGACCGAACGCATGGCGAAGCGCTACCTCGGCGACGAGAGTGGCACCGCGTTCATGGCGGGCTGGTCGGCTGACGGTGCGATGCTGGTGACGCTCGCGACCGAGAAGGTGAGGTCGTTCGTGTTCACCGAGTGAGGTTCGGTGTGGCGTGGTCTCGACCAGCGGAGAGCCGGGTCAGGCGAACAGTCGCTGACCCCACCATTCGCCGTCCTTCACACCCGGGGGGACGGCGAAGATCGCGGAACCGTTGGGGATCAGGTACTCGGTCAGCGCGTCCTTGCGGGAGAGGGTCTGCTGCATCGGGACGAACTGCTTGAAGCTGTCGCGGTTGAACGCGATGAAGAACAGGCCGGCGTCGAGGTGTCCGAAGCCGTCGGAGCCGTCGGTGAAGTTGTAGCCGCGTCGCAGGATCTGGACGCCGTTGTTCTGGTCCGGATGAGCCAGGCGGACATGCGCGGTGCGGGCGATCATCGGGGCGCCGTACGTCGTCATATTGAAATCGGGCTCGTCGAACTCCGACTCCTTGCCGATCGGCGCGCCCTCACCCTTGGTGCGACCGATGACAGTCTCCTGCTCCTTCAAGTTCTGGCGGTCCCACGGCTCGATGTCCATCCGAATACGGCGGGCCACCAGGTACGTGCCGCCGGTCATCCACTGCGCGGCAGGCGGATTGTCGCCCTCGGCGACCCAGACGTGCTCGTCGAGCACACCGGTGTCCTCGGCGCGGATGTTGGCCGTGCCGTCTTTGAATCCGAACATGTTGCGGGGGGTGTCCTGGCCGCGCGTGGTCGACGACGTCCGGCCGAATCCCAGCTGCGACCAGCGGACCGACACGACGCCGACGCCGATACGCGCCAGGTTGCGGATCGCATGCACGGCGACCTGCGGATCGTCCGCGCATGCCTGAATGCAGATGTCCCCGTACGAGCGGCCCGGTTCGATCTTCTCCTGTGCGAACATCGGCAGATCGGCCAGCGCCGCGGGCTTGCGTGCGGCGATGCCGAAACGGTCCTTCCGGTTCGGGTCCGATGCGCTCGGTCCGAACAGGCCCGGACCGAAGCCGATGGTCAGGGTGAGATGAGCGGGGGAGAGTCCCAGTGCTTCACCGGTGTCGGCGGGCGGCGTGTAGTCGCCCAGACCCAGAGCGCCGTCGTCGACGGTCTCGAGACCGCGGGTCATCCGATCCGCGGCATCGGTCCACTTCTTGAGCATGTCGACCAGTTCGTCACGCGAGTCGGTGACGACGTCGAACGCCGCGAAATGCAGCCTGTCCTGCGCTTCGGTGGTGATCCCGGCCTGGTGATCGCCGCGGAACGCGACAGTCTGATCGCCGGAGCCGTCGTCGGACGACGACCCGGCGAAGTAGCCGCCGGTGACACCGGCGGCGCCGCCGACGACGAGTCCCGCACCGGCCGCCCCGAGGACGGCGCGGCGCGAGAACGACGTGGAACTCTCCTCGCTCATGTACCCGCTTACTTGTTCAGAACGATCCCGGGAACCTGCGACAGGCTCGCCGACAGTGCATCGATCTTGTCCGACAGGCTCTTTCGTGTCGCCTCGTCGACCTGGTCGTACGACTTGTAACCGTCGCCCTCACGCAGGGCGTCGATGCCCGTGCGCACGGCCTCGAACTGAGCGGTGATCTTGTCCATCAGTTCCGGGCTGGCCTTGGAGATCATCGGCTGCATCTCGGCGATGAGGGTCTCGGCGCCATCGATGTTGGCGGCGAAATCGAACAGGTCGGTGTGACTGTAGCGATCCTCTTCGCCGCCGACCTTGGTCGCAGCGATCTCGTCGACCAGAGCCTGCGGACCCTGCACGAACGACTGGGTCTCGAACTCGAAGTCGGGCTTGTTGACCTCGGTCTGCAGTGTCTTCGCATCGGTGAGCAGTCCGTCGGCGATCTTCGCGATCGCTTCCTTCGTGTCCGCGGTCTTGGCCTGCGCGGCATCGGCCGGCGAGACCTGTCCGGGAGCATCGCCGATCTCGTCGGCCTTCGGCGGCCACAGGAAGCGTTCGATGCGGTGGAAGCCGGTGAACTCGACCTTGCCGTCCTCGGTGTCGTCCCACCGCATGTCGATCTTCGGATCCAGATCCGGGAAGCTCTCGGCGACCGGCTCGATCCGCTCGTAGAAGGTGCGGACCTGACCGAACTGGCCGCGTGCGGCATCGAGGTCACCCGACTTCACGGCGCCGGTGAACGTCTCCAACTGAGCGACGAGACCGTCCACCTGGCCGCGCACGTAGTCGAGGTAGCGCGCCTTCGCGGCCTCGACGTCGGCCGGAGCCTCGCTCTTCTCCTTCTTCTCGCCGGTCACCTTGACCTCCTTGCGGATGCCCTGGCCGACCATGCCCGGCTTGCAGGCGACGGTGTACGTACCCGGCTCGACGATCTCCACGCCCAGCTTTCCGGTGAGGCCGGGACCGATGTTCTCGACCTCGCCGAGGACTCGATTGTTGTTGCCGTACACGTAGAATTCGGTGACTTTCGACCCCGAGTTGGTGACGGCGAAATCGACCTGCCCGGTCTGCAGATCGGTGGAGTCCAGATCGCAGGCGTCGTTCGACGAGGTCACCTTGATGGCGCCCTCGCCGTCGGACTTCGATTCACACGCGGCGAGCGCGATCGGTGTGGCAGCCGCCAGACCGATGATCGTCGCGGTGCGAAGACCGCGAAGCAGAGACAAGGGGGCCATGAGGGTTCCTTTCGGGGATGAGAACTTCGGAGAGAAGATCACGAAGCGGCGGGCGCAGAGGCCGACGGCGTGGATGCGGCCGATTTGGGCTTGGTCCCGCGTAGAACGAATGCGGTGCCGACGATCACGATGTAGCCGGCCCACACCGACACCTGCAGCACCGTCGGCTCCGGCCGGAAGTTGAAGATTCCCTGCAGCACTTCGCCGTACCAAGCGCTCTGGTCGTACCACGAAGTGATGTCGAAGGCGATGTCGTGCAGACCCGGCAGCCAGCCGTACACCTGCAACGCCCGCACGCCGTACGACGCGATACCGGCGGCTACGACGATCAGGAACAGTCCGGTGTAGAAGAAGAACCGGTTGAAGTTGATCTTGATCGCACCCTTGTACAGCAGGAACGTGAGACCGATGGCGACGACGATGCCTGCGAGCAGTCCGAGCAGAGGCCACGGACCATTGGAACTGCTCTCGGCGTAACCGACCATCAGCAGCGCCGTCTCGAAACCCTCACGTCCGACCGCCAGGAACGCCAACCCGGTGACCGCGGCCCCGCCCGCGCTCATCGCAGTGGTCAGACCCGACTTGAGCTCGCCGGAGATGCTCGCCGAGGCCTTCCGCATCCACAACACCATGAACGTCACGATCACCACGGCGACCAGCGACGCGATACCCGCGATCAACTCGGCCGCCAACGACGACATCGTCGACGTGCCGAACTGGATGATGAGGAACGTGCCCACCATCATCACCACGGCGGCGAGCACGCCCAGCCAGATCCATTTGACGGCGTCGCGACGACCGGACTTGACCGCGAACGCGATCAAGATCATCACGACGATCCCGGTCTCGAGACCCTCGCGCACACCGATGAGCCCGCTCCCGAACATCTGGGTGGCGATGGACGGAGCACCCTCTGCGGTGATGGTCGATATCAAGAGATTGCGGCTTTCGTGAGGCTAAGTTCATGTAGGCAAGGGATGCCTTAACAGGCAACGGCTCACAATAACCGATGCCTGCCTCCGCTGGAAATAGGTCTATCGGCCTACGCGGGGTCTCGGAGGTGGTCAGGCGCGTCTGTCGCTGTACGCGGCGCGGCTGATGATCTCGAGTACGCCGATGAACTGGTCGCTCCGACTGTCGACGATGGACGTGTGCGTTCCGCCGGGGACCATGACGAACGTCGACGGTGCACCGGCCTTCTTCGCCGCGCGCACGTAGTTCTCGCCCAGGACTGCGGGGACGATCCTGTCCTTGTCGCCGTTCATCGCGACAGTCGGGATCTCGGGATCGATGTTCTGGATCGGATCGACCTGCTCGTAGCGTTGCGGATACTTCGTCGGCGTCCCACCCAGCACGCCGACGATGTTGTCGTCGCCGCGCTCGACGGCTTCGCGCATGTCCAACGGCCCGGCCAACGAGATCACATGGTTCGGCCGGATCGCGGGATGCGAGCCGACCTCGTCGTCGTCGAGCTTGTGGCGGGTGCCCACCCACATCGCGAGCTGTCCGCCCGCGGAATGCCCGGCGACGACGACGTTGTCGGTGTCGATCTCGGGATTGGCGGCGTCGACCTTGGGAATGAAGTCGATGGCCGCGGCGACGTCGGCGAACGTCGTCGGCCACCCGCCGCCCGCGCCGACGCGCCGGTACTCGACGTTGTAGACGGCGAGGCCCCGTTCGGCCAGCCGGCGCGCGAACGTCACGAACACGTCCGCTCCGATCTCCGACTTCCACGCGCCGCCGTGGATCAAGATCACCAGCGGAACCGAGTCCTCCTCGTGCTCGCCCGGCGGCAGGAACAGGTCGCCCCAGTTCTGATCGTCGTCGCGGCCGCCGGTGGTGGTCGGGTACAGGTAGCGGGTCGCATCGACGTTCGTCGAGGCCTTGACCTTGTCGAAGTCGGCGGCCGCCTTGCCCGGATCCGCGGCGACCGCGGCGTCGTCGTCCGAACCGGATGAACACGAGGCGGTCAGGAGCAGGGCGGTGGCTGTGACCGCGGCGAGGATCTGGCGCATCGTCGTCCTCACTTGATCGCCGAGTTGACGACGGACTTGTTGATCACACCGCGTTCGAGTCCCCAGCGCCCGGCGATCTCCTTGAGCTCACCGGAGTCGATCAGATGTTGCACCGCCTCCCGCAGGACTGGACCGAGCTCGGACCTCTGCGAGACGGCGAACCCGTACGGGCGGGTGTCGAAGGCTCCGCCGGTGGTCTCCAGCTCGCCGTGCGAGGTCTCGACCGCGTAGGCGCTGACCGGCGAGTCCGCCGACACCGCGTCGACGTCGCCGCGCTTGAGCGCGTCGATCGCCTCGATCTCGGAAGCGAAACCGACGATCTCCAGCGGCTTCTCGCCGGTCGTCTCGCACGCCTGGCTCTTGGCCGGCAGCTCCACCGTCAACTGGACGGTCCCGGTCTGAGCGCCGACGCGGCGCCCGCACGCATCGTGCGGTCCGATGTCGGCACCCGTCTTCCTCGCCCACAGGGTGCCCGCGCGCAGGTAGGTGACCATGTCGACCTGCTCCTCGCGCGCGGCGGTGTCCGACAATCCCGCCACGGCCACATCGGAGGACCCGCCGACGACCGACGGCAGCAGATCCGGGAACGAGACGTCGCGGAGGTCGACTCCCACGCCCAGCAGTTTCGCGACCCGAGTCATCACGTCGACATCGAACCCGACCAGTCGGCCGTCGCGCCAGAACTCCATCGGTGCGAACGGCGTATGAGTCACCACACGCAACGTGTGCGAGTCGCGGATCGTGGACGGCAGATGCGCGTTCAGCTCGTCGACCGGGATGGACGTCGCAGACGACGCCGAGTCGGACTCGTCGTCGGACGAGCAGGCGGCGGTCCCGAGAACGAGCACCGCACACACTGCGATCACCGCCGAGGGCAGTCGGATCCGCATTCACCAGTCCTTCAGGTCGGTTTCGTCTCGTTTCCCACCATAACCGGACCGGGACGGATCACCTCGGTTCGGCAGCGCGTCCGTCACACGAATCGGCGACGGCCGAGGCGAACGCCGCCATCCTGTGCCGTGCGACGTCGTAACCCCTCCGCGCGATCAGGGCATCGCGCACCTGCGGATGCACCCGCGCGGCGACACCGGTCCACCACGGCGTGTGCGACCGGGGCAGATCGCCCAGAAGCCGGTCGGACGCCGCCGTGAACACCGGCGCCAGGCGCAGGTAGTCCGGGAGGAACTCGCGCAGATCACAGTCGGCGAAGCGGTCCCGGTGCACCTGCGCGATCGCTCGCGGCAGATCGGCGTCGATGTGTGCGGCGACGCCGGACATGAGCCCGGCCATCACCGGACGGTGCGGTCGTCGTTCGTCCCGCCGCTCGCACGTCGACCATGCCCGCTGCCACATCGGCTCGCACTCCTCGCCCCGTTCGTAGGCGTCGAGGTTGCGTGTGTAGAAGGCGTCGAACCGCGGAATCAGCGTGAGCACCCAGTCGGGACGGTCGAGCACGCCGCGGTCGCACGCGGCGATCATCTCCTCGGTGACATAGGCGTACACACGCGCGAACCACTGTTTCGGATCGTTCGACGCCGCGAGCCGCTCGGCGATCGCACGCTGGCCGTCCAAGATCCGCGACGCCTCCTCGCGCAGCGGCGGCAGGAGACGGATGGTGCGAGGGGTCGCTGCGGGCGCGACGGCCGACTCGGGCGGGGTGAGCTCGGCGAGCAGATCCAGCGACTCGGCCACCTGGCGCCGCACAGTCCGCGCGATCACCGGCGTGGCCGGGCCGATCACCAGCCGCATCCGTACCGTCCACGTGAGCGTGCAGCCGGACGCCGTCGGCACGATCTCCTGTGTGCCCGAATGGTCGAGCAGTGCGGGACCGCCGTCGTACACGCGGTAGGAGAAGCTCCGGGCGAACTCGACGCGTTCGACGACCTCCTTCAACCGCACCCGGCCACCGGGAAGCGTCACCGTCCGCAGCGTACCGACGGCGTCCGGGCGGTCACCGGCTCCGAGCGCACGCAGCGCGATGGCCGCGGTGGACCAGCGGTTCATCTGGATCGGATCGGTGAGCATCGTCCACGCCCGCTCGGGCGAGCACGTCAGTTCCCTGGTCAGTCGGAACTCGGTCATGCGACTCTCCCGTACCGATCCGCGTCGGGTGCGGCCAGATCCATGCCCAATTGGGTGGTCACCATCCGCAGCTCTCGTTCGGCGATCCGACTGTCCGAGCCGAACACACCCATCGCTCGCAACACCTCCCGGGACCGGACCAGCGGCCGAGCCAGTACGACCAGGTTGTGCAGGGGCGTGGCGCGCAGCCCCAGCGCGGCCGCGACGTCGTCGTCGACCCAGCGGGTCGACACGCTCGCGAACACGGTCCGGAGCAGTGGCCTGGTCATGCTGTGGACGGCGCCGTTGATCGCCTGCGCCAGCGGCGGAGGCAGCGGTAACGGGATCTCGGTGCGGTAGCCGTCGTCGAGCAGGGCGGTGACCAGGATCCGCGCGTGCGGATCGGGCTCCATCCGGAATGCGCGGGCCACCTCGTCGATCTCGGCGGCGTCGGCGAAACTGCGGGGGAGCAGGTCGTCGTCGACGCCCATCAACCATCCGAGCCACCGCCACATGTGGGTGATCGCCTCCCGCTCGGCGTGTGAGTACCGCAGCCCGAAGTCGTGTCCGACCCGCAACGGCAGCGCCAGGAAGCCCGCGGTGATCGTGAACTGGCTGTACGTCTGATTGATCGGCACTCCCCACTGCGCGGTGTCCCAGCCCTGACGCTGCACCAGGTGGTAGCGGACCATCGCGTGGACCAGGCGGATCCGCAGCGTCTGCACCCACCCGGGCGCTCCGGGTTCGGCGTGACCGGGAGCGGTGGCCAGGGCGACCCATCGGGCCGTCGCCTGGACGCGATCCCAGGTCCCCTCGGTGAGTCGGCCGGTCTCGGCGAGCGGCCGGGTGAACCCCCGAGCCTGATAGCCGTAGATCAACGACTGGTAGAGCGTCGACGACTGCAGTGACCCGAACCGCCACCAGGCCGTCGCCCCGGCGTGTGCGAGCGCCGGGTCGTACCAGGTCGGCGGAGTGCGGACATGTTCGAGGAAGGCGGCCAGGGCGGGGGTGGCCGCGGTGACGGAGTCGGGATCGTCGAGGGCGGCCATCACCGCGCCCCACTCCATGGCGTCGGCGCCGCCGCGCCGGGCGAAGAACTCCGCGACGACGGCGTCGCCCAGGCGATCGCCCTTCATCAGGCCGTCGGCCATGCTCGCGGCACGCGCGGGCCGCTGCGCGGCGACCGTCTCCCAGTTACGTGCGCCGGTGATCGCTGCTGCTTGCTCCGCCGTGACGTTCCCCATAAAAGACAGTGTGTTCTTTTGTGAGACGAAGGTCAAGGATCGTCTCGGTGTGGTGTGGTGTGGTGTGGTGTGGTGTGGTGTGGTGCGGCGCGGTGCGCTAGGGATTGGCCGCCGACAGTCCCGACCACAACAGCGAGGTCACGTGGTCGACGAGCTCGTCGCGGCCTATCTCACGCGTGACGGCCCACCACTCGACGCTCGCGGCGACGGCGCCGACCATCGCGCGCGCCCACACGGGAGCGGGCGCCGGGTCGAGGTCGCGTGCGGCGAATCCGGCGGTCAGCACCTGCGTCAGTGTGGTCTCGACGAACGACCGCCCGTCGGTGTGCCACCGCGCCGCCAGGACGGGAGCGAGATCGGGATGATCGTCGAACCAGGACGCGAGGAGGTCGACGGCGGCGCGGGTCTGGGCGCGGGGATCGTCGTCGCCCGCCGCGAGCGAGCGCATGCCGTCCACGATCCGACCCGAGTGCCGAGCGGCGAGCGCGTCGAGCACCGCGTCGCGGTCGGCGAAGGCCGCGTACACCGCCGACCTGGTGAGCCCGGCCTGCGCGGCGACGTCCGCGAGCGAGGCTCCCGCGCCGGTATGGGCGATCGCCCGTTCGGCGGCGTCGAGCAGTTCCTCGCGACGCACGTCGTGGTCGACGCCGGGCCCGGGCGGGCGGCCTCGTCGCCGATTGATCTGACTCACAGGGGTGACGCTACGGGAACCTCGGCGGGTCGCCGGGAGTTATGTCCTCGATATGGCACCGTAGGTGTCGCTCCCGCTTCGGAAGGACTGATCAGCTGTGTCGACGGCTACCACTCTGCGCCGCCTCACCCTGCCTGTGATGGCGGGCCTGGCAGCCGTCTCGCTGACCGCCTGCAACATCGAGATGCCGTGGGACGGACCCGAGATCCCCGACGGTCTGCCGCCGGGACCGGGAGTCCAGCAGCCGTTCGTCGACATCGATGCGCCCGGTCGTACCGCGGAGACCCTCCGTGAGTGGGCGACGCCGATCTCGGAGGACACCGGCATCGACCTGGTCGCGCTCGAGGCGTACGGCAACGCCGCCGAGATACAGCGGCAGCAGCACCCCGAGTGCGGCATCGCCTGGACGACCATCGCCGGGATCGCAGGTGTGGAGACCAAACACGGCACCCACCGCGGTTCCGAGATCGCCGCCAACGGTGATGTACGACCGGTGATCCGAGGCCCGCAACTCGATGGGACCAACGGCAACTGGGAGATCCGCGACACCGACAACGGCAGACTCGACGGTGACAAGGAGTACGACCGCGCCGTCGGTCCGTTCCAGTTCATCCCGGAGACGTGGAAGCGCTTCGGCGTCGACGCGAACGGCGACGGCAAGGCCGACCCCGACAACATCGACGACGCCGCCCTCTCGGCAGCCCGCTACCTGTGCGTGTCCTCCGGCGGCGACATGACCACGCCGGAAGGATGGGAGAAGGCGATCCTGACCTACAACAACTCGATGGACTACGTCCTGCGGGTGCGCAACCACGCCAACGCGTACTCGGTCAACGTCAGGTACTGACGGGGCATCGCCGCGGCGAGCCATTACCCTAGTAGGCGTACCGAAGACGACGTCTGTCCAGGCGTCACCCGCGACCATCTGAATGGGGCTGGAACAAGTGGCAATTATCGAGCAGGTCGGCGCGCGCGAGATCCTCGACTCCCGAGGCAACCCGACCGTCGAGGTGGAGGTCGTCCTCGACGACGGCACGTTCTCGCGGGCGGCCGTCCCGTCGGGTGCGTCGACCGGTGAGCACGAGGCCGTCGAACTGCGTGACGGCGGTGACCGGTACCTCGGCAAGGGCGTCACCAAGGCCGTCGAGGCGGTGCTCGGCGACATCGCCCCCGAGGTGATCGGCATCGAGGCCGACGATCAGCGTGTCCTGGATCAGACCCTGGTGGACCTGGACGGCACCCCGAGTAAGTCGCGTCTGGGCGCGAATGCTCTGCTGGGCGTCTCGCTGGCCGTCGCACGCGCGGCCGCCGAGTCGGCAGGCCTGCCGCTGTTCCGTTACGTCGGCGGACCCAACGCGCACATCCTGCCGGTCCCGATGATGAACATCATCAACGGCGGCGCGCACGCCGACAACGGCATCGACTTCCAGGAGTTCATGATCGCGCCGATCGGTGCTCCCACGTTCAAGGAGTCGCTGCGCTGGGGCGCCGAGGTGTACCACGCACTCAAGTCGGTGCTGCACAAGCAGGGCATGAGCACCGCGCTCGGCGACGAGGGCGGTTTCGCCCCCGACCTGCCGAACACCGAGGCCGCCCTCGACGTCATCGCCACCGCCGTCGGCAACGCCGGTCTGAAGTTCGGCAGCGACGTCGTCGTCGCTCTCGACTCGGCCTCGACCGAGTTCTTCCGCGACGGTGCGTACCAGTTCTCGGGATCGGCGCAGACCGCCGACCAGATGATCGAGTTCTACCGCAAGCTCGTCGCCGACTACCCGATCGTCTCGATCGAGGACGGACTGGCCGAGGACGATTGGACCGGTTGGGCCGCGCTCACCGAGGCCATCGGCGACAAGGTGCAGCTCGTCGGCGACGACCTGTTCGTCACCAACCCGGAGCGCCTGGAAGAGGGCATCACCAAGGGCATCGCGAACGCGCTGCTGGTGAAGGTCAACCAGATCGGCACGCTGACCGAGACGCTCGACGCTGTCGCGCTGGCCCACAACGCGGGCTACAAGACGATGATGAGCCATCGCTCGGGCGAGACCGAGGACACCACCATCGCCGATCTGGCCGTCGCGTGCAGCAGCGGCCAGATCAAGACCGGTGCGCCGGCCCGGTCGGAGCGCGTCGCCAAGTACAACCAGCTCCTGCGCATCGAAGAGGGACTCGGCGACGCCGCCCGGTACGCCGGCGACCTGGCGTTCCCGCGCTTCGAGGCCTGAGCGGTCGGCACGAATGGCTGAATCGACTTCCGGACGCGGCAACCGGGGCCGGACCACCCGACGGGCCGACCGGCCCGGCCGGGCGCGTCCGACCACCCGCCGCGTCCGGAGTCGAGACCAGCACGACGACGATCTCGGAGCGCTCGCCGACGCCGTCTCGGAGAATCCGTCGCGCCCGCCCGTCGAGGAGGCCCAACCGTATCGCCGGTCGACGCGCGGTCGCGGCGGCACTCGGGGGAGCAGGCCGGGCATCGTGTCGAGGCTGGGGCGCGTCGATCCGAAGCGCGCCGCGGTGATCACCCTGGTCGTCGTCTTCCTCGCGCTGACGCTGGCCGTCCCCGTCCGAACGTATCTCTCGCAGCGCAGCGAGTTCAACGAGTTGCGGGCCGAGAACGCCGCATTGCAGGCGGAAGTCGCCGAATACGAGCGCAAGGTGGTCGAGCAGAACGACCCGGCGTACATCGAGGCGCAGGCACGTAAGCGGTTGCAGATGGTCAAACGCGGGGAACGTCAGGTGATCGTCATCGCGCCGAGCAGAGAACAGCAGGAAGCCGCGGAACGCGCCGAACGCGAGCGCGAATCCAATCCGTGGTACCAGAACATGTGGGATGCGGTGTCCACACCGCCGGAGGGCAAGTGAGCGTTTCCGACAACGACCTCGCGGCCGTCGAGCGACAGCTCGGACGGACGCCGCGCGGCGTTCTTGAAGTGAGTTACCGGACCCCGGACGGTGAGCCGGCGGTGGTGAAGACCGCGCCGCGGCTGCCCGACGGCACCCCGTTTCCGACGCTCTACTATCTGACCGACCAACGGCTGACCGGCGCGTGCAGCCGTCTCGAGTCCGGCGGCGTGATGCGCGAGATGCAGGCACGTCTGGCCGACGACGATGAACTCGCCGCAGGATATCTGAGTGCGCACCGGAGCTATCTCGCCGAACGCGACGAGATCGAGTCGCTGGGCACCGACTTCACCGGGGGCGGCATGCCCGACCGGGTGAAGTGCCTGCACGTCCTGGTCGCGCACTCGCTGGCCAAGGGGCCGGGCGTCAACCCGCTCGGCGACGAGGCCGTCGCGATGCTCGCCGATGTGGAGAAGCTGCGCGGCGTCGCGGTGCCCGCCGACTGGCCCGCGCTGCCGGACTCCGCCGAATGACCCGCGTCGCCGCCGTCGACTGCGGCACCAACTCGATTCGCCTGCTCATCGCCGAGCCCGCCGACGACGGCTCACTCGTCGACGTGGCCCGCGACATGCAGGTGGTCCGTCTGGGGCAGGGGGTCGATGCGACCGGCGAGTTCGCGCCGGAGGCCATCGAACGTGTGCGTGCCGCGCTGGCCGACTACGTCGACGACATGATCGATGCGAGCGTCGACCGTGTTCGGATGGTCGCGACGTCGGCGACCCGTGACGCCGGCAACCGCGACGAGTTCTTCGCGATGACCGCCGGTCTGCTGGGGGAGGTGCAGCCGGGCGCCGTCGCCGAGGTGATCTCCGGCGAGGAGGAGGCCCGCCTGTCGTTCCGCGGCGCGGTCGGCGACCTCGACCCCGCCGACGGACCGTTCGTCGTCACCGATCTGGGCGGTGGCAGCACCGAGGTGGTCGTCGGATCGGTGAGCGGCGGGGACGCCGTCGTCGCCGGTGCCTATTCGACGAACATCGGCTGCGTCCGTCTGACCGAGCGTGCTCTGGCGTCCGATCCGCCGACCCTCGACGAGGTCGACGCCGCCGTCGGCTATGCCCGGCAGGAGCTGGCGAAGGCGTTCGCCGCCGTGGACGTCTCGGCCGCGCGGACGTGGGTGGGCGTTGCGGGAACGCTCACGACGTTCGCCGCGCTGCACGCCGAACTCGACCACTACGATCCCGACGTGATCCACCTGTCGCGGATTCCGCTGGCCGACCTGCACAGGCTGTGCTCGAAGATCGTGTCGATGACCCGCGCGGAGCGTCTGGCGCTGGGGCCGATGCATCCGGGTCGAGCCGACGTGATCGGCGGCGGCGCACTCGTCACGCAGGAGTTGGCTCGCAACTTCGCCGATCGCGCCGCCATCACCGAGATGGTCGTCTCCGAACACGACATCCTCGACGGGATCGCGCTCGGGCTGCTCGAGTAGCACGGAAGTGGCCGCCGACTCCGTTCACGTTCAGCCCGCGGGGACGGTGCGCTCGCGCACGGTGGGGTCCGGCGATGTGGAGTCGGTGCGTCGGGACGGTCCAGGCCTCCGTGTGAGGGGCAGGAGCGCCCCCGCGCCGATGAGCGCGATCGCTCCCGACACGACGAGGAACCGCCAGTCGCCGAGCCAGGCGCCGACCAGCGGACTACTCGCGCGAGCTAAGGCGATCGGAACTGAGATGATCGCGAGAACACTGGCGAATCGAGCTATGCCGAAGGAGTCCGCGACGATCGACGGCCGGGCGATCACCCCGATGCCCTGACCCAAGCCGACAGCGGCCACACACAGCAGGGTCAACGGGATCGACAGACCTGCTAGGGGGAGCAGCAGCAACCCGGCGCCCTGGATCGCGAACGCGATCGCCGACGCCACCGTCATGGACAGAACCCGGACGAACGCACTGATCATCAACCGGGACAAGACCTGGAGGACGCCGATCGCGATCGGGATCGACGTGGCCACCGCTTCGGAATGCCCGACGTCTCGCAGATAGGTGACGACCAATAGGAGAAACGCCGACACCGACGCGGCCTGAGCGACGAAGGCGACCAGTACCAGCCAGAAGTCGGTGCTGCGCACCGCGGCACCCACTGACGAACCCGGCCGATGCTGCACGCGCGCCCGGTGATCGTCCCCGCTCGGAAGCGCGAACAGATGCGCGGGCACCGACACCGAGAGCATGACCGCCGCCAGGACGATCAGTGTCGACCGCCAGCCGAGCGTCGCATTCAGCCACCCCATCAGCGGGTACACCGCGTAGGTGCCGAGCCCGGCGATCATCGTCACCGCGAGTATCGAGCGATCGCGATGTTCCACTGAGGTAGCGACGACGATGACCGCGAACGCGGCCTCGTACGTCGACATCACGATCGACATTCCGATCAGCACGAAAGCGCCGTAGACCACGGTGAGCGACGCGGCGTGCGACCACAGCAGCACTCCGACCGCTCCGATCACCGAGCCCGCAGTCATCAACGCACGTCCGCCGTGCCGATCGAGTGCGACTCCGACCGGAAATGCGGCGGCGGCTCCGACGAGTGTCGACACAGTCGATGCGCCGGCGACAGCGGTCCGCGACACCCCGAGTTCGTCGGCCATCGGATCAAGGACGACCGGAAGGATCTGAATCATGGCGATGAAGCCGATCATGCTCGTCAGCGAGAACGCTGCGACCAGGAGCTGCCGCGAGCCGGGTGTGCGCCAGGGGCGTGGTCGAAGCTGGGCGATCATCCTTTAAGGAGTGGTAGGAGATCCCGCCCCTGGCGTTCGATCTCTCGGCGATACGGGGTGTCGGACAGAACGAAATGAGAGATGCCCAGATCTTCGTATCGCTTGAGCGTCTTGGCGACCTCGGCCGCCGAGCCGACGATCCATGTGCTGCCCGCACCGCCGCCACCGACCCGGGCCGGTGCGGTGTACAGATTGTCGTCCAGTACGTCGCCGCGCGCCGAGAGATCGTACAGCCGCTGTTGCCCGACGGCGCGTCTGCGGTGCGGGTTGTCCCCGACCCGTGCCGGTCGGTCGGAGCGGGCGGCGTTCTCGGCCATCGCCGCGACCCGCGCCTGTGCATCGGCCCAGGCCTGCTCGGACGTGTCCCGTACGACAGTGGTGACGCGAAGACCGAACTCGAGCGGCGGTAGATCACGGCACTGGGTCGCCTCCAAAGACTTGAGCCGATCGATGCGTTCGGCGACATCGTCGAGCGGTTCTCCCCAGAACAGCTGAACGTCGGCCTGCTGTGCAGCGACCTTCTCCGCAGCTGCGGACGCGCCGCCGAAATAGATGGTCGGGTGCACTCGATCACCACGCTGTTCGATGCGGGGCACCACCGTGGAGTTCTCGACCTCGAAATGTTCGCCGCGGTATGTCACGTCCTCCTGCGTCCACAGCTTCCTGGTCAGCTCGATGAACTCGCGGGTCCGGTCGTATCGGTCCGCCTGGGCCGCGTCGGCGTCACCGTATGCGGCGAGATCGTCCTTGCCCGAGACGATGTTGATGCGCAGTCGTCCGCCGCTGAGGTGGTCGAGGGTGGCGGCGGCCGATGCGAAGTTGGCCGGCCGCCAGTATCCCGGGCGGATCGCGACCAGCGGTTGGAATGTCGTCGTCCGTGCGGCGAGCGATGCGGCGACCGTGAACGTGTCGGGTCGCCCCCAACCGGTGCCGATGAGTGCGCCGGACCAGCCATGGTCTTCAAGCGCGACGGCATGGGCGGAGAGGGCTTCGAGGCTGTTGTGGTCGCCGACGGCGTCGTCGCCGCGATGGCCGGGGCTGACCTCGTTGGGGATGTACCAGAGGAACTGTGAACTCATCGGTGAGTCTCCGATCGTGGGGCGGGAAGGGGTCAGCGGGCGAGCTGGGCGAGCTGAGCGTCCCGAATGTCCGAGCGCTGGCCCTGGACCAGGACGAACAGTGCGTTGCGTGCGTGGAGTTGTGCGGTGTCGTCTGCAGCTAGCCCACGGCCGGCACGTGTGATGACGAGTGCTCGACTGATAGTGGCCAGCGCCTCGCCGACCGCGACCCTGGTCGCCAGACGCTCCGCGACGCGGTACGCGATGTCGCCTCGGCTCGCGGCCTCGTCGGAGAGCCGGTACGCAGCGGCGCGGAGCCGGGTCAGGCGTGGCCGCCATACGGCGGCGACGTCGACGGCGCGCGGGTTCGATTCGTCGGACAGTTCGCGGAGGATCGCGGCCGCCACCCCGAAATGGTGTGCCCGGGCATCGCTCGCCGACGCGCGGTCGACGACGTTCCAGTCGGCGAGCGGTTCCACGTCGAGAACACTGTCGTCGGGAACGAAGACATCGTCGATGCGGACCCGCTCAGTACGACTGCCGTGCGCGGCGTGCAGATCCAACGGCGACGCCGTCATACGACCGCTGACGGGCACGATCGCGGTCACCACGCGTTCGGTCTGAGCATGGACGCCGGAGACGAGCAGGGCAGAACTCAGCCCCCATCCGCTCACCCACGAGACGGTGCCGGACAAGATCCATCCGCCCGACGTCGGGCGAGCCGACACATGACGGTCTGGGTAGCCCCGTACATCGCTCAGAGCGGCGCCGAGGAGCAGTCGGCCGGAGAGGATCTCCATGACCAACGGTCCCGTGATGCGGTCGCTCGCGGCGGCCTTTGCGACCCGAGCGACGACGGGCGCGTGCTGCGTCCATACCAGCCACGTGTTCAGACAGGCCTCAGACAGGATCTCGTGGATCCTGCGGTCCGTGGCGCGGCCGATAGCGGCACCACCGAACGCAGATGGTGCGAGATGATTGAGGAGGCCCAGGTCGGACAGGTCCGCGACGCGGTCGGCGGGTACCCCGTGTCGGTCGGTGTGCAGTGCCGACGGCGCCAGCACAGTGTCGGCGTATCGCTGCACCCGTCCGATGAACGGGTGGTCGTCGTCGACGTCTCCCTCTGTTCGGTGGTCCGCAAACGCGGCAGTCATCTGGCAACGTCCTTTCCTCACGCTGCACGTGAGACATGGGAGGGGTGACGAGGGGAGCCGACCGAGTACCGCCGAACGCACCGGACGGATGGGGGTCGGCACGCCTATGCGGACGACTCGGCGAGCCTGACGTCGAAAGCTACTCGGACGACTCGACCGCGCGCGACCGTTTTGTGCGTCGTGAATCCAAATCGAGAGTAAGACTCTGTGCGATTTGAAGGAGGGCGGCGGCCTAGGGCTGCGGATAGTGTTCGACTTCAGTGGAAATCTGTTGGTCCGGCAGACCGAATCGGGTCATTCGCCCCTGAAGGACACGATTCCACCGGCAGTGAAGTCTGTCTCCGAATTGCCGGCGAGAACGCTGATTCTCGTCGGAGGAAACGTCTATGAACCCGGTGGGAAATCTGGTTCCCGGAGATTATTCGTATGTGTGCATGTGAAAGGACACGATCGTGATATCGAACGCCTGGAAGAATGGCGCTGCACTCGTTGTGGCCGGTAGTGTCATCGCGGCGCTGGCCGGGTGCGGCCAACGCCTGGACTCGAATGACGGTGGCACGCCCACGTACGGCGGTGCTCTCACCTTTTACGATCCCGTGCAGTACGACGCGTGGAAGCCGACGAACTCGCTGTGGTCGAACAGCCAGGTCGCCAACAACATCGCTGAGCGTCTGATCTGGCAAGACCCGAAGACCGGCGAATACAAGCCGTGGCTCGCCGAGTCCTGGACGACATCCGACGACGGACTCTCGTACACCTTCACCCTGAAGGACGGCGTGACTTTCAGCGACGGGACGCCACTCGATTCCGCAGTGGTCAAACGCAACTTCGACCAGCACGGAATAGGCGACGAGAACCGAGGAATCACCAAGGATCCGTTCTGGCTGAATTACGCGGGCACGGACACTCCCGATGCGAAGACCGTTGTCGTGCGACTGACCGAGCCGAATGCGGCGTTCCTTCAGCTCTTCTCGAACTATCGGGCGAGTTCCATTCTCGCCAATTCGTTCCTCGACCGCGACCTCAACGGACAGAGCGACCTCAAGAACTGGGTCGGCACCGGACCTTTCGTCGTGGATTCGGTGGACGGCACCAACGGAGTGACATTGACGCGTCGCGACGACTACGACTGGGCGCCCGGCGGGTCGACGCACCAGGGCAAGGCGTACCTGGACAAGGTCGTGTTCAAAACGGTGGCCGAAGGTGGAACGCGCGTCGGTGCTCTGACGACGGGCGACGCGCAGATCGCTCGGAACATCGCGCCCTACGACGAGGAGACGGTCTCCGCGGGTGGAGGCGAGATTCTCGCGGTTCCAGTCCAAGGCGAGACCAACGATCTCACTGCGACCCTTAATGAGGACTCCCCGATTCGCGACAAGCAAGTGAGGCTCGCGCTGCAGGCTGCGACCGATCGCAAGGCGATCAACGAGACGGCGCTGTCACCGAGCTATCCGATTCCGACGAGCGCGCTCGTCAAGGGCACTCCGTTGCGCGCCGACTCGAGCCGATTCCTCGGCTACGACCTGGACAAGGCCAAGGACCTGCTCGATGAGGCGGGCTGGAAGGTCGGCTCCGACGGAATCCGTTCGAAGAACGGCCAACGACTCTCCCTCCCGCTGCGCGTCGCGCCGTACTACCAGGTGTCGCAGTCTGTGCTCGAGGTGCTGCAGTCGCAGTGGCGGAAGGCCGGGGTCGAGATCACGCTCACCAGTCCCTCGCTCACCGAGTACGAGTCGCAGCTCGCGACAGGCAAGAACTGGTATCTGACGCAGGGACAGAACTCGACGGCTGAGCCGGGCGTCCTAGCGATCACCTACGGCTCTGACCAGCAGAATTCGTTGAAGAACCCGGTCCCGGATGCGAAACTCGACTCGCTGATCGCGGCGCAGGCCGCCGAGCGGGATCCGGCCGAGCGGAAGAGCCGGATCGCTGACCTCGAAACGTACATCTTCGAGCAGGGCTATTCGATTCCGTTGTACGACGAGACCCAGGTGTTCGCCCTGGCGCCGAGCGTTCACGGATTCGGTACCGAGTCGACCGCGCGCTCGTGGTTCTACGACACCTGGCTCACCTCGGGAGGCAACTGACATGCGCGCCTACGTCCTACGGCGGGCGGCCGCCGCGATCCTCGTCCTCTTCGCCGCGTATACCTTGTCGTTCGTTCTGCTCAGTGCGCTGCCCGGCGACGCGGTGACCAACAAGATCCAGAGTCCGGAGGCACAGATGTCGCCGGAGTCCGCGCGCGCACTGCTCGAGTACTACGGTCTGGATCGGCCGGTCGTCGAGCAGTACCTGCACGGCCTCGGCGCGTTGGCGCACGGTGATCTCGGCTTCTCGATCACCAACGGCCGTCCGGTGATCGACCTGATCGCCGAAGTGCTGCCGAGCACGGCGGCACTCGCCGGCGCGGCGCTGGTCGTCGGCATCGTCGTCGCCGCCGTCTTGGCTCTGCTCGGTGAGTACGCGTCGAGTCGTTGGATCCGCACGGCGGCCACCGCGGTGCCGGTACTGTTCGCCTCGGTCCCCACCTTCGTCGTAGGCATCGTCATCCTGCAGGTCTTCGCGTTCAAACTGTTCGTCATCCCGGCCGCCGACGACGGTACGTTCACCGCGCTCATCGCTCCGGCCGTGACCCTCGGCGTCTTCGTGTCCGCTCCCCTCGCGCAGGTGTTCGGCCGGTCGATCGAAGCGACGCGCAAGCAGGCGTTCGTGCACGTCCTCTACGCGCGCGGTGCGGCCGAACCGTACGTGTTCACTCATGGCGTGCTGCGCAATTCGTCGTTGCCGGTGTTGACGCTCCTCGGTCTCGCGGTCGGTGAGCTCATCGCGGGATCCGTCGTGACCGAAGCGATCTTCGCTCGACCGGGCATCGGTCAGCTGACGGTGTCCGCGGTGAGCACTCAGGACCTGCCGGTGCTGCAGGGCGTCGTGCTGGTCGCGGCGGCCGCTTACGTGTTGGTCAACCTCGTCGTCGATTTGGTGTACCCGGTCATCGACTCGCGGATCCTGATACCGACCTCCGCCGGAGTCTCCGCCGCATGGCGCGTACTGGCGCGACGTCCGACAGGTCGACGCACCTCAACGTCCGACCTCCCTGTCGAGGCGGTCATGCCGTGACGATCTCCACCACGCACGGAGCCGCCACCGGCAGGCTCGCCGATATCGGGCGCCGGCTCCGCGGAAACTGGGCGTTCGCCCTAGCTTCGGCAGTCCTGCTGCTGGCGGTGGCGTGGGCGATCGCGCCCGGGCTGTTCACGGGTTACGACCCCCTCGGTGTCGACCAGAGCCAGCGCCTGCAGTCGCCGTCCGGCGCGCACTGGTTCGGCACCGACCTGCTGGGGCGCGACGTATACGCCCGTACCGTGTACGGGGCCCGCGCGTCTCTCGCGGGAGCGGCGCTGGCGGTCGCCGTCGGTGTGGTGGTCGGGTCCGCGCTCGGCACCGTCGCCGGCTGGTTCGGCGGATTCGTCGACAACACGGTGATGCGCGCAATCGACGTCGTGCTGTCGATTCCGAGCTTCCTGCTGGCGATCGCGATCGTGGTCATCTACACGGCGGGGACCGATGACGCGGGACTGGTACCCGCGGCCTTCGCGGTCGGTCTGACGTCGGCGGCGACTTTCGCCCGGCTGATCCGATCGGAGATCCTCAGCGTGCGCGTCAGCAGCTACGTGGAGGCAGCCGTCACCAGTGGAGCATCGACGTGGTCGATTCTGCGTCGGCACGTGATTCCCAACTCCATCGGTCCGACCGCCGCCCTCGTCACGGTGCAGTTCGGAATCGCGATCATCTGGATCGCCTCGCTGAGCTTCCTCGGGCTCGGAGCTCAACCGCCAGACCCGGAATGGGGGCTGATGGTGTCCGACGGACGCAAGTACATCGCCACCCGCGAATGGCTGATCCTCTTCCCGGCGGTGACGATCTCAGTCGTCGTACTCGCCGCCAACCAGGTCTCTCGTCACTTTCAGAACCGGAGCACATCATGAGCGACACTCCTCTCCTGTCCGTCCGTGGTCTGCAGGTCGGCTATCGCACGGGCGAATCCGGCCGCTCAGCGCTCGCCGGCCGAGCGCTGCCGGTGGTCCACGGCGTCGACTTCGACGTGCGCCCCGGCGAAGTGCTGGCGCTGGTCGGCGAGTCCGGTTCGGGAAAGACCACGACCGGTCACGCGATTCTGGGCCTTCTTCCCGAGAACGGCGAAGTGATCGGCGGCGACATCACCTTCGACGGCCAGGATCTGACGACGCTCGACGCGAAGAGCTGGCGGGCCGTGCGCGGATCGACACTCAGTCTCATCCCGCAGGACCCCACGGTGTCCCTCGACCCCCTCCGACGCGTCGGACACCAGGTCGAGGACGTGCTCCGCCTCCACACCGGCCTCGACGCCGGCCAGCGTCGCACACGTGTGCTGGACGTGTTCGAGACCGTCGGGTTCCGGGATGTCGAAGCCGTCTATCGGCGTTATCCGCACGAACTGTCCGGCGGGATGCGCCAACGCGTTCTGATCGCCGCCGCAGTGATCGCCGAACCGGACCTCATCGTCGCC